>JADJIS010000003.1:0-341785 GCA_016706865.1 Bacteroidota bacterium | reverse complement strand
ATCTCACGAAGAGAATAAAATTGCTGCTCAGTTGGTTGTAGATAATCTTGTAAAAGATGAAAATACCCTTAAACAGGATATAACATCCATCCAAAAAGACATAGAAAAAACGCGCAACGAATTAATTAATGTTCGCCGTAGTTACGATGCCAAGAAAAATGAATACAACCTCACAAAAAATATGTTCGAAAGTTTTGAAGGATTTCCTGAATCCATCAAATTTTTGAAGAAGAATGTGGCGAGTATGAAAGATGCTCCACTCCTATCGGATGTGGTGAGTTGTAAGGATGAATATAAAACTGCGCTGGAGAGTTTTCTCGACCCTTGGCTGAATTATTATATTGTTCCGAATATGGCACATGCACTTGGAGCCATTAACGAATTAGCGACAAAAGAAAAAGGACGTGCGAATTTTTTCCTTCTTTCGGAGTTTAAAAATGGTTCTTCCGCAAAAAATATTCCCGGAGTAATTTCTGCACTTGATGTGGTAAATGTAAATGATAAATATACTGCTCTTGCAAATCATTTATTGGGTAATGTATATATATTAAATGGGGATGAGGATTTTGAAACGCTTTCCGCCAAATTATCTTCAGAATATCCGGATATCAATTTATTACATAAATCGGGAAAATTTGCAAAGTCAGGTAAAACAATTACCGGTGGATCTGTAGGCTTGTTCAAAGGAAAAAGAATTGGCCGTGAAAAAACGCTGGAAACATTAGAAGCAGAGATCAAAAAATTCCAGGAAGAAGATACTGCCATCAGTGCAATTTTAAAAGAAAAACAAACCCGCTTATCGGAACTTCAACAATCATCACACGATAAAGATATTCAGCAAGGTCGTGAGGAATTAAATAAGGTTGTTCAGCAATTAATGACTGCTAAAGCGCGTATTGAATCCATTGAGCAGTTGCTGCATCAAATGGAAGAAAAACGCGTAACATTTAATCGCCAGATTCAGGAGACAGATGATGAAAGTATAAAATTAAATGAGGCGCATGAAAAACAACTCGCATTAAAGGAGGAACGTCAGAAAGACCTGCTTGAAATGGAGATAGCCTACAGAGAGGTTGCCGAAAAATTAAATGTGCATTCCAATCAGTACAATCAGGAAAATATTAAATACCATCAGCAACTCAATAAATTCCAAAGTGTTGAACAGGATCTCAATTATAAAAAAGCGCGTAGAGATGAGGCAATATTAACTGTTACAAGCAGCAAAAAACAATTGGATGAAGTAATTGAGGAAATTACAGATACACATAAAAAGATAGAAGATATTCAGACTGCATTATTAAAAATGTACGATGAAAAAGTGGTGATGGAACAATTGCTCAGTCGCGAAGAAGCTACTTATTACGGAAGTCGCGGTGAGGTTGCTGAAACAGAAGATAAAATAAAAGCGCTTCAGAAGAAAAAAGACGGAAGTGAAAATACCTTAGGAAGTATTAAAGACCGCTTGAATGATCTAAAAGTGCAATTAGCGGCAACAAAAGAAAGGTTGTGGGTTGAGTTTCAGGTTGAGCTCGACAGTATTCTGGATAACGAGCCTCCGGTGGATGTCACCTTAGAGGAATTGCAGGAAAAAGTAGATGCTGCCAAAAAACGATTGGAGAATTATGGAGATGTGAATCCAATGGCGATTCAAGCTTATGAGGAAATGAAAACGCGTTACGATTTTATTAAAGCACAACGCGATGATCTGTTAAGTGCAAAAGCATCTTTATTAACTACTATACAGGAAATTGACGAAACTGCACGCAAGAAATTTGATGATGCATTTATACAGATCAGAGATAATTTCAAAATGGTATTCCGCTCCTTATTTAATGAGGAGGATGATTGTGATCTTATTTTAAAAGATGATTATGATCCGCTCGAGGCACAAATTGAAATTATAGCAAAACCAAAAGGAAAAAAACCACAGGTAATTGATCAATTGAGCGGTGGTGAAAAAACATTAACGGGAATGAGTTTATTGTTCGCATTATATTTATTAAAACCGGCTCCGTTTTGTATTCTGGATGAGGTAGATGCACCGTTGGATGACAATAATATCATGAAGTTCAATAATACCATCAGAAAATTCGCTGATAAATCTCAATTCATTATTGTTACACATAATAAACGCACCATGGCGGAAGTGGATATTATTTATGGTGTTACTATGCCTGAAATGGGAATAAGTAAGGTGGTGCCAGTGGATTTCAGGGGATTGAATTAAGCAGTTGATATGAAAAAAACATTAATTGTCTTATTGGTTTTTTCATACACCTGCATGCCTGCCCAATATATTATTACCTATTATTTTAATGCAGATTTTGCATTGACCACCGTTAGTGATTATCAATACAAGGCAACTGTTGAATGTGCCAAAAAATATCCTGAGGGTGCCGTTAAAATTCGTGTGGAATTAAAAAACGGCAAATTGATTCATAAATATCAATACAGCGATCTGGAAAAGGGGCTGAAAATGGATACCACCTTGATCTTTAATGAAGACGGCACTTTATATTCCATAACTCCTTATAATAAAAAGGGGGAAATGGAATCAGAAATGATCTTTTATAAAAACGGCAAATTATCGCTGGAAACCTATTTTAAAAACAATGTAAAAAACGGTGTTTCCCGATATTATTATGAGGATGGTAAATTACACAACCTTGATCATTACGAAAATGGAATATTAACTGATACCTCCTACAATTACAATGAAAGTGGTATAATTAATGAAAAAAAACTATACAGTAATGGATTCTTAAGTAAAACCTATACTTTCAGCAATACCGGAAATTTAAAATTCGAATACAGTTTCAATGCAGACGGAGATACAATTTCTACTGTTAAACATTCTACAGATTCCGATATTGACAGCATTATGGAACAAGTTAAATTGCAAGAGGAATTTCCCGAGTATAAAGGTGGTGTCTCCGCACTTTATAAATATCTTTCTACAAAAATTAAATATCCTCGTGATGCCAGAGATAATAGTATACAGGGTAAGACCATTGTTAAATTTTCAGTAGATGAAACCGGGAAAATTCATAATATCAAAACAATAAATCCAATTTACCCACTTATCGATTTCGAAGCCATGCGGGTAATTAATGAAATGCCTGCCTGGACACCAGGAAAACAAAATGGCAAAAATGTGGAAGTTTGGTTTACACTTCCTGTAAGCTTTAAATTAGATTGATAACCTCCAAAAAATTGGCTAAGTTTGTTACAAGTATTAATTTTATTCTCCGAAGGGAATGCACCTTTTTAAAGCATAATATAAAACCTACACAAACCCATTATATATGAATATAGCAATCATCATTTTAATTGCCATAGTAGCAATAATTGCAATCCCTTTAATTATCGCATTATTTGTCAAAAAAGATTACACGGTTGAAAAAGAGATCCTGATCAATAAAGACAAAAATGCTGTTTTTGATTATATCAAACATATTAAAAATCAGGATCAATACAGTGTTTGGGTGATGATGGACCCAAATTCTAAAAGAACCTATACCGGCACAGATGGTACTGCCGGATTTGTATACCAATGGGAAAGTGAAAATAAAAAAGTGGGTCACGGAATACAGACTATCACAAAAGTAAATGAAGGAGAAAAAATCGAATTTTTATTACATTTTCTCAAACCCTTTGAAGGCAAAGCACATGGTTATATGTCCGCCGAAACAATTGCCGATGGACAAACAAAGGTAAAATGGGGATTTAAAAGTTCCATGAAATATCCATCTAATTTCATGTTGTTAATAATGGACCTTCCAAAAATGTTGGGTAACGATATGATGGTAAGTCTTGTAAATTTAAAAAAGGTTTTAGAATCATAATTTTCATCTAATTATAACTTCTGCATGTCACCCAAAAAAACAGTAGTTTCAAAAATGGAATCCCCTGATAGTTTAATGCAGGCGAGTGAGCATCCATTGAAACAAGAAATAGAGGAATTGCGTATTATCATAAAAAATGCTAGCAGCAAAATTGCTGAACGCATAAAATGGAATGCTCCGAGTTATTATTATATTAAGGATATGGCGGCCTTCAACCTTCATCAGGAAAAATTTATCCAGATCATTTTTATTTTTTATAATGGAGCAATGATAAACGATAGCGGAGATCTGTTGGAAGGCAAATGGAAGGACAGACGCGAAGCAAGATTTTATTCCATGGATGATATTAAAAATAAAAAAACGAAATTGGAAAAAGTAGTCCTCGAATGGATCGATCTAATAGAAAATAATTAAAAAGCACTAAAATTGGAAAATTATATCGTTGAAGAATTCACAACGGAAGACCTTTCCCGGATTCCATCCATTAATCCTCCGGATTGGAAAGATATATCTCCTCATTTTATATATTATTTAATTTCCGACTTTTGTTTCCCCGTTAAACTCGTTTTTAATGGTAAACTTGTGGGAACCGGATCAGCTATTATTCATAACGATGCTGCATGGCTTGCACATATAATAGTTCATCCTGATCATAGAAACAAAGGACTTGGAAATATGATCACCAAGGAACTATTAGATATAGTTGCCACCAAAAATTGTTTAAGTGTGCACCTACTCG
This sequence comes from Bacteroidota bacterium, assembly GCA_016706865.1. NCBI lineage: Bacteria > Pseudomonadati > Bacteroidota > Bacteroidota bacterium. Next base: position 337,201 of record JADJIS010000003.1, on the reverse strand, counting down.
CTACCGATCTGGGATTTCCGGTGTATAAAAAACAAGGATTTATCGAGGATACTGATTACATTATTTATAAACAACCCGATGCTGATTTCGAATTAGATATTTCAGAAAAAATAATCGGAATAAAAGAAAAACACAAAGAAGTTATTCGTGAACTTGATAAACAGATGAGCGGAGAGGACAGATTTTTCAGACTTCAGGAACATTTTGGCTCGGCAAAAGTATATTACGACGAAGATAGACTGCAGGGATTTTATCTTCCAACATTTGGTGAGGGCCTCATTATTGCAGATAATTCCGTTGCCGGTATAGCCTTAATGCAAACAAGGCTTTTAGATAATGAAATTGCAACATTGCCGGTTGATAATCTTGAAGCGATCAAATTTCTAATAGATTTACAATTTACCCCTCAGCGAATTCTAAAACGAATGGTTTTAGGAGAAAAAAGGAAATGGGAACCACAAAATCTTTATAACAGAGTTGGTGGTTATGTTGGATGATCAACTAAGATGGTGCCGCTGAACATAAAGACATTAATTTTGTTACTATAGCTTCATATCTATTACATAAATGAAAACCTTACGCAGCGAAATTTTATTACCTATCACGCTCCAGGAAGCATGGGATTTTTTTTCTTCCCCTAATAATTTAAATAAGATAACACCGGAGGAGATGATTTTTAAGATCACTTCAACAGTGCCGGAAAAAATGTATGAGGGATTGCTCATAACATACAAAATAACGCCCATCCTGAATATTCCGCTTGATTGGGTGACTGAGATAACGCATATTAATGAACCACATTATTTTGTAGATGAGCAGCGCAAAGGCCCTTATAGAATCTGGCACCATGAACATCATTTCAAGCCAGCAACAACAGGCACTTTAATGACCGATATTTTGCATTACGATGTGGGAAAAAGTGTTTTTGGATGGATTGCAGAAAAATTATATGTTGATGCTCAGGTAAAAAAAATATTTAAATTCAGAGAAAACAAATTAAAGGAGATTTTTGCTGTGTAGAAAAGAATTTTTCAGTCCGAACAAATGCAATATCTAGACAATTATTATCTATCTAAAGAAGAAAACTTGCGCCATTGTTTATTGGCCTTGCGTGATATTATTTTAAGTATGGATGATGCCATTACACCAGCCTGGAAATATGGAATGCCATTTTTTTTATACAAAGGAAAAATGTTTTGTTACCTATGGGTGAAAAAGGATTCAGATATACCATATATTGGTATTGTAGAAGGAAAAAGAATAGAGCATCCAGATCTTATTTTAGAAGAAAGAGCTCGTATGAAAATTATGCTTTTCGATATACATAAGGATCTGCCGGTAAAAAAAATCAAATTTATACTGGAGCAAATACTAGACCTTTACAGATCAGGAGAGATCAAAATTAAATAATTATTATTATTCAGGAGTTGCTACTGAGATCTTATTTTTCCAGTCGTGATATAATTCGGTGATCAATCCATCACTTAATCCTTGTTTAGGGACAAAGATCTTTTCAATTCCCGCCCATTTCATCACATTGATATAAATTTTTAGTGCCGGAACGATCACGTCGGCGCGATCGGGTTTTAATCCGAGGTCGCGAACACGTTCTCCCATACTCAATTCATCCATATACATCATTACGCGTTTAAGAATGGAAATACTCAAATATATTTTACCGGATTTTCCGTAGTGTTTCATAATATGGTTAATATTTCCTCCCACTCCAATAGCACTTAATTCAAAATTAAAGTTCTTGTGTTTTTTTATCCATTCGGGAATTTCCCTCCAATCATTTTCCGTAACCTGATCATTTAATATTCTCAATGTTCCAATATTAAATGATCTGTTTGCAATTAATTTACCCTGACCCAACAATGCAAGTTCTGTACTTCCGCCACCTACATCAATATATAAATAATATTCATTCGGTTCCATTCCTGCTTGTTCCAAGGGCAATTCCATGATCGTTTTTCCTTCTGAATCGCCCGTTATAACCTGAATTTGCATTCCTGTGGCACTTTTTACACGTTCAATAATTTCTGCACTGTTTTTAGCTTCACGCATTGCAGAGGTGGCCACAACTTTATAATCAATTACTTTATGAACATCAATAATATGTTTCATTGCGATCATTGTTTTGACCACCATTTCAACTTTTTCTTCAGAAATTACACCATCTAAAAATGCATCCTCTCCTAAACGAACCGGAATTCTTATCATGGAGTCCTTATGAAAAACAGGTCCCTTTTGTGTTTCATAAACATTCTCGATCAATAATCGTATCGCATTACTTCCTATATCAATTGCTGCAAATTTCATCCTTAATTAGTTGGTATTTTTTATTGCTTTTATTTTATAGCCCTGTTTTCGTATAAACTTTTAAAATAGGAATAAATTGCATTCTGACTTTGAACAGATTCTTCCCCTTTTTCCGGCAGAATATATTCATTTAAATGACCGTGTGTAAGGGTGCGTGCTTTAACATTATCTCTCCACTGTATTTCTAAAATTTCTTTAAGTTGTTTGCGCACATCCTTATCCAATATATTACTTAACACTTCAATACGAAAATCTATATTTCGTTCCATAAGATCGGCTGATCCGATATAAATTTCTTCTTTGCCGTTATTTTGAAAACAAAATACCCGAGGGTGTTCCAGAAAACGATCCAGAATACTTATTGCCTCAATGTTTTCACTTAATCCCGGAACACCGGGCACCAAAGAACATATGCCTCTTACAATTAATCTAATCTCCACACCGGCAACACTTGCCTCATACAATTTTTTAATTATCTCCTTGTCAACTAAATTATTTATCTTAAAAAATAAACTCGCCGGTTTTCCCTCTTTTGCATTTTTTATTTCTCTGCTAATTAGCTGTTTTAATTTTAATCGCATATTGATAGGAGCCAACATAAGATTTTTATATTTACTCATCTCAAAACGATTATTAAAAAATTCAAATATCTTTTTCACCTCTTTGGTGATCTCCGGTTTTGAGGTCAGCAAGAAAAAATCTGTATATACTCGCGCTGTATTTTCATTAAAATTACCTGTTCCAATAATGGAATAGTGCACATTTTTTCCTTCGTGTAAATGTGTAATTAGACACAATTTTGCATGCACCTTAAGGTTATTCACTCCAAATAAAACTGTTACTCCCTCCTCTTGCAATTTATTTGCCCAGAATATATTATTCTCTTCATCAAATCGTGCCTGCAGTTCCATGATAACGGTAACTTGTTTTCCATTTCTTGCAGCATTGATCAAACTCATAACAACACTTGAGTTTTTTGCAACACGGTACAGTGTCATACTAATACTGGTTACATTCGGATTAATTGCCACTTCGCGAAGCAGGTCAATTATATGATGAAAACTCTGATATGGAAAATGCAACAAAATATCCCGCTGACGCAATACACTGGTTATACTGGAATTTGTATTTAATAAAGGATGATGTACAGGAGGCAATTTTTCATAACGAAGATCCACTCTGTTCAGATCGGGAAAATTTATAAAATCTTTAAAGTTGTGATAACGTGCACCGGGAATAATTGCATCGTTGCGCTGTAACTTCATTTTTTTAGCAAAGAACTGCAACATATCCTCGGGCATTTCTGCATCATAAATAAATCGTGTTGTTTCTCCTTTTGTTCTTCGTTTTACACTTTTTTGTATGATCTCTAAAACACTTTGTGATAGGTCGGGATGAAAATCCAATTCCGCATCACGGGTTATTTTGATAGTATACGCTTCAATCTTATCGTAATTAAAAATATAATAAATGGAATCGAGATTATATCTTATAATATCATCCAACAAAATAATGAATTGTTTTTCCCCATCATCAGGCAAAACAAAAAAACGGGATGGCTCTCCATCAGGAACTTCAATTAATGAATATCTGGTTGCATTGGGTTTATCTTTTTTGATCATCCTTACAGCAAGATAAATGGTTTTATCATTGAGTAAAGGAACCTTTTTTACATTATCCAACATTATTGGAAACAGCCTTTGATGAACCTTTTCATTAAAGTAATGGCGTATAATTTCCCCTTGCTGACTATTTACCTCGCGTTCATTTAAAATGAATATTTTATGCTTTTTTAGTTCCTCAAGAATTTTAAGATAGGCGTTGTCAAACCTGTTCTTTAACACGAGCACTTTTTTCTGAATTTGATTGAGGATCTTGGCAGGATTGCTATCAAAAAGTTTTAACGACGATTTTTCCATTTTCACCATTCGGCGGAGAACTGCAACACGCACCCTGAACAATTCGTCCTGGTTATTGGAAAATATTCCCAAAAACCGGATTCGCTCATTAAGTGACACACGATTGTCCTCAGCCTCTTGTAAAACGCGCTCATTAAACGATAACCAGCTCAGATCCCGGTTAATATACTTCAGTTTCAACCCTTTTATTTTACTTTTCGACATACCCTAGATTATTGGAATATAGGGCAAAATTAAACTTTGGCTAAAATACTTGCGTAAAAATGATAGGGCACCATCAATTTGATTAATTAATTGTTAATTAATTTTTACCTAACAAATCGAGTGATGGCGGCATTTCCGTAATTTTGCGGCATGGATCAGGATAAATATGGTTTAAGAGGAGTTTCTTCTCAAAAGGAGGAAGTGCACAAAGCAATTCAACATTTAGATAAAGGATTGTTTCCAAAGGCTTTTTGTAAGATACTACCTGATTTTATTGGAGGAGATGCAGAGTTTTGCAATGTGATGCATGCAGATACCGCAGGCACAAAAACAGCACTGGCTTATATTTACTGGAAAGAAACAGGTGATCTTAATGTTTGGAAAGGCATAGCACAGGATTCTCTTGTGATGAATTTAGACGACATGGCCTGTGTTGGAATTACAGATAATATCATAATCTCTTCCACCATAGGAAGAAATAAAAGTGTTATTCCGGGTGTAGTGATAGGAGCAGTTATAAATGGAACCATGGATTTTTTGCAAACCATGCAGGAAAATGGGGTAAATATTCATCATGCAGGTGGTGAAACAGCAGATGTTGGCGATATTGTAAGAACAATTGATGTTGGAATTACTGCTTTTGGAAGAATAAAAAAAAGTGAACTCATTATTAATGATATAAAACCGGGAAATGTAATTGTTGCACTAGCGAGTTATGGAAAAGCAACCTATGAGCAGGAATATAACGGAGGAATGGGAAGCAATGGACTAACAAGTGCACGCCATGATGTTTTTTCAAAAATATATGCGGAGAAATATCCCGAGAGTTTTAATCCTGCCATTCCTGATGAGGTGGTTTATACAGGAAGTAAACTTGTTACCGACGAAATATCCATTGGAAAAACAAATACAGATATAGGAAAATTAGTGCTCTCTCCCACCCGAACTTATTTACCAATATTAAAAACAATTTTAGATCAGTATAGAAAAAATATTTCAGGTATAATTCATTGCAGTGGTGGCGGACAAACTAAAGTCTTGCATTTTATCGATGATGTGCATATCATCAAAAATAATTTATTACCTATTCCGCCATTATTTAAAATAATTCAGGAAGAATCAAAAACAGACTGGAAAGAAATGTTTCGCGTATTTAATATGGGACATCGCCTCGAATTTTACACCGACGAAAAAACTGCAGAAGAAATTATTGCAATTTCAAAACAATTTAAAATTGATGCACAAATAATTGGATACGTAGAAACTGCTCAGAAAAAAAGTGTTACTATTAAAAGCGATTACGGGGTGTTTGAATATTAATTCTGTTTAGTTCTTTGTTCTGAGTTCTGGGTTCTGAGTTCTATGTTCTGAGTTCTATGTTCTGAGTTCTGGGTTCTGAGTTCTGGGTTCTGGGTTCTGTGTTCTGAGTTCTGAGTTCTGAGTTCTGAGTTCTGACATGTAGTAGATCTCCTGCGTCGATCACTAAATGTTTCGGTTCTGGGTTCTGGGTCCTACATCACATGAGTGTCCCTTTAGAGTTACGCGCAGCGAACTCTGTGGATTCGGAGCTGAAAGTTTAAAGATGTATATCCGATTGATATTATTTATTTTTTGATTGATACCTGTCCGACCACTGGCGGATTTATTATTTCTCCCAGTTTTGCAAACCGGATTCACGATTCACGAATCACGAATCACGATAATCACAATCCCGGAAACCCTCTGAAATACGCCTTAAACCTTTTCGCAGATGTAACTCTGTTCACATATAAAAAATTGGCGATTATTCCTGCCACCACAATCAACATTCCGAATATAGCAGCCATATCGTAGTGTTCTTCAAAGATCAAATATCCGAATATCAAAGCAAAAACAACTCCCAGATACGCCCAGTTTGCAATTGCTCCTGCCTTTTCCATTTGGTATGCCTTTGTCATATTCAATTGGGCAAATTGAGTTACAATTCCCACACCAAGCAGTAATATCCATTCCCATCCATGTGGTGTTACCCAATGTTGCACACAAAACGGAGTGATCACAGGAATAGTTATTAGTGGTAAATAAAAAACAACAACCAGCGGGTCTACAAATCCCGCAGTTTTTCGAAGTGCATTATAGGCAAGACCAGAACATGAAGCTCCCAATACACCCAATAAAACTATGGAGGTATCTTCATTTAATTCAATGCCATTTATAAAAACAATTCCCGTGAAAGAAATGGCGAAGAACATCCATTGTTTCCAATTTACATGTTCGCGCAATAAAACAGAAGAAAAAATAATGGTGAAAATTGGTGATAAATAAGCTACGGTTACTGCCGTTGCAAGAGGTAAATGTTTTATGGTATAAAAAAATATCAATAAAGCTATAGAACCTGCCACTCCCCTGCCTACCATGATCAGGCGATGACTTTTTCCTAAGGGAGCAATATTCTTGCGCCGCATTAAATACAAAGTAATCAGAAGCGTAATAACCGACCGGAATAAAACAATTTCATGTGATGGGATTCCTTCCAGCATTTTTACCATTACATTCATTAATGCAAACAGAAATGTAGAGGAGATCATGTAATAAATCGCGTGAGTGTGGCTGTTTTTGCGATAGTTGAACAAAATAGGAAGTGGATTTTTATTCCGCAACAAAATTACGGAAGTGAATTATGGAAATCTAAAAAAAAGTAATCCTATGAGAAAAGAACGTGAAATTCAGTTTAGAATAATTTTATATCCTTAGAATAAATGGCTTTTTTCTTTTTCAAATATATTGAAAATGATAAATTGTGGCAAGATTGATGTGTATATAATTCGCCTGAACACAATACCACAGGAAGGTTAAGTTTTGTTAAATTGAACCTATTTGAACATTTTCATCGTTAATAGAAAAAATCAAATTAAATTTGAACTTAAATATCAAAAGAACACCCTTAAATTATGAATAAAATAAATATTTCGCTGTTTGCACTGATAGTTATTGGTTTTCAATGTGTTTATGCACAACAAACCATTATGAAATCTGAAACGCCACAGGAGTTGACCGAGGCGGAGGCAATGGAAAAGTTCGAGCGTTTTCTGTCCATAGTTGACGATCGTTATATGGATGATGTGGATGCAGGTAAATTGGTTGAGGACGCCATAGTGGAGGTGCTGACCAAGCTGGACCCGCATTCTGTTTACTTTACCGAGGATGAACTTAAGGAAGCCAACGAGCCTTTGGAGGGCAATTTTGAAGGCGTTGGAATTCAATTCAACCTTTTGAACGACACTATCATCGTAGTTGGGGTTATTTCCGGCGGACCAAGCGAAAAGGTTGGACTTATGGCTGGAGATAAGATAGTTAGGATAAATGAGGAAGAAGTGGCCGGTATTGGGATGTCAAATAAAGGTGTAACCGATCGGTTACGCGGCAAAAAGGGAACCGATGTAACAGTGTTTATCGACCGAAAAGGTGCCAAAAAGACACTTGAGTTTAAAATTACCAGAGATGTAATACCATTATATAGTGTTGATGCGAAATATATGGCTGAACCTGAAACTGGTTACATCCGTGTGAGTAAATTTGCCGCAACTACCACAGAAGAGTTCAAATTGGCACTCAAGGAGTTACAGGCGCAGGGTATGCAAAACCTTATTCTTGATCTTCGCGGAAATGGCGGAGGATATCTGAATGCAGCGATTGATATGGCAAACGAGTTTCTTCCTGCAAACCGACTTATCGTTTATACAGAAGGAAAAGCCTATCCCCGTCAGGATGCAAATTCGGTTGGCGACGGAACTATGTTAAAGGGAAAGGTTATTGTGTTAATTGACGAAGGATCTGCATCTGCGAGTGAGATCGTAACAGGTGCCTTGCAGGATTGGGATCGCGCTTTGGTAATTGGAAGGAGAAGTTTTGGTAAAGGACTGGTTCAGCGTTCATTTAATTTACCTGATGGCTCTGCAATGAGACTTACCGTTTCCCGATATTATACTCCTTCCGGAAGATGTATTCAAAAATCGTATGAGGATGGATTAGAAGCATACCATAGTGAATTAGGTGAACGATATCGCGATGGCGAATTGCTTGGAGATTCCGTTTATCATTATCCCGATTCTCTCACATTTTATACAAGCGGTAAACGTGTTGTATATGGTGGTGGTGGAATTATGCCTGATATTTATATCGCTTTGGATACAACTTGGGCTACCGATTATTATGCTGAAGTTGTTGGAAAAGGAATTGTAAATCAATTTTCATTGACTTATGTAAACGATAACCGAAACGCTCTTACCAAAGAATATGCAAGTGCAATGGAATTCAACAAAGAATTTGTTTTGACAGAAAAATTATGGCAACAATTTTTTGATTATGCCGCGGCTGATAGTGTTGTGAAAAATGAGGCAGATTTTAAATTGTGTGAGGATAAACTTGCAACAGTAATAAAAGCAGTAATTGCCCGCGACCTATTTAATTTTGAAGCGTATTGGATCGTAGTGAATTCAAATGATGAAGCTTATCTTAAAGCGCTGAGTTCATTAAAAGACCAAACATTTCAAAATTTGAAGATAGCAGGGAAATAAATTTAAATAATTAAATAATTTACGCCTTTGTGAATTTGCCTTAGAGAGGCATTTTTACAAAGGCGTAAAATTAATTCTTCACAAACACAACAGATGCTTCACCACTTGCAGTTTGTAGCTTTATAACATAGGCTCCACTTGCAAATTTACTGATATTGATCGTTTGAGGATTTAAAAGTTTAGCATCGGAATAAATAATACTTCCTGTAACATTTACGATCTCAATAGAACATTGTTCGTTACCGGAATATTCGATAAATAACATCTCACTTGCCGGATTCGGATAAATATTTAATTGCGATAATAGAATATTATTTGTTTGCAAACCTTCATCAATAGATCCATTACAATCATCATCCGCACCATTTAAAATTTCTTCAGCTCCGGGATAAATATCAGGATTGGTATCATCACAATCTGTATTATTTATTACAAAACCTTCCGGTAATTCGCAACTAAGTGAATCCGCTGCAATATTGCCGTAATTATCGCTATCGGCATCTTCAAACGAATGCATATAGATTAAATTATCATCCACAATTCCATCACAATCATCATCCAGATAATTACAAAGTTCTTCTGCTCCGGGATACATGTTATTATTTCCATCATTACAATCAGTAGAATCCAAAACATAGCCTGAAACTTCCTCAAAACAAGAAATTAAATACACATCCGCATTACCAAATCCATCCCCATCCGCATCAACAAAAAAAGTATAAAAAATTAAACCCTCATCAATATCTATATTACAATTATCATCAATTGAATTACATATTTCCGTTGCTGCAGCATTTATAAAAAAATTGGTATCATCACAATCGGTACTATCCAACACAAAACCGCTCAAAATAAAACAGGAAACAGAATCATTTAACACATTACCATATCCATCATTATCTGTATCCATAAACCAATGAAAAGCTGTTGCATCTTCATCTATTAATCCATTGCAGTTATCGTCAATGGCATTACAAATATCTGTTGCAGTTGGAAAGATCAAATTATTTGTATCATCACAATCACTACTGTCAGCAACAAAACCCATTGGCGTATTGCAGGCAATTGAATCCATATCAATATTACCGAAACCATCCCCGTCTGCATCTGCATAAAAAACCGTATTACAATAGCCGAGTTTTACGATCCATACATCATAAGCACCATGATTTCCAATTACATCACCGTCATTTATACCTCCATTATGCCCTATGACAATAACATTGCTATCCGATGTTATAATTAAATCAAAAGCTTTATCTGTCTCTGAACAACCGAGAGCCTTTTGCCATATCAAATTACCGGTTTTGTTTATTTTCAAAACCCAAAAATCACCATCTCCATGCTGGCCACTAACATCCATGTTATTGGAACCAGTAAAACCGGCAATAACGTATCCTGAATCAATAACATTTACGACAATATCGGCCTCCTCGGGCCCTGACCCCCCTAAAGCTAACTGCCATTCAATTCCGCCTAAATTATTTAATTTCAGAGACCACCAATCAGTCGGTCCACCATGAAATCCCGACACATCTCCATTGTTGGAATCAGTTTGACCGACAACAATGCATCCTCCATCTCCTGTGGCTTTTATTGAGTAGGCTACATCAAAAAGAGTTCCTCCATAAGTTCTTTCCCATTCTATAGTGCCAACAGAATCAATCTTTATCACCCAAAAATCGGCAAATCCTTTATTTTCTGCAACATCTCCGTCATCGGATTCGGATTTACCCGCTACTATATATTCTCCGTCAGAAGTTTGAGTTATAGAATATCCATAATCATAATCAGAACCACCATAACATTTTTGCCATTGTATATTTGCTTCAGCATCCAGCTTAACTACCCAAAAATCCATACTCCCGTGATTACCGCTTACATCATGATCTTCTGATCCTGCGGTTGCACCTACCATTATAAAACCACCATCGAGTGTATTAATGATGCATTCTCCATATTCTCCACCTATTCCACCATAAGAACGATCCCATATAAGCTCTCCTGCCTGTGAAATCTTTACCATCCAAATATCGTTTTCACCTATTGGGTTGGAAATATCCCCATCCGATGATACCGTATAACCTAAAATTAAATAGGAACTATCAGTGGTAATTACGCCGGATTTGCAATATTCAAGCGCCGACCCTCCGATGGTTTTTTGCCACTCAATATTTAGATTAGAATCTAACTTAAATATCCAATAGTCATAAATTCCTTTGTTTTCAGTTACATCAAAATCTATTGAGGCTGCCTGACCAAAAACAATATACCCTTTATCTGCAGTTTCAATTATTTTAGATCCAATATCACCGTTTGTACCTCCGTAATTCCGCTGCCACATAATTTCGGGAGCTTGAGCTATACCGGAATCAGTGTCAACGAAGAAAATCAGAATTAAGGCGAAAAACCTATTCATGGTGAAAATTACCTGTGATTTTTAATAAAAGTAATAGTTTTTTTGCATTTGTGAAAAGTTATGCCTAAATCTGCATAAGATTATAATATAGTTACCCGAATACTATAAGGCTAAAACCATCAGTATCATATTTTATTATTCTCACTTCTAAAATGTATTTTTATGAAAATCACATCATTTTTTAACACGTTGTTATTAATTAAAGGCCAACTTTATCGTTTCCTTCTTTTAATGATTCCATTGTTGACTTGCAATATTTATGGTAAATCAGAAAATTTTGCAATTTTTCTATCCGATTCAGGTTCCAGCTATTGTTCTCCGGATACAATTCCGATGTTTACTGAAGGCGACACTATAGAAACTTATTTGGACGGCGAAAGTTTGGTTTATGTACTTTTTGAAGATACCTCTGCTACTCAGGACAGCATAGAAATGTTGTTATGGGAATTTACCGATAACCAGCCACATATTTTAATTGAATTTTCTGATAATGCGGCTCCAATTCAACAAGGGTTTTATGGTTTTAATGTGGGTAACATCTTTTTACCTGGACATGCCTATGAACCCGAATTTGAATTAGCTTACGGGGAGGACCCAACACCATTTGATCTATTAAGCGCGTTAAAACCAAATGTTTTGCGATTCCCGGCAGGTCAATCCAGTACCTTTATGCAACCGCTTGGTTCCAATTATACCAGTGATCCACTTGACGACAATTACGGCAACCTAAATGGTGGTTACGGATATGATATTGAAAGTATGATTCGATATTATGATATGACTGATGGGACAGGCGATGTTTTAGACCCGCCAATGGATATGCCTACCTTACTCACAACCCTTGAAACAGACATTTATGGGGTTCCGGCCGGTTGTGACGATTGTGATGAGTGGATGACCTTGGAGGCTGTAAAAGATTTCACCGACAAATACCGCCTCTGGCACGATCAGGTAAATTTTGACCCAGGTATTTTGACATACGAAGAAATGCCGGACTTATATATCAATGATTTTATCCTTTTGATAAAAAAAATTGAAGACGATAATCCCGGTCATGTGGTAGATGTTATTTATTGTGCTGATATATTAAATCAGACTGCTGATGATGTTGTACAAGTAATTAGTTATTTACTCGACAATACAATATATGATGTACATGTGGTGGGTGTGGAATTAGGAAATGAAGTTTATGCACCGTTTTTTGCTAGTACGATCGGTTTTACTACAAGTGCTCCTGATGAAGTATCACTCGTAAATGATTTTGAACATTACTGGGATTATATAAATGGTGGTGAATATTCCGGTTTAACCGGGTGGTCAACTTCTGAACTGGAATATGTAATGCCGGATGATGTAGAGATGGATCATAATTTTATCTCAAGGCTAAAGATAACTGAAAGTACCGAAGATATTAAAATAGGGTTACCTGCTACCCCACATCGTGCCTGCGATGAATTCATTTTTATTAATGATGACCCACGCGATGATTATGAAGCTGAATTTCTGTCCGAACCCTGTCCATATCCGCAATGGAATATTGATTTGGCAACATATTATTCCGAGGAAATTGAAGAGCATTATGCCTTTGATGCGGTAATTATTCATAACTATATTAGCCCTAAAGGATCATCTTATGCGGGATTAAACTATATGGATATTATTTTACCACCGGATGATAATTGTTTAGACGGAGATTACGACTTTGATGTGGATATTGTACCCTATACTGATGGTGTTTGGGACTATGAAGATATGGATGAAAGGCTTGAATGCGCATACTACGGTCTTATCGGCTTAGGTAATTTACCAGGTAACTTTCATCAAGATATAAAAACCAACATTGAAGATGCACAGGAAGACCATGCAAATTATTTGCATTTTCTGGCAACAGATGACGGTCCGGAGGTTAAAGAACAATGGGTAACAGAATCTTCGGTAAGTACAGATCTTTCTGATGAATTTGAAGACATAAAACCTTATATAGGTGTTGTTGCAAATAGTTTTTTGCAGGCATAAGTAACACAAGAATGGATTCTAAAAAACGTAAAAATGAACTTTATTGGAGCTGCAAGGGACAATTTTTTTACCTATAATACCCAACAGAATTTCCTGGGAGGCGTACCCACCGATTTTATGACACCAACAGATAAACAGGACCAGCTTGAATTAGGTGTAGTGCCACTTTGCACAACAGCAATCGTGGACAACCATTATGCACCCAGAATTACCTATCACGATATGACCCTTGTCAAAGAAATATTTAATGGTGATTATCAGTATCTAAAAACAACCACAACTATGTACAGCGGCAACCCAAATTTGCCTCCAACTGTATTTATTATGCCGAGCGAAAATAAAATATTGGTAGCATACACTAATGTTCGTCCTACTACACAAACATATTATTTGGATCCGAATGAGGTGACTGAGTTTTATGGCGATCTTAATGTTTCCCTAAACGATAACCCTATTAGTATTTATTACATAAAAGCCGATCAATTATATTCCTCTTCGGGCAAATGCAGTATATTTGATATTAATAATTTTTATAATACTTGTAGCGACAGCTATCTTAACCGCTTTGAAATTACTTCCACTTCTTCCGAAACGAATACCGGTACCTGTTCAGGAGGCTGGGGTGTTACAGATGGAGTATGTGTAAAAGTTCCAGCTAATTCAATCGGATATTTTATAATTGATGTGGAACCTTATATGCGTTTAGGTGCACCAGAAGACATGTTTAAAATTTATCCAAATCCATCCTCCACCTATTTTACTTTATTAAACGAAAATCCCGAGTTTAATACAGAAGAAGATGTAAAAATTGATGTCTACTCCGCTGCCGGTGCATTTCAAAAATCAAGTGTAATTAAAGTTGGAGATCAAGTGGATATTTCTGACCTTCCTGTTGGTGTTTATTTATTGCAGCTTTCGCAAAATAACATACAAGTAGAATATGAGGTACTGGTAAAAATGAAATAAAATTCATATATTAAAATAAAAAAGCTGTTCGATTGCGAACAGCTTTTTTATTTTAATATAACTTTCTAACACCACAATCCAAAAACAAAAATTAATACTCATAATTGAATTATATAACTCGTTTATTTGATTTTACAAACTACATAATTAATATTTAGCACTTAATTAAAATCCTGTTTCATCTCCAATTTTTTAATAGCATCCTCCAATGTTTGTTTTACCTGAGGATTTGGATCCAATGCCAAACCTGATTTTGCATATTTAAGGGCATTGGAATAATCACCATTTGCAGAATATCCTCTTGCTAGTCCGAGATTCGTAACATAATCTTTAGGATATTTTTTATAATTGATCAAAAATATTTCCAGTGCTTCCTTATTTCTTTTCTGCACCTGCAATCCTCTTGCATAATAATGAATGTCCATCATAGATGCGGTTGGATCATTAATGGCAACCAACATAATGCTATCACTCTGTGCAACTTTTCCTAAAGCCCTTAATACTCCGGCCTTACATGAATAACTGGTAAAATTTTTCCTTCCGAAAAAGGGTTCCTCAATTGCATAATTCGCCCAGGTTAATGCTTCATTGAGATTTCTGTTATTTTGCACACAATAATTTGCAGCATTCACCCATGCCATATAATCAAAACCTGTTTCTCCTTTTAATTCGTTGCGCATGGTGTTGATATATAATTCAACAATATCTTCCACAGAAAATTTTACTGGCACTTTTAAATTTTCCCATTCCATTGCAACAATACAACTTGATGGTTGCCTGTCGATAAATTCATAGTTAAGCCATTCATGATAATTATTTTTTTCGGGTTTAACCTTTACACGTAAAACATCATCTTTAACCTCATAAAAAAAACTTCCCCACGAAGTGGAATTAGATGAAAATATCACTGTCCATTCTTCGGCGCCAGGAATAAAATGTAATCCATAAATACCTGCCTTTAATTTTTTTCCCTCTACAAGAATATCATGTGTGAAATTAATAGTTGTATTTTCATTCGCACCTCCACGCCAAGGGGAAGGATTTGCATCGGTTGATAATCCGAATTGCTGATTCGATAAACCATAAGGCACTAATTCACCCCAAATATGTCCGGTTCTGTCTTCGCCATTAAGTCCATGTACATCCGGCGACGAATAATTGATGGTAATTCCAACCATCCCCATATATTGGGTCACAATTGATTTTTGATTATCGCCGCTTGGTGGTAGTGTAAGTTGCGCGGATAATTTATTACCCAGGGAATTCCAGATTAAAAGAATTAATCCTAATCGTATAATTTTAATCATAAAATATATTTTGTGTTAAAATTATTCCTAATTTTATAGTGCATGTATTTTCAAAAAGTTAATACTTGTTAAAATAAAATGTTATAGGAATGTTACTAGGACAGAAAAGTTTAATCTTTTTAAATTTCTGCTACTTCAACTAAATCGCTGAAATAAACCTTAAGTTAAATCACATTAAAAAGCCAAATACATTAATAATTTTACAAAATGAAAAACAAAACTATCAGTCAAAAAGTAACATTTGATACCTCACCGGAAGTATTATACGATATGCTCATGCAGGAAAAAAAACATGCCGCTTTTACAGGAGCGGAAGCCAAAATTACCAATCGTATCGGAGGGAAATTTTCTGCCTGGGATAACTATATTACTGGCAAAAATATTTTGTTGGAAAAAGGAAAAAAGATAGTGCAGGAATGGTGGTGTGCCGATTTGCCTGATGGGCATATAACCATTATTACCTTTTCATTTTCAGTTATCAAAAAGAACAGCACTCAATTGGAGTTTATGCAAACCAATGTACCACCCGATCAATATGAAGCTCTGGCCAAGGGTTGGCAAGATTTTTACTGGACTCCCATGAAAGAATACTTGGCAGAATTGTAATCGTAAAATTTCTCCGACTCAGTCATTTATTTGCAATTAAACACCCAATTTTCAGCAAATCCATCTTTATAGTCCATTTGTTGATAGCAATAAAGTGTCCACAATAAAATTTAATTACCTTTGAACTACAATAAATCATTCTAAATGAAACTTAAAATTTTTACTCCTCTTACAATTCTGTTTTTATCTTTTGGTTTTCAGGTTAAAGCACAGTTAAATGTAGAATTACTCGGTCACCTTGATTATGGTGGCGATCAACTTTCAAATCTTACAGGCTGGGCAAGCGGTACGGGTAAGGAATATGCAATTGTGGGCACCTACAACGGAACTTCCATTGTTGATGTAACCGATCCTGCTTCGCCAAATGAAGTACAATTTGTAGATGGAAATAATAGTATCTGGCGCGAAGTGCGCACCTGGAGCAATTATGCTTATGTTGTTACTGAAAACGGCGGCGGATTATTATGTATCGATCTTTCAGGACTTCCTTTTACAATTGATTTCAATTATACCGATTGTGGTGTTGGTTTAGAAACCGGCCATACTGTTTTTGCTGATGAGAATGGGGTTGTGCACGTTTTCGGCTCAAATCTCGGAAACGGCGGTGACCAGATGTTCGATGCAAATACGGATCCAATGAACCCAACCTATTTAGGAGAAGTTGAGGATTGGTACATTCACGACGGGTTTGTGAGAGGCGATACGCTTTGGGCTGGTAATATTTATGAAGGACAGTTCTCTGTTTGGGATATCTCAGATAAAACCTCTCCCGATCTTTTGGCAACTCAAATAACTCCTTACGAATTTACCCATAATGTTTGGTTAACCGACGATAACAAATATCTTTTCTCCACCGATGAAGTTACCAATGCTACTGTAGCTTCCTATGATGTATCTGATCTTACAGATATTAAGGAACTCGGCCAGTTCAGAGCAAATCCGGGTACGAGTTCAATCCCACATAATACAATGGTTGTGGGTGATTTTTTAGTTACTGCATATTATCGCGATGGAGTTATCATTACCGATGCTCATTATCCTGATAACATGATAAAAACAGGAAATTATGACACCTCTCCCCTTTCCGGCGATGGGTTTAACGGATGCTGGGGTTCATGGCCTTATCTTCCTTCAGGAAATATTATAGCAAGCGACATGGAGGAAGGATTATTTATTTTGGGACCTACCTATGTTTCTGCATGTTATTTGGAAGGTTTAGTTACCGATTTAGAAACAGGTGCACCCATTTTTGGAGCGGAAGTTAGTTTTACCGCAGTAGGTGTTGTAGATGCAACAACTAATTTAACCGGAGATTATCACACAGGTATTTTTGCATCGGGTTTATATGATATTACTTTTTCGAAAACAGGATATGCTGATCTCACAATTCCTTCTGTAAATTTATCAAACGGTGTAGTTACAATAGTTAATGCAGAACTAGACCCTCTTGTAACTTTTGCAATTAGCGGTCAGATCACTGATATGGTTTCCGGAGTTGGTATAGCAAATGCGGATGTATTATTCAGAAGTCCGGCTTATACTTTTCAAACTGTGACCGACGGCTCAGGAAATTATACTCTTCCATCGGTGTATGAAGATTCTTATACTATGTTTTCAGGGAAATGGGGTCATGTAACTGATGATGCGGATGTGGATGTAATTCCTGGTGGAGTATATTCTATGACCCTGGCATCAGGTTTTTACGACGATTTTATTTTCCAAAACGACTGGATCGTGTCCGGAACATCCGATGTTGGTGTTTGGGAAAAGATGAGCCATTTGGCACAAATTCCGGTCCCTTCCAATCAAATCCTGAATTAGATGAAACAGGCGACTTTGGTGATGATGCATATATAACCGGTAATTCCGAATTTGGCGGAGCAGGGGAAGATGATGTGGATGAAGGAACTGCTATTTTAACTTCACCGGTTATGGATCTGAGTTCATATCTCAATCCTAAACTTACATACTCACGTTGGTTTTTTAACGGAGGTGGTGCAGGATCTCCTAACGATACTTTAAGAATTTTCATTAATAACGGTGTTAGTGATGTATTGGTTGATGCAATAAATGGAACTTCAACCGAAATGAGCGAATGGGTGCCTGTTGAAATTTCGATGGCGGATTATATTGCTATCACTTCAACAATGACGGTTCGTTTCAGAACTGCTGATCAAGCAGCAACCGGCCATCTAGTTGAAGCTGGGGTTGATTTATTTTTTGTTAATGATGATGTAACATCAGCGCCAACTGCAGCATTTAGTTCAAATGTTACCTCTGGTTGTGCTCCTCTTACAGTGATTTTTGATGATAATTCAGTAGGCGCAAGCTCATGGTCATGGACTTTCGACGGAGGAACTCCTTCCACTTCAACAGAGCAAAACCCAACAGTTTTGTATTCTACTCCCGGAACTTATGCTGTAACCCTTGTTGCAACAAATATGTTAGGCTCCGATGAATCGACCGTTGCAAGTTATGTAACCGCTGAATTATGTAATGCAATTGAGGATGAAAATATCAGTAAACTTATAACAGCTTTCCCCAACCCTTTTATGAATTCTGTAACAATTAATGTTGAAGGAATTTCCGGGGCTGATATGCTTACTGTAACAGATATCACAGGAAGAATCATGGAAACTTTAGAGGTTAGTGGTGATCATATAACACATAATTTCGGTAAAAATTTACCGGCGGGAGTATATCATGTTAATCTTTTAAAACAGCAAAATATTATCGGTTCCCTGGAACTTATCAAGGCAGAATAAAAGAAATATCGATAAAAAAAATTGCCACCCGAAAGCGGTGGCAATTTTTTTAGGATGATCTCATTTCCTATATCGACTGTCAATTTTGTAGGTTTTATGCATTATTTTGGCTTTTAGAGTAATTGCAGAGCTTATATTCAGTAAAAAGGGCAACAAATCTTCGAAACTTCAATCCAACCACCTATATTTGCACCTCTTTTAAAAAAGGTTCATAACATTATTAAAATCAAACACTAACACAAAATCTATATGCAATCAAAAGGTCTCGTTCAGTTCTTTTTTGGTGCGATGTTACTGGTGTGTTTATACCAGTTATCATTTACTTGGGTAGCAAACCGTGAAGGAAAAAAAGCTGAAAACTATGCAGAGCAAGGCATAGACCCATCTCTAAAAGGTGAAGAACGCAAAATCGCATTATCGGATAAGAAGAGTGAATACTTTTCTCAAAATGCCGATAAAACCGTTTACAATATTGGTATTGCAAAATACAGTTATGAAGATGTAAAAAAGAGAGCCCTGAATCTTGGACTTGACCTTCAAGGAGGTATGAGTGTGGTTTTGGAAGTATCTAAGTATGATCTTGTAAAACAATTGGCATCCAACCCTAAGGACACAAAGTTTTTAGCTGCGTTAGACAAAGCACGCAGTCAGGAAGCCAAAGGCGATGGTGACCTTATTGAATTGTTTGGTGAATATTACCTGGAATCCAATCCTAATGCCCAACTTATCACTTTATTCAGCAACACCGCAAATGTTGATGAATTACCAAGAACTTCCACTAACTCGGAAGTAATTGGCTGGTTAAAAACTACTGCCGACGAAGGTGTTGAATCTACCTATACAAAATTAAAAGAACGTATCGACAGATTTGGCGTTTCGCAACCTTACGTAACCTTGCAAAAAAGCACCGGTAGAATTATGGTGGAGTTGCCGGGCGTAGATAATCCTAAACGTGCAAGAGAACTTTTGCAATCAACTGCAAATCTTCAATTCTGGTTAGTTTGGTCTTATGGCGAGATCGGTGGTTCCATTAATCAAGCAAATAATGTATTACTTTCTCAGGAAGAAGGTAATGATACGGATACTGCTGCCACTATTATTCCTGTTGTTGATGACACATCAAATGTTGCCAGCAACGACACTATTACTGATAATAATTTTTTAGCTGCCAATGATACTTTAAATGAAGAGGATACTTCTGCAGTAAATGATGAAGAAACAGGTGGTCCTCTTGTAGACATACTAACACTTGCTCAGGATGCCGGATCCCCTATTATTGGAACGGTTGCCGAAGCGGATACTTTCCAATTGATGAAATATTTGAAGACGGAAGAAGTGTTGGCACAGTTTCCACCAAATATTATTTTCATGTTATCCTCTAAGCCAAATGAAACAACAAAGGCTTATGATCTTTATGCAATAAAATCTGACCCTGATAGTGATCAACCATTATTGGATGGTGCTGTAGTAAAAAGTGCGTCACCAGACAGAGACCCAATGAGTGGAAAGATTCAGATCAGTATGTCGATGAAACCCGATGGGGCAAGAAAATGGAAAGATATTACCACAGCAAATGTTGGTCAATTTATAGCAATTACCTTAGATAACAGAGTATATTCAGCTCCCCGTGTAAATGAACCAATCCCTGGCGGACGTTCACAAATTTCGGGTGATTTTACTACGGAAGAATCCATTGACCTTTCTAATATTTTGGAAGTAGGTAAATTACCGGTTCCATCCAGAATTGTTCAGGAAGATATTGTTGGACCATCACTTGGTGCTGAAGCTATTCGCATTGGTATCATTTCGTTGTTACTCGGTTTAATACTTGTAATCGTGTTCATGGTATTTTATTATTCCACCGCGGGTATGGTTGCCGATCTTGCTTTGTTTGCGAATATATTTTTCATTTTTGGAGTGCTCGCATCCATTGGTGCAACATTAACCTTACCTGGTATTGCGGGATTGGTTTTAACAATGGGTATGGCAGTGGATGCCAACGTAATCATTTATGAACGTATCAGGGAGGAATTAGCGAAAGGAAAAAGTATGGTCAAGGCAATTGCCGATGGTTACAGCGGTTCCTATTCCGCAATTATTGACTCCAATTTAACAACACTCATTATTGCATTAATACTTGTGAACTTCGGAACAGGTCCTGTTAAAGGATTTGCAGTTGTGTTGATGATTGGTATTATTGCTTCCATGTTCTGTTCTATTTTAATCACCCGTTTAATTTTAGACTGGATGGTTAAAAATGGTAAACCAATCAAATACTTCACAAACTTTACAAAAGGTGCCTTTAAAAATATCAATTACAATTTCATGGGCAATCGCCGCAAGGGATATATTTTCTCTATTTCGATCACCGTAATTGGTTTAATTGTAATGTTTACTTCCGGATGGAATTTAGGAGTTGATTTTAAAGGTGGAAGAAGTTATACTGTGCGATTTGAACAACCTATTGATGCAGATAAGGTAAGAAATGAATTGTCTGATTTCGATCCGGGTGTGCAGGTTAAAACATTCAGCAGCAGCGATAAATTAAAGATCACTACAGGTTATATGATCGATAATCCTGATCCGTCAACGGATAGTCTTGTAAGTCAGGAATTATTTAAACAATTATCCGGATTGTATACCAATGTAGATTTCAATACCTGGGATTCAAATTTTAAAGAAAGCCAGATGAAGGTAGAGCCTACAATAGCCGACGATATTCAGCGATCTGCTTTGAAGGCGATTTTACTTGCACTCGGCGCTATATTTATTTATATTGTAATTCGATTCCGCAAATGGCAATTCGGTGTAGGAGCATTACTTTCATTATTGCACGATGCATTTATGGTGCTTGCAATGTTTTCTATACTTAAAAATATAATGCCATTCTCGCTGGAATTAAATGAAACATTTATCGCCGCCATTCTAACAGTTATTGGATATTCCATTAACGATACCGTGGTGGTATTCGACAGGATTCGTGAATATTTAAGAGAAAGTAAATCCGGAACTATTCCCGAAATATTCAACTCCGCAATTAACCAAACCTTAAGCAGAACAATGATCACTTCCTTAACAACATTAATGTCAATTGTTGTTTTATTAATTTTCGGAAATGAAAATATTCAGGGTTTTGCATTCGCATTATTTGTCGGTATTGCATTCGGTCTTATTCCTCAGTATTCGTAGCTTCTGCAGTTGCAGTTGATATGTATAAAAAAGAGGATCATAAAAAGAATGCGGAAGATGTAATGAATAAGTAAGCTAAGATTCGAAGGGAGAAGATTCGAAGAATCGAAGGGAAGGTTCTAAGGAAGAAAAAAGGAAGGAAGTTGGGTAAGATTTAAAAAGGTCTTACTTTACTTTTTTCCTTTTTTCTTTTCAAGGGAGAAGAGAGGAGAAAGGAGAAAGGTGTTTAAATTTCTTGCGAAATTTTTTGGTATGTGCCATTAGTGAGACCCTCGCTGGGAGCGAGAGCCTCCTCACCCCCTGTTTTTTGTTGGTTAATCAAATTTTTTAAATATATTATACAAATTTTTTCCCATCCGTTTCCGTTTTTCCTGATACTTGATACCTGATTCTGATACTCTCTTCTGCCATTAGTGAGACCCTCGCTGAAAGCGAGAGCCTCACTATCATCTGAAAAAAATTCTAAATCCCACCGTTTGTTTTCCTATTTCCTTTTCCAATGTCCTGTGTCAGTCCCGTGTCCCGTATCCCATATCCCCTACCCCTACCCCTATTAAAATCAAGAACAATTTTTGCTGATATATAATCTATACCCCATCTTTACGTTTCTATATGCAGATGAAAAGAATCACATTTACAACCCTTCTGATCATAATCGGATCAATAACCTTTGCTCAACCAGTTACGCAGGCGAATGCCAGCAAAAAGCTCAGAAATACCTTGATGAAGGTGTTCAACGGGCCATGGCGAAATACCTCGACAAAGCTGTAGAAAGTTTTACCAATGCAACAATTGAGGAACCGAATTTTGTTACCGCCTGGATTTATCTTGGGGATGCTTATAGGAATTTAAAAAAATGATTCCATGGCTGTGGAATCTTATACACATGCCGTTGATCTGGATCCTGATGGAGAAGTTTGGGTTTATACTAAACTTGCCGGAGCAGAAGGAAATATGGGAATGTATGATGAAGCACTGGAACATATTATACTTTTTCTCTCTAATCCGGAAGTAACAGGCGATCCACGTATTAAAGCAAACAGATTAAAAACAAATTTCACCTTTGCAAAAGCAGCAGTTTTAAATCCGGTGGATTTTAATCCTGTAAATATGGGAGATGCTATTAACAGCGAATTCCCGGAATATTTTCCTTCGTTATCGGTTGATGGATCGGGCATTTGTTATGACGAGAAGAATTCCCGTAGTTCCTCCCGTTACCGACCCTCGAAATCCCAATGTAGACCAGGAAGATTTTTATATCTCTTATTTTAGGGATGGAGCATGGACACCTGCCGAAAACATGGGAGCTCCTATCAATAACAAATTAAATCAAGGGGCTCAGAATATTTCTGCAGATGGACGTTATCTGTTTTATACTTCCTGCGATGATGATGAAAATGGATATGGAAGTTGTGACCTTTATTATTCCATTAAAATTGGAAATGTATGGTCAAATCCGGAAAACTGTGGCACCATTATTAATTCCGGCGATTGGGAATCACAACCCTCCGTTTCTGCTGATGGACGCAATTTATTTTTTAGCAGTGCCCGTTCCGGAACCGTTGGAAGTTATGACCTCTGGATGGCAAGCATTGGCGACGACGGATATTGGGAAGAACCGGTAAATCTTGGTAAAACTATAAATACACCTTATTCCGAACAATGCCCATTCATTCATCCCGATGGGCATAAACATTATATTTTTCCAGTGAAGGTCATCCGGGTATGGGTGGCTCTGATATATTTTATTCCAAACGCGATGAAAATGGTGATTGGTCAAAACCCGTTAATCTTGGTTATCCAATAAATACTAAGAACAGAGAGATCAGTTTATCTGTTTCGGCAAATGGAACAACTGCTTATTTTTCCAGCGACAGAGGAAAAAAATTAGGCGAACTCGACATTTATTCCTTTGAATTACCCGCCGATGTTCAGGCCGATCCTGTAACCTGGGTGAAGGCAATTGTTACGGATAAAACTACAAGGCTCCCATTAAAAGCAAATGTTCAATTAGTAGATCTGCAGACAGGAACCATGATAGCAACCTCCATTTCTGACCCAAAGTCAGGCGAATTTCTTATAGTGCTCCCTATCGGTAAAGAATACAGTTTATTTGTGCAAAGAGAAGGTTATTTATTTCATTCGGAGAACTTTAGTTTATTAACTGCCATTCCAAATAAGCCCTATATCATTAATGTGGAATTACAACCAATAAATGCCGGAGAAATTCTCACTCTTAAAAATATTTTCTTTGAAACTGCGTCTGCAGGATTATTATCTGTTTCACAAACGGAATTAAATAAAGTTGTGGAAATGATGTCAAAAAAATCCTACAATGAAGATCAGGGTAAATGGACATACCGATAATATTGGGATGGAATCTGATAATTTAAAATTATCGCTCGACAGGTCGTTAAGCGTGAAGAATTACCTAATTGAACATGGCATAAGTGCAGATCGATCACAAACAAAGGTTTTGGCGAAACAAAACCAATAGATATAAACACCAGTGAAACCGGAAGAGCAAATAATCGTAGAACAGAAATAGAAATTTTGAGTTTGTAATAAATCTATAATATCATTTAATTATTAATTTCATCTAAAACAACCAGACACTAAAAAACAGCCTCTTAATTTTGTAACCTATAAATTCACCGGCTATGAAAATCGATGTAACAGGAACTATCCCTATTGTTGACGGAGAAAAGATTACGCAAAAAGAATTTGAATTAAATTATTTAAAACCACAACAACCTGTAATTCTGCGGGGCTTATGGAAACAATTTCCTGCCTACTCAAAATGGAATTACGATTTTTTTAAAACCATAATGGCTGGACACAGAGGTGGGCCTCTATAGCAGCTCAAAAGCTGATCCCAGCCAAACTTTATCGGTTCCCACTGTTAAAATGAAATTCAGCGATTATCTCGATTTAATTGAAAGAGAACCGACAGATCTGCGATTATTTTTATTTCCAATATTTAAATATAAGCCGGAATTACTGAAAGATTTCAGTTATCCTTCCATCACAAAGGGATATATAAAACTTCCCTTTATGTTTTTTGGTCCGAAGAATTCGGTTACACGTATGCATCAGGATATTGATATGAGTAATGTTTTTCTAACTCAGTTTGAAGGTAAAAAACGCGTTATATTATTCGCACCCGATCAATCCGATCTTTTATATAAACTTCCATTTAATGTTCATTCCACTGTAGATATTGAAAAACCCGATTTTGAAACATATCCCGGATTAAAATATGTAAAGGGAATGACCGGGATTCTGGAATATGGCGATACACTATTCATGCCTTCGGGTTATTGGCACCACATTGAATATGCTGAGGGCGGATATGGATTAAGTGTAAGAACAAGAGCATCTTCATTTCCAATTTTATTGAGAGGTGCTTATAACCTAATTATTCAACGCAGATTAGACGATATTATGCGCAAACTATTCGGTCAAAAATGGTTCAACCTTAAAAAAGCATTGCTCGTAAACGCGCTGATCGGGCAATTAAAGAAATTGAAAGGAGGGAAGAAAACCGAGGGTGGCAATTGGGCGGACGTGAGGCGTGAATCGGCAATCGTGAATCGTGAATCCGTTGCAGGTTGCGGAGGATGAGTAATGAGCAGCCTGCCGACTGCGTCAGCGTCAGGCAGGTAATGAGTTTGAACCACGTCAGCTAAAACTTTTTACTCCTGACTAATGACTTCTGACAACTGCTTCGTGTCCTATGTCCTATGTCCTATGTCCTGTGTCCTATGTCCCATTTCCTATTTCCCCTACCCCTTTACCATCAATTTGATTATTTTTGTTGCACTCCACGCAAAACACGAAAAAAACAGCCATTCATAATAAATAATGCATAAACCATCCTCCTCCTTTCTATCCCGCTTATGCATCTTATTGGGAATACTTTTTTCTGCGTCATTATCCTTTTCCCAACAATTCCATTTAAAAAATTATCGCATTAACGACGGGTTAGCAGGCATTTCTGTAACTTGTATATTACAAGATTCCAGAGGTTATATCTGGATAGGAACAAAAGATGGTGGTATATCGCGTTTTGATGGGAAAACTTTTGTTAATTATAATAAACAATCAGGGGTTGGAGACAATGCCATTAATTGTTTATTTGAGGACAAAGCTGGAAATATCTGGATAGGCACGCAAAAAAATGGAGTAACTAAATTTAATGGGTATGAATTTATTCAATACAATAAATCATCAATAAAAAATATTGATAAAATTTTCAGCGATAGTTCAGGAACAATTTTATTATATAGTTTTCCTCAATTATATAAACTTCAAGGTGATAGCATTGTAGAAAATACAGATACCCGATACTCAAGCGGAATTCAAAATTTTTTCAGAGCCGGAGGACCTAAAGCCTATCAATCTATTGTTGATAGAAATGGCAATAAATGGATCGCTACATACAGTGGTATCTATACCATCAAAAAGAATTTGTGGAAAAAGAAGATGCTCTTGATCACAAAACACAATTTATTTTAAATGGAGAAAACAATGAAGTTTCCGCATCCTGTTTAATGCAGGATCGCGAAGGAAATATTTGGATAGGCACGGATTTTAACGGACTATACATGTTTTACGACGGAGCATTTTCAAACTTTAATAATTTACCATCGCTTCAAAATATTTATATAACTGATGTAAAACATATTGATGATACAATAATACTTGGCACGTCTGAAGGATTAAAGAAAATTAAAACAACTGTTGTAGGAAATAATTTTAATGATGAGATAATAAATATTCCCGGATTTAAATCCACTTCACAAATTAATTGTATTTATTCCAACAACTCGAACTTTCTAATAGCAGCAGATGAGAATAATAATTTTATTCAATATGATGGAAAATTCAGCCATTTTCGAATACAGGAAATTCCCGATCAAAGTCAGATAACTGCCATTACAGTCGACCGAAATAAAAATATCTGGATAGGCACCAATAATAATGGAGTTTATATTAAATCCAAAACAGGAATAATACACTACTCTATAAATGATTCACTTTCCACCAATTTAATTACAGAATTGGTAATGGATTCCAATGGTAATATCTGGATCGGGACTGAAGATCAGGGTGTAATTAAATACGATGGAAATACCTTCGAGAATTACACCTATTTCGACAATGGATTGATCAATAATAACATTTCCTGTATTACCGAAGACAAAAACGGATTGCTTTGGTTTGGAAGTCCCGATGCCGGTATATGTAGTTTTAATGGAGAGGATTTCTCTTTTTTTACCGATAATGATGTTTTGACCTCCAATAATGTTTTTTCCATCACCTTTGATAATAACGGAAATTTATGGGTTGGATTAAATGATGGTGTTGATCAATTAATATTTAATGCGGACACCACTATAACAACAAAACATTTTGATGCTTTTGACGGATTCACCGGAATTAAGAATAATAAAAAAGCTATTTATTGTGATGTAAACAATCGCGTTTGGTTTGGCACTGTGAGTGGTTTATTTCGTTATAATCCGCAGGAGGATATAATAGGTAAAACCCAACCGCTAGTGGAACTTCGAAATATCCGTCTATTTTACGAAACTGCAGATTGGGGACCATATTCAGATACCACCTCAGGTTGGTATAATCTTCCCGTGAATTTACATCTGCCCTACGATCAAAATACTTTAACCTTCGACTTCAGTGCAATATTTTTTTCTGTGCATGAAAAAATCAAATATTCCGTTATGTTGGAAGGTGCAGAAGAAACCTGGACAAATATTGGAAATACCGCGTTCATGACCTATTCCAATTTAAAACCGGGTTCTTACACATTTTTAGTAAAAGCACAAAATGCGGATGGAGTTTGGAGCGAACCTATCTCCTATTCATTTCTCATAAAAAAAACCTTTTTGGGCCACCTTATTATTTCAGATCACATGTGGAATTTTAATTCTTTCATTATTATTTCTACTTAATTATTTACGCAACCGGCAATTGCGCAAAAGAGCAAATCAATTGGAAGAAACAGTTACTCTTCGCACCACGGAACTCGAACAACAAAAAGTAAAAGCAGTGGAATCAGCAGAAAGAGCTGAACGTTCTGAGAAAGCGAAAGAAGAATTCCTTGCGAATATGAGTCATGAAATTCGAACTCCCATGAATGCAATTTTAGGTATGACGCGTTTGTTGTTGGATAAAGATCCCTTGGCAACTCAATTAAAATATCTGAATGCAATTAAACAGTCCTCCGATAATTTATTATATATAATCAATGATATCCTCGATCTTTCAAAAATTCAGGCCGGAAAAATGGAACTGGAACAAATTACATTTAATATCAGAAGTCAGTTATTTAATTTTAAGGAGATCATGAAATTTAAATCGGAGGAAAAAAATATAGGTTTTGATATTACTATTGCTGATGATGTTCCGGAATATATAATAGGTGATCCGGTGCGTTTAAATCAGATATTAATTAATTTAACAGGTAATGCAATTAAATTTACGGATGAAGGACATGTATTTTTAAAATGCAAATTAATTTCCTCTCAAAATAATATTGCAACAATCGCCTTTGCCATTGAAGATACCGGAGTTGGAATTCCTGCAGATAAACTGGATAGTATTTTTGAAAATTTTTCACAGGCTGATAAAGCTACTACACGCAAATTTGGCGGTACAGGTTTGGGATTGAGTATCAGTAAAAATCTCACCGCACTTTACAATGGTGAAATTAATGTAAGCAGCGAACCGGGTAAGGGATCGGTTTTTACAGTTACCATTCCTTTCGAAATTGCTGATGCATCACAAATGGAAAAGGAAGAAGAATTAACTATTATTTCCGGAACAGAATTAAATAATTTTAGAATTTTGTTGGTGGAGGATAATATGTTCAACCAAATGGTGGCTATCGACAGCATAGAAAGTATGTTTAAGGATGCAAAGGTGGAGGTTGCTGAAAATGGACAAATAGCACTCGACAAACTCAACGCCGATCATTATGATATCATTCTAATGGATGTTCAGATGCCGGTTATGGATGGATATGAAGCGGCAAAAACTATTCGCAAACTTTCCAATATTCCTAAAAGCAAAACACCTATAGTGGCAATGACTGCCAGCGTAATTAAAAGCGAGGTGGATAAATGTTACGAAAGTGGAATGGATGATTTTATTTCCAAACCATTCGAACCGGAAGACCTCCGACAAAAGATATTAAAATATGCAACAACTAAAAATACCCTTAATTAATACGCAGCTTATTGTAGAACCTCCATCATGGCAAACATGGTGGATATACAGTATTTCTGTGATCGGAATTGCAGCATTTATTTATTATATCATTCGCAAAAGAATTCGCGATGCAGCCGTTGATCAGCGTTTGTTAAGAGAACGTGTTCGGGAGAAAACAAAAGAATTGGAAGCACAAAAAGAACGTGCGGAATATTCGGAAAGGGTGAAGGAACAATTTCTTGCAAACATGAGCCACGAGATCAGAACACCAATGAACGCAATATTGGGAGTTACCAGATTATTATTGGAAAAAGATCCGCGCAGCGATCAATTAAAATATTTGAATGCAATTAAACATGCTTCCGATAATTTATTGGTGATCATAAACGACATACTTGATCTTTCGAAAATAGAAGCCGGTAAAATAAATTTTGAACGCATCCCTTTCGATCTACGCAACGAAATTTTATCAGTAATAGATACCATAAAAGTAAATGCGGATGAAAAACATTTAGCACTAAATTATGTCGTTGAAGAATCTATTCCAAATACCATTTCGGGCGATCCATACAGGTTAAGTCAGATACTATTGAATTTGGTGGGTAATGCAATTAAATTTACCGAAAAAGGAGGTGTTACAATTCGGGTTACCAGGGTAAGTGAACAATCCAATAATATTGAATTAATGTTTAGTGTGGAAGATACAGGTATAGGTATTGCCAAAGACAAACTGGATTATATTTTCGATATGTTTACCCAGGAAACCAGCAGCACAACACGTAAATTTGGCGGTTCGGGATTAGGACTTGCTATTTGTAAAAAATTGGTGGAATTGCAGGGCGGAACAATTCATGTGGAAAGTGAACCGGGAAAAGGTTCTGTATTCAGTTTTAAAATTAAATATCAGATAGAAAAAAATATTCCTGTATCGGAAATAGAAACTAAAGAAGAACCAACAATTAAAAATAATTTAAAAGGTTTGCGGATCTTATTGGCAGAGGATAATGAATTTAATCAGATGGTTGCTGTGGATACTTTGGAAAGTGCTATTGAAAACGTAAGGGTTGATATTGCAAAAACTGGTAAAGAAGCAGTGGACATGTTGAACACAAATGCATATGACATTGTTTTAATGGATATTCAGATGCCCGAAATGGATGGACATGAGGCAACTAAACTTATCAGAAGCAGTCACGATAATAAAATAAATGCAATTCCCATTATTGCCATGACTGCCAGTGTGATAAAAGCAGAAGTGGATAAATGTTTTGAAAGCGGGATGAATGAATTTGTTGGGAAACCATTTTCCGTAGATGAATTATTGGAAAAAATTTCGAAAATGATCAATCAAAAATAAAATAGAGAGCATGGAAAATTATAAGCGGATCAATTTAGCATTTTTGGAGAATTTTACAAAAAATGATACCGGTAAAATGATACGGTATATCAATATGTTTTTGCAGCTTGCCCCGGCAAGTATTCAAACTATGAAGGAGCAACATGCAAATCAGGATTGGAATAATCTTAAAACAACGGCCCATTCTCTTAAACCGCAACTTGCCTATATGGGTATAGATTCACTGAAAGAAAACATAGTGCGCATTGAAGAATATGCCGGTGAATCGAAAAATCCTCAGCACATCGAAATGCTGATAGCTGTTGTGGAAGAAGGCTGTAATGAAGCCTTTGCCGAGTTACAGGATGTTGTTCAAAAAATATCTTAATATTGCAGACCAAAAATCTATAATACATTATGAAAAAAGAAGTTGTTTTTATTGTTGATGATGAACCTATGCATGCTCAAATGATGGAGGATCATCTCAGAACCAAATACCCAACATTTGATATTTACAAATACAGTACAGGGGAAGAATGTAACGATAATATGGATAAAAATCCATCCATCGTAATTTTAGATTACCACCTTGATGCGGTAAATAAAAGCGCAAGAAACGGAATTCAAACACTCGAACATATTAAAAGAAAATATGACGATGTAGATGTGATCATGATATCAGGTCAGGATAAAATTGATGTTGCTGTGGAATGTATGCGTTCCGGAGCTTATGATTATATCGTTAAAAATGAAACCAGTTTCATGCGCACCGAAAATGCATTAGAACGTTTATTCAAACACCGTCACGTAGTAACAAGTCTTGCAAAATATAAAGCATTAAATAAAATTCTCATTTGGGGATTAGTAATTATAGTTGCCACTGCAGCGGTGTTGTACCTAACAGGTGTGATTGATTAATTGTGGTTAATGAAATTTAAAAGGTCGGAAGCAATTTCGGCCTTTTTTTGTGCTATTATTTTGGATATGATGGTTTTTTGAGTTTACCCCTAGTGAGAGCCTCGCTAAGAGCGAGACCCTCAGCTTGTTTGTTGCCCCCGCAGTGTCTTCACACGGTTAAAAACTAAGCTTAAAATAATAACTGAGTTTTATTGCGAAATAAATTAAAAAATTTAAATAAATGGTGAGACGCTGCGGTTCCGGCGGAATTAGGTATTTTACCACTACTGAGAGCCTCGCTAAGAGCGAGACCCTCAGCTCGCTTGTTGTCCCCGCAGTGTCTTCACCCGGTTAAATCAAAATATCATTAAACGAATTTTCTGATTGTGTAATTAAATTTCAAGTTTAAATAAATGGTGAGACGCTGCGGTTCCGGTGGAATTAGGGATATTACCATTACTGAGAGCCTCGCTAAGAGCGAGACCCTCAGGTCGCTCGATTTTTTCTCCACACTAAACCCTGCAAACCTTGCCAACCCTTTTTTAACTAATCTCCTCAAAAAACCCTTCTTCGCGATTTTTGCGAACGTTGTTCCAAACAAAATAACGGCCGTTCATGGTTATATAAACGCCGTTGGCTAAGGTCTGCACAAATGCGAGTGCGCAACCCATATTAAATAATCCGTCGGAGCTGCCAAATTTGTAGGGTATCATTGCACCGGTGAGTATAATTGTTTTTGGAATTTCTGCTTCTGCGATCATCTGCGCAGTTTCCACAATGGTATCGGTTCCGTGGGTGATGATGATCTGTTTATTTTCGCAACCCTTACATTCATTTACAACACATTCTCTATCCTGGGGCGACATATGTAAACTATCGATCATCATTAATGTTTGTATATCGATCTCTAATGTACATCTTCCCAACCTAAGAATTTCAGGTAAATGTGTTTCATTAAAATACAGCTGACCTTTTATTTCATCGTACTCTTTGTCGAAGGTGCCGCCTGTAACAAATATTTTTATTGGCATAACAAAATTTTATCTTTAGTTATTCTTCCTCTTTAAAAAAATTCACCACCGACCGAATTAAAGATATTAATATCAGTGACGAAAAAAAACAAAATACCAGTGCTTCAAATGCCGGAAATCCATCTCTGTAATCCATTAAACTTTTTCCGGAATAGAGATAGATCAACACAATTACCAGCAAAAGATTAAGCACATAAAAGAGAATTGTTTTCCGTAAATATAATCCGATTTTTGTAACTATAAGGCAGCTGAAAGCATTGAGCAGCATATACAGCAACAGTTCTATCCCAAATACTGTCCATAAACTCTTGAGTTCACCAGTAATTAAAAATGTGATCCCCATAAATATAGCTGCAAACCCAAATAATATTGCCGCCAAATACATTGGGTAGTTTTTTGAATCTACAAAGTCTTTAGTTTTTAGTTTGTTCATTTCAATCGTCATTAGTCAAGAGTCATTAGTCAATAGTCAATAGTCAGGAGTCATTAGTCAGGAAATAAAATTTTCAACTTTCGTTAATCCCAAATTGTCAATTATCAATTGTTAATTATCAATTTTCACCACATTCTCCATTCTCCATTCTCAATTCTCAATTCCCCCCGAAGGATAATCATCATGCCGTCGACCATTGTCAATTATCAATTATCAATTGTCAATTATTAAAACAATTGCCACAATCGCCAAAAAAATACCAACTATATTTGTTTTAGTTAATTTTTCTTTGAATACAAAGGTCGCAATTAAACAGGATGCTGCAACTACTGCTATGTTATTTATTGGGAACACCACCGAACTTTGCCAACCTTCTACGTTCAGGGCAGCCAATAAAAAAGCCATGGAACCATAATTGGGTATCCCAAGGGCTATTCCGTGTCCTAAACTTTTTACATTTAATTTTTCTTTGAGATAAAAATACCTGTAAGATAAAACCAGCCATCCAATTGCAGCAGCAGTTCCGAAAACAAAGATCAAAAAAAGATCAAATTCTGTATCCTTTAAAAAATATTCCTCATTCCATTTTGTGAAAGTATCAATAACCCCACCTCCCAGCAAAACAAGTGCAGGATAAAAATAATATTGAAAATTGTGTTTGTGATGTTCACTCTCTTTTTTATAGGCCGCTAATACAACAGCCAGCAATGCAATTATTATTCCCAATATTTTTAATAAAGTAAAGTTATCCTGGTATAAAAAATAAGCAGCAATAACCGGTATTATCAAGGATAATTTATTTGCTATGGAAGCAACTGCAACTCCCGAATATTTTACCGTAAGTGCAGTTAAATAAAACACACTGATAAATAATCCTCCGATCATTAATGCGTGTGTAAACCATTGGTTATAAATAATTTCATTTAGTGGGGGAACATTTCCCTGCACAAATAATCCAATAATTACACAGACCGTATAATTAACCACAATTGCCTGCAAAATATTCACCTGATTTTTTGCTATCAGTTTGAACATAATAAATATGCAAGTGCTGGTAAATATGCTGAGCAGAAGATAGATCATGCGTTATGTCGTGTAATTAAGGTATTATCATATATTTTTTCTGTGCTGATCTCCTTGCCGGCTGGGGCAGGAGCAATAATCCCTGCGGATAATATTTTTGGTGTATTAAATATTTTCATTTCATCCCACAAATTTGATTTGATCAATTGATCAATAGTGTTTGATCCGCCTTCCACAAGAATACTGTTTATCTTTTTTTCAAATAAAAAATTCATTATTTGCCCGAAAGTATTTTCTCCCCTTTCAATTTTAATAAATTCAACATTCCCTCTTATCTCATTTTTCTCAAAATTAAAAATAATACTTTCCGCTTCAGAATTAAAAATAGAAAAATTTGGGGGGAAATCATTTTGTGTATCCAGAGAAATTCTCAATGGATTTTTACCACTTCCCGATCTGTTTGTCAGTTTGGGATCATCTGATAATACCGTTCTCCCACCAACAAATATTGCCATATGTACCGCCCGCATTTTTTGCACCAGATGATCGGAATAGGAGTTCGTAAAATGCACAGGAGTATTATTTTCCCCTGCAATAAATCCATCACTGCTCTGCGCCCATTTTAGGGTAATATAAGGACGTTTTTTTTCGTGAAAACAGAAAAAGAATTTGTTGAGGTCGCGACAATCTTTTTCGAGTAAACCAACTATTACCTCTATGCCATTTTCTTTTAATCTCGCAATACCTTTACCGGAAACGAGCGGATTAGGATCTAAGGTGCCAACCACCACTTTTTTAATTCCGCTATTAATAATTTTTTCGGTGCATGGAGGTGTTTTTCCAAAATGGTTACATGGCTCGAGTGTAACGAACAAAGTAGCTTCCGAAAGCAAATGTACATTTTCCGGTTTAACGTTATTCAGCGCATTAACTTCCGCATGCGCCGCGCCAAATTCCTGATGCCAACCCTCCCCTATTATACTGCCTTCAGCAACCACCAAAGCACCCACCATGGGATTCGGTGCCACAAATCCCGATCCTCTTGATGCTAAACCTAAGCAATATTGCATGTACTTTTCCAATGCGCAAAGATAAAAAGGTAAACGGATTAAGGGATTAAACGGGTCAGTATTAAAAGTTGGGGAGTTAGATACTTCATAATAGAAGTCCGTGTTAATTAATTTGGTTTGATTTCGGTCATAACTAAACACTCCATCTACAATAGGGATTATTGATCTTCCATAAAAGTTTACGGAGCTGACAGCGGGCATCAGCAGGTGGCTTTAATGTCCCTTATGCACCGCCACAGCATTGTAAGTGCTCCAATGATAGCAGAATTTGAGCGAAAATCAGCGCCACCTTTTTGAAAACTTTATATTTTAAGCATAGAACTTATTTTTTATTCGTTTTTCGCTCCGGTTGGCAAGCATTAGGGACACACAGCCGCATGATGTAGCCCTTGACTTTTGGCGCCACCTTTTGGTCAAACAAAAGGTGGCAAAACTGATGTAACTGTAATTAATTACTCGGAGCTGGATTTTGATTATTAAAAGTATAAAAGACCCTTTGAATGCCTAAAAATAAAAATTCATTGATCTCTGCTCCCCAAAAAATGTAGGTTTCCAGATTAAACAGATTAAACAGATCAAAACCGTTTAATCCGCGTTCCATTAATATTAAATAAAAATGCCAACTACAATTAAAACTGTAGTTGGCATTTATAGGTAATTTTTATAAAATGGCGTAAATTGTTATTTATGTTGCTTGATATGCACTGCTGCACCAGTAGTGGGAGATATTACATTATGACAACCAAATGTACACGCAGCAGATTCATTTAGCCCGTCAAACTTCCATACCCATCCAACCGGTAGAAATGTGTTGGGATCGGTATTGTTGATCGGCACAAAACTAACTTCAAGATCGTTTTCCATTTGCATCATGCCATCTTCCAGCAGTTCAAAATCACCGGTAGTTTGATTATGTTGATGCGGCATAAACACTCCAAGATTAAATTGTGCTAATTTTTTAATCATTTCCTGTACTTCAGGATTGTTAATTGCTTCCTGAGCAATTTTTAATTGCGGTGGCAAATTTTGTAACATTGGATTTTCTTTGATTTCCATTTTCATAATTTTTATTTTTATATATTAAATTATAATCAAATATATTAAACTTTAACGTATTGTAAAAAAAAATATTATTTGTATTGATAACCAATCAAAACATGCATTTTACATCTTAGGTTGTGTTTTGTACAAATTTTATTGGACTTGATTTTTATCGCGACAGATCAGGGCAGATTAAATCCTTTCCATCACTATCTGGCATCCGCGTTCCTTTTTACCTTTACAACAATGCTAAACGATTTGATCAAGCAATTATCACAACAACTAACGCCAATTTACGGTGCTCGGGAAGCCAATAACATCGCACAATACCTCGCCGAAGAACATTTTGGCAAACCTTTAGTCCGCTCAAATCCAACCCTGGATATAGCACAATTGCACTGGTGGGAAACAGCTTCCAAGCGTTTATTAACCCACGAACCCGTGCAGTATGTTTTAGGTTTGGCCTGGTTTTATGGAAGGAAATTAAAGGTTGATCCTTCTACATTAATACACAGACCCGAAACAGAGGAATTAGTAGAATTGATCCTAAAGGAAAATACCTCTTCCAACCCAACTATCCTGGATATTGGCTGTGGAAGTGGATGTATTGCACTCACTTTAAAGCTGGAGATCCCAAATTCTGAAGTTTTTGCTCTCGATAAATCAACCGGAGCCTTGGAAGTGACAAGAACCAACGCTGCTTTGTACAATGCCCATCTAACCCTCCTCGAAGCCGATATGCTCAACCAGGAACCTTGGGAAGCCCAATTACCTCAATTCGACATAATTGTCAGCAACCCCCCTTATATTGATCCTGAGGACAAAAAAACGATGGAAAACAACGTTTTAATGTTTGAACCCATGTCCGCACTTTTTGCGGAACATGCGGATCCATTGGTGTTTTACCGGGAAATTTCTCATTTTGCGGCTAAAAAATTGAAGCCAGGCGGGAAACTCTATTTTGAGATACCGCATAACAAAGCAGAAACCATCGAAGAAATTGTTAAATCGTATGGTTTTGTAGAAATTCGGATCTTACAGGATATGCAGGGTAATGACCGGATGTTGACCGCAATCTTCCCACACTAAATCAATGCTTACTTTCCGGAAATTTATATTAAAAAATATTTTTCCATTCCTGAAATTCATACACAGAGCCACTTTCAGTCGGTTTTCACAATTTTTATTCCCCAATACTTCTCATATCCACTTAAAGCACCTATATTTGCACTCTCTTAAAAATAACCAATACGGAGTGGTAGTTCAGTTGGTTAGAATGCCTGCCTGTCACGCAGGAGGTCGCGGGTTCGAGTCCCGTCCGCTCCGCTTAATATCTACAAAACCCTTGCTTAGCAAGGGTTTTTGTTTTTCTAGTCGAGCTATTGTCGAGCAGTATAAAATTTTGTATAATTTATTAATCCTTTTTTTTCAAAACTGGTTTAATTTTATCTAAGTTTATATCCAAAAACATACAATGCTTCACGGAATACACGCAAAAATCATGGAGGACATAAATTTAGAATTTTCAAAAGGAGGTTCTAAACTATTGAATACTCATTTTGAAAATGGACCAAATTTACATAGTAATCAGTATTATTATATAAAAAAATATTTTGAAAATTTAGAAAATTGCAGTAACTTAAGTAAGTTATTGATAAAAAAAATTGAAAGTTTTAACTTGCCAGAATCTACAACTTTATTAGGATTCCGAAGTTATACAAGTATTTTATTAAATAAAACAATAAATGATTTAGGCAAATTTAATTACGCGATTCTAGAAAAATCAGAAAATTCTTTTGCATGGCAATATTTACCGCAATTAAAAAACAATATTGTAATTATTTTACCAATAGCTTGCACTTTTTCAACATACATAAAATTACGAAAATTTATCTTAGATAAAATTAAGACATTAAATGATTATAAAAATATATCGATTGATTTTAGATTTATTAATATATTCTTAATTTTAGAATCTGAATTACAATACACTGCTAAACCAATAAAAATTCACTTTAATAAAATACACACTAATGAGAACTTTCAAAAAATATATCATGCATTTAACTGGAAAATTATTAATTCAGATTCAATAATATTTAGCAATCAATCAACATCATACAGTGCTTATCCATTAGTTACCATATATTCCAACCTTTTCCTACCAGAAGAATGCCCATTGTGCTTTCCCTTGAAAAACTCTTCTGATTACGAAAAACCTCTATTACCAACAAGTGATAATTATGAATCACCAAATGTTATATTTGAATTCCCAAATTTCAAAGTGACAGAATTAAATGTTGACTTTTTTGATGCTTTTAGTTCAAATGATACCAATTTATATAATATTCACTTATATGGCCATATTAAGGTAAGAAATACAAGTTATATCTCCTATATACGTGGAAATGTATTTTATGAAAAAAATAAAATAAAAATACTAGATTTTTTTTCCCTGAAAATTAAAAACTTCATTTATAGTAACCCTGAAGCGAGCTGCATTACCTTTATCACAATTGATAATAAGCACAATTCTCGTTTTCTTGAAGACTTAATTAATCTAGATATATTCCATACTAAGCAAGTTAATATATTAAAATATATTCCTAACGAAGAATTTATTGATAACTTTTTTACACTACATTTAGATCTAATAAATGAACCCAATAATTATATTATTTACTATGAAGATGTTATATCTGGAGGGAAAAATTTTAAACTTTTAAACGATTATCTTTATCTATATAAAAACAGTATTGAAACCACAAAAAATAAGGATAGTATTATTAAAAGCTTTGATTTAGTACTATCATTAATTGATCGGACATCGACTTCTAGTAAAACTGAAATACTCAAGTCATTAACATTTGCTGGGTCTGCTCATGCTCCAGAGGATCTTTATTTGAGTTTTTTCCGTTTAAATGTCCCAATAATCGCAGCAACTCATCTTGGTAATCCCATAAAAGAAAAAATTAATTTCTATACATATTTAATAAATACAATCAGCCTTGATTCTCTAAAACATTATACCTACACTAAAATGCATAAATTCAATCCAATTTCATTACCTGAAATTGGATTCGAGAACCAAGTAGAAAATATTATTTTCCTTTATTTCAAGAATAAAGATCTATTAATAGATATCAACACATTTAACTTATATAATAATTACTTCACAAAAGAAAAGTATAATCTTCTAAAGCTATTTCTTACCCATGAATTAAATAATGAATTAACAAACAAAGAATATTGGATTCATAGAAAAGAACAAACAAACATAGAAGGATCAATTGAATTTATTGATTCGATTATAAAAACTGTAATAACTAAAGCGGGTAGTCAAATATTTTTATTTATTGTCAAACCTTCAGACATAAATTCTAAATATAGGGATGTGGAATCTGAAATGAATATTATTGTAGATATTTTTATTAAATTGCTATGTAGGCATCCATTTAAACATTACTTCAAAATTTATAATTCAATTTTTCAATACTGCGTACATAAATTAGATACTATTTTAGACTCAATTAACCGAAACAGCTCAATTTCATTTTCAGATCTCCGCCAATTAAAATTTTATGTAAAGCGACTGGTAGATTTAAATTCTAATTATTTGTTATCTGATAAATTTTTCATGTTTATTAAAACGCAATTTACCAACCCCGTAAAAATAGATATCAGACGAAACTATTATACAGTAGCTCGAAATTTAATTTCAAATTTTAATGCGAATAAAATTAATGCAGAATATTACAGCAATTGCAAATTAATATTAAACCAAAAAGTTAAACAAGCAACAACATTCAACCTATTCCTATTATTATCTTATAAAGAATTAATTAGCAAATCTTATAGTAAATCACTAAAATTGGAACAGCTAATCAATTCTCAACTATATTTACCTAAAGAAATTATAAACCCTGATACTCCTGAAATATCTTTTAAAGATATGTTTGCAAGTCCTTATTTTCATTTCACAGGATCATTAAAATCAGAAAACACGTTAATCCTAACTGAATTAGTAAATTGGTATAAATATAAATGCAAAATTTTTGGTTTCGATACAAATAAAAATAAACTTTTTTTAAATTTTGATAGTCTACGAGACCTTCTATTTAAAAACACTCGCAATGATCCTGCAATTTTAAATATTAGAAAACTACTTAATCTTTCAAGATACAATACAAGAACAAAATATTATTTAAGAAATAATATAAGTAAAGTTAGAGACTCTGTTTGCTCAATGTTAATTCTAATTGCAGAGTTAGAAAAGAAAAAACTTAATATAGGCTTAAATAAATCACAGGTAAAATCAGAAAAAGATTTAAATAGGGAGATCAAAGATATCTTAGACCTATTGATAAGAATAATAGATCTCGAGTATATAAAAAATAATATTAATTATAATTTTTTTATAAAATATTCCAATACCGAATCCAAAGAAGCATATGCAGAAAACATTTTTTCTTTAAATTCAACAAATTCAAATGATGATTTTGAAAATTCAAAACTGGACAAAAACGGTTTGATTTATAATTTTTTAATTGGAATTAAAGATGAATCGAACATAGAACAATCATTTATCGCAGGCATTCGAAATGAAAATGGAATTTTTCAATCATTTAGTAATGTTTACTATACATCAAATAAAACTACTAAAAAAATCGTTAATTTTTCGAATTTAATAAGAAAGGATTTTTATAATTTAGAAACTAGTAGCGGTATAAAAGAATTAGAAACTTCAAGTATGTTTATTTTAGTGCGCTTTAGCCAACTTAAATTAGAAAAAAATTACAACTCTGAAACAAATATACAAGGCCAATCCGTATTGTTGGTAACTACTAATACTAATCCAACAATGAATAATTTTATTGAATTTGTAAGCAATGAAAAAATAAGATTAATCCTGCTAGTCAAAAATGACCTTATTGACTACTTTCAAAAACAATTCGATAATGATGCCTTCTACGATTTAATTGCATCTAAAAAAATTCTGTCTTTTCAAAAAACACTTAGACACGGTTTAGCAGATTACATTTTTGCACAAAAAGAAATCTTTAAAGCAATAAGTTCAAAAAATTACACTCAAGATGATATACTACTCTATAATATTGTTTCCGATGCGATAAATGGACAATTAAAAGCGATGAAAGTTAAAAACACTGACAAGTTGCACGAGCTTAATAAACAAAATTTCATAAAACTAATAGCTTTGCTCATGGAGACAGTATATCTTGGAAAACAAATAATTGATTTTAAAGAAATAAACCTGAAACAATGTAACTTTAAATTTTTAAAAATACACCCAAGTGTATTAGAAGTAATACTTCCAGAATTAATAATAAATATCAAAAAATATTGCCCCAGACAAGGTAATAAATCTATAAATGTAATATATAACGAGGATACTAATTCAATTACCCTAAGCAACCTAATAAACCCTGCTTTTGTAAATTATGAACATCAAATTGGCGAAGGAATTGAAATGTGTAATAAATTATTACGAAAACTTACAATGAATAAATTAGAAAAGAAAATTACTAATAACATTTTTTCAATAACATTATATTTAAATATATGATAAACATTTTAATAGCCGAAGATAATCAGCTTCATTACAATGCAATAGTCCGCATACTAATGAATAAAATTCCTAAACATGTCCAAATTTATCCTGAAATCAAACCCATAGATAATAAATTTAATTACAATGAAATGGTTGAATTGTTACAGATAAAAAAATTTGCAGAGGTAACGAATTCATACGATAACATAGATTTATTTATAATCGATGCTTCGCTTAAAGACGATCGTGATGAAATAGGGTTAGAATATTTCAAATATTTAAAATCTCTTCCAGCAGAAAAAGGAAAACATTTTATTATTGTCAGTGGTACAGATGAATATATGGATAAAGCCGATGAATTCCATGTTCCATTTATTTCTAAAATGAGACATGGCGTAGATGAAAGTTTTGGCGTAGAAATACTTGCCAAAATCAAGGAAATATTTCAATTAGATTTAGAAAGCACAGCTAATAATGATAATATCTTTGATTCATTCAAATCTTATGTAGATAATTATGGAATAAAATATGCATTACATAAAAGTTGGTTGTATATTACTACAAAAATTGAAAGGCGAATTGTTGACAAAGTCATTTTACTCTTTTTTTACACAACACTTACTTTCGCAACAATTTTTGCGACATATAACATTTTATTAGATATTTTTCACATTAGTTTTTACACCAAATTGAATGAAACAAAAGATACCAATGAAATAATTGGAATTGCACCTGTGCAAAAGACATTAATTTTGGAAAGAACTGAAAATAGCACTTTAAAAGATACAATGATATTAGAATATGTTGAACATATTTTTCTTAATATTTTACCAATTTTTATAATATTTAGTTTTTATACCTATTATAAAACCAATGGGCGAATTATTTTACTGGACGGCAATTCAAAGCTTATTGATCATGACTCTTCAACAAGAGCAATGAACGTTTCCAAAATACTATTTGTATCCTCTATTTTTGCATATGTGACTATCAAAACAATTGAAAAAGTTGTCACGAATCAAATTTCAACTTTAAGCCAAATGTTTCCATATGCAATAATTCTTATTATACTTGTTGTATATTATCATATCCTTAAAAAAAATCATTAATTTATAAATAAAAATATTATTTTAATGAGAGTGTATCCCAAAAAACACGCCCACAACATCCTAATCACCATAGGCTATCTCGAAAACATGCTAAAACACAGCCCTGAATTTAACAATACCCTTTCACTCAATTTAAAACCGGAGGAAAAATCCAGCTTTTTAACAGATTACGAATCTATTAAATATTTAAGATTGTTAATGGCATCAGTTGTTGAAGTGCCGGAAATGACGTTTACAAAACCATTTACAAAATGGGAATAATTGCGGAATGCTGTGAAAAGCATACAACAAATTAAACAGAATTATTAAGGTGCAATAAACAATAAACAAAATGAGAATAATAAAATTCATATTATAAAAGGTGTTAAAGCATTTTACAAATCAGACAATCATAGGTTTTTATTTAGCTATTCAAGCCTCAATGCAACAAACGAGGATGGAATTGGCCACTATGTTGCGACTATGGCTTTTCCTCGTTTGCAGTTTATTTTATTATCGTTTTTAC
The DNA here is from genome assembly GCA_016706865.1 of Bacteroidota bacterium. Classification (NCBI taxonomy): domain Bacteria; kingdom Pseudomonadati; phylum Bacteroidota; species Bacteroidota bacterium. The sequence continues at coordinate 293,688 of JADJIS010000003.1, read as the reverse complement.
CCAAAAGTAATGAAAGTGATCAGGTTGTTGAAACAGTAGCGGACGAGGATGCTAATTTAGATGAATTTTTTGATGCTATTTTTGCTACCCCTGAATTAGAAGAATTGTTAAGTGAAACTCGAGAAAACAAAATTGAGTCAATCCGAATGATCTATCAGGAGATAGATAGTATTTTACCATACTTCACGCCTTATAGAAAATATATGATAACTGGCTATATTGCTGAAGGTTTTTGGACTCTTAAACTTTGAAACTAAAGCCGAATTCAATAATAACAATTCCAAAAATCACTGCCCTGAAGCAAGAGCGAAGAGCCTTGTCACAAGGTGACCTCGGACAAAATCTTTAAACCTAAGCCCTTTTGTACGTAGATACAAAAATATCTAATTTACTAATTTTACTCCTAAGACTAAAAGGTATAACTTCAATTACCTCACCCACCAATTGAAATTACCTGATAATTAAACTGCATTTTTTGCTTTGAGTATGGGTATTCCATATCTCAGGAAACCTTAAACCTTCGGAAATATGATAGAATCTTATAAAGCTATAGACCTTACGGCAACGCTTTCTGCTGCTCAAAAAATCAGTTTACCAGCCAAAATCGGAACTTCAAAGTCTACAATAGTAATCATTTTAGCCTTAGCCGCTGCCGGAATTATATTAATCCTATTGCATGCAGCGTCTACTAGATCAAACCGAAATACCAATAAAACCAAAAAAAATTGAGCTGAAAGGCTGATTATTACCCCAAAAATGATATTTTTGACCAATGTAGTGCAATAGTATCTTTTACTTGCGCAGATACCCTGTTTTATTCCCTTAAAGCAAAAAATCACCCTTGCCATGTCAAATGTCTGAGGTATAAACCTATTTATTGGGATATATGAAGTATACTGTTGAGCAAATAGATGCAATAAATACAATTTCAAAGAATCTTTTGATAATTGCATGCGCGGGTTCAGGCAAGACACAGGTTATTTCAGAAAGAATCATCAACATACTGAAACAAGGCACACCACCTTCAAAAGTAATTGCATTCACATACACCGAAAAAGCAGCAGGTGAATTACAGGCTAGAATCTTAAAACTTTGCCGTGAGCAATTACCCGATTTGAAAGGACTTGCAGAAATGTATATCGGAACAATTCATGCTTGGTGCTTGAACGTTTTACAGGATTACAAATACGAGTTTCAAAAATTTTCTGTTCTTGATGAAATCAAGTTGAAACTTTTTGTTGAAAGAAAATTTTCAACAATTGGAATGAAAGCCCTTGACATGGAGCGGTTCAAAGACACCGGGCATTTCATACAGTTAATGGGCATACTTCGTGAAGCAGATTTTCATAATCGTGAAGATGTTCCGGCAAACCTTTTCACTGCATTAGAACAGTATGAAAAAACACTTCAACAAAGCTGCTACCTTGACTTTACAATGATAATGACAAAGGCATTTCATTACATCAAAAATGATAATGCCTTTCGTAATAAAATTTTGAGCAACATTGGTTACTTAATAGTTGACGAGTATCAGGATGTAAACCCAATACAAGAAGCACTGGTAAGAGAATTGTATGAATTAGGTGCAAACACTTGTGTTGTTGGTGATGATGACCAAACAATTTTTCAGTGGCGTGGTAGTGATATTGATTACATACAGCACTTCAAAGACCGTTATGAAAATGTAAAAGAAGTTATCTTGAACGATAACTTCCGAAGTTCAAAAGCAATTGTTGATGTCGCCTTAAAAGTCATCACCAACAATACAGTAAGGCTTCCTAAACAAATGGTTGCAAAGGGTTTTCAAACCTATGAGAAAGGCGATATACTTTACAACCAGTTCACTACAGTTGAAGAAGAAAATGAAAACATTGTAAATTCAATTCGCAATTTAAGAGGAACACTATTTCAGGACAAACCCGAATTAGAACACCGGGGACTTGATTACTCTGACTTTGTAATACTTGTCCGTAAATGGAAAAAAGCAGATGCAATAATTGAAGCGCTGCAAGCAGCACAAATTCCTTTCATTGTTTCAGGTGTAAATAATTTATTCCAACGGCATGAAGTAGGTGCATCAAAGGCAATCTTTATGTATCTCAATGCACAGCTTGACAAAGAAACATTGAAACATCATTGGCTTTCACTCAGCGATAATATAACAGAGGAAAAACTAAACGATGCCATTGCTTTTCTTGATAAGAACAAGCCCAACAAAAACACTTACTACGAAAGATTCAACATACAGGTAATCTTTCAAACATTCCTTGACAAAGCAGGAATCCGTGAAGACCTTTTTTCTGATGAAGCAGCAGAAGTAACAGGGTTCAGCAACGAAGAAATAATTTTTTACAACCTTGGAATGTTCAGTCAAATCATAAATGATTTTGAAACTATTTACTTCACATATCCACCCGACAGAAAACTTTCAACGTTTCTCAGTTTCTTAATTTACTCAGCCGGAGATTACTATCCCGAAGGCTGGCAAAACAACACTTACAAAACACCAAACGCAGTTCAGATAATGACTATCTACCAAGCTAAAGGTTTGGAGTTTCCTGTAGTGTTTATTCCCGGCCTGAATAAAAATTATTTGCCATCAAAACAACCATCAGGAAAACAAGTTTGGCATTTCATTGAAAGAACTTTAATCAGAGGTGTTGAAAGATATTTTCCAAGACCGGAAGATGAAAGAAGATTAATGTATGTAGCAATCACCAGAGCAAAAAAATTCCTTCTAATGAGCCGCGCCCCCGATGGAAGGCAGCAAGGGAATGAATCAATTTTTGGAAATGAAGTAAGAGCTTCTGACTATGTAATTATTTCACCCAATCGTAATTATTCAGAAAGAGAACATGGCACACCAAAACCGTTTTTGGACTTGTCAAATATTTCACTCACATTCTCGTTGCTCAAATCATTTTTTGATTGTCCATACAGTTTTAAATTTTATACTTTTTATGGTTTTCAAACTCCATTGGGTGCAAGAATGGGTTACGGTTCTGCTATTCACAATACACTAATGGAATTGCACCGAGAATATCTTGACGGAAACCAAATTACAAAGGCAGAATTAGAAACACTTTTAAATAGGCACACAAATTTTCCTTATGCAACTGAAAAGATAACTGCTGACATGACAACAAAGGCAGACACAGCAGTAAACATTTACTATGATAAAAACTCACCGGAGTTCAATCAAATTGAATTTGCAGAAAAGCAAATACAACTTGACTTAGGAGATGGCATTTTAGTAAGTGGCAAAATGGATTTAATCAAAAAGAAAAATTTTGATGGCACTTTTGAAAAAACAATTGTTGATTTCAAATCAACCGAAGATTCACAGGCATACAACGCAACCATTGACCAGTTGCAGCTTTACGCCTTAGGTTATCGTGCTTTGACCGGTGAAAATGCTGACTTTTTACAGATATACAACCTTGACACTAACGAAGGTTACAAAAACGAACTCACAGCAAATGACCTTGAAGGAATAAAAAACAAAATCATTTTAGCAGCAAACGACATTAGAAACAACAACCTTGAACATACCTGTAACAACCCGGAGTGTGTGTGCAGGTTCAAGAAATCAAACTGAAAATATATTATGGCAAAAACATACACCGGCTCACTATCCTTAGATTGGTATAACAAACAGTTTTCCGTTTTACTCCAAAAAGAAGGGGACACCATTCATTCTGAAAATGACATCCCAGCCCCTAAAATGAATTGGGTAAACAAAGATGATGCTTTGTTTTATGAAATTATTGATGATGAAGGCAGAGGGCTTGAACCGTTCTGGGTAAACAGCAATGACATTAGAATTAAGGAAGCCCGTCCTCTAATACTTCAAAAAGTATTTAAAGCAGTTTCAAAAGATAAACAAGGAACAATACCAGGCACAGAACAAGTTTTACAAATTGAAGAATCAAAAAAGGAAGATGCTACTGTTGAAAATATTTTAATCAAAGGTGACAACCTTCTTGGGTTAAACGCTTTAAAAAAGATTTTTGCAAACAAACCTGAAGCTGAACGAATTAAGTGTGCATACCTTGATGTTCCATACAACACTGGTTCAGCGTTTGAACATTATGATGACAACTTAGGTCATTCTGAGTGGCTAACTCTCATCCGTGACCGCTTTATTCTGATAAAGCAACTAATGAGGAGTGATGGCTTTGTCTTTGTTCAGATTGACAATAAGGAAGTTTTTAGGTTGAAAGTCCTTTTAGACGAAATTTTTGGTCAGGAGAATTTTATCAATGATATAGTTTGGAAAAGGCGTGGCGGTAGTGCAAACCCGAACAATCGCTTAAATAATGTGACAGATTATATTTTATGGTATAGCATCACCCCCGGAACAGAATTTAATCAAATCTATTCTCTTGATGATGAAAACACACAGGAATACATTGCAGAAAGATTTACAAATGAACTGAAAGGCAAAAAGTACATGCTAGCTCCTATTGAGAGAAATGCAAAATTGGGGATGAGAGAAACGCTTCGCTATGAATATAAGGGTTACACCCCTGAATATGGTTGGATGATGTCAAAGGAGAATCTCATTAAGATGGATAAGACTGACCGTTTACACTGGAATAATAAAGGCAGACCTAATAGAAGGGTTTTTCTTGACGACTACCAAGGTCAACCAATTTCAAATTTATGGACCGATATTAAGGTTATCAACCCAATGAGCAAGGAAAGGTCGGAGTTTGAAGGTGGTCAGAAGCCGGAGGCAATTATCGAAAGAATTTTGACTTTTGGTTCAAATGAAGGTGATTTTGTTCTTGATGTTTTTGGCGGTTCAGGAACAACATTCGCAACTGCTCATAAAATGAAAAGAAAATGGGTAGGTGTTGAAATTGGTAAACATGCAGACACTTTGATAATCCCTCGTCTAAAAAAAGTTTTAAGTGGTTCCGATGATAGCGGAATCACAAAGAATCAAAAATGGCAAGGAGGAGGTTCTTTCAAATACTATCATTTAGGTGATTCAATTATTAAGATTGATCTTTCAAAAGGCACTGGTGATTTTAATTGGTCATTAGGAAAAAGATTTATTGAAGAATCATTCCTCCTTTCCTATGACTACATTATTGACAACACAATAAATCTTTCAGCAGACAAATTATTTTCTGAAACAGAAAAGCAACCTGTAATAGGTGTTCAGCAAATCGGTTCAAAAAATCGTGTTGCAATAGTTACTTTGAATGAACCAAAAGGAAAATTAGGCAACATCACTTATGATGAATTGCAAACCCTCTATAAAACAGTTAAGAAAAAATATTCACCGGAATACATAAACATCTTCACTAACAGAGGGATTGAAATTGCTTATGATTCAAAACCCGAAGACCTTGAAGTTATTAAAGTGCCTTCCGCAATATTCGCAGAATTAGAAAAGTAAAACATGGCAAAAAAGAAAACTTCAAATACATATTTTGAGAAGCACTCCAAGTTGTTAAACAATGTTGTAAAGACATACAGGGAAAGCGCAGCCTCTTACAACTTGTTTGCAACAAGTGATTTTGCCATTTTCAATTCAATTGAAAATGGCATCACAAAACATCCGCTCCGCTACTATCAAATGGATGCTTTGTTTATGCTTGACTACCTTCTAAAGAGCAACAACAACAAGCCTGAGAAAAAAGAACTAATGGAAATTGTTGATGAAGAAACAGGAAAAGAAGCCCCCTTTCTCAGTTATGAAATGGCAACCGGCTCAGGCAAAACAATGCTCATGGGTGCGAGCATTTATTTTCTCAGCCAGAAATATGACATCAACAATTTCTTAATCATAACCCCAGCTTCAACAGACATTTATCAAAAAACAATTCGCAACTTTCATATTGGCGGCATTGAATCAGTTTGGGCAGATGATACTCCCTTTACTTTCAACTTGATTACAGGCGATAACTACACACAGAATTTATTTTTTGATACAAAGAAGGATGCTAATATTTTCATTTTCAACATCAGCAAGTTTGGCGCAAATGCAACTAATACCGACTTGCCATGGGAATCTGCTGAATGGAAAAATGAAAAAGGTCATACAATTAGCATTAAACAATTTCTCAAAGACAAAAAGCTAATTGTAATTACTGACGAAGCTCACCATGCTCAAACAAGGGTTGCAACAAAAATCATTCGCAACTTCCACCCAGAGGCAGTTTTAGAATTTACGGCAACCGCAATTGAAAACGAAAAAGGGCTTGACAAGAAAAATCAAACCATCATTTACAAATACGACATACGGAGATTTTTAGAAGATGGACACGGAAAATTAGTGAGGGCAGTTGCGTTAGCTACTGGAAACAAAGGCAAACAGAAAGAAGTCAACGAAAATGAAAAATTAAAAATCATTACTCTTTTCCTCATTCACATACTGAAGAAAGAAGCAGTGCTGTTAGACCCAAAGAGTAAAAACCTGAAACCCGTTGCATTTGTAAAAGTCAAGAACGATACCATCTACACGCAAAAAGTTTTTGATTATATCAAAAATGAATTAGCCAATGATGTAGACAACATCAACATCATTTTGGAAAAGATAAAAGTGCAAAACATTGAAATTACAATCTTGCTCACCGACCTTTATAAGAAAAAATATCAGGGCAAAATAAAATTGCTCCGGGACGATATACAAAAGGCAGCAAGCACAGCAATTTTCTATTACGGCAATTCCGACAAAGAAACTGAAAAGAAGTTCCTGAATATCCGCAAGAACAATGTTGAAATAGTTGTTTACATGCAGCGCCTTGATGAAGGAATTGACCTTCCGAATATTTTTTCAATGGCAGTAATAAATGACACAGAAACGGATTTTAAAACATCAGTAAAACAAATTATTGGTAGAGGAATAAGGCTGAACAAAGACAAAAGAGAATTTGATGACGAAAATGATAAACTAAAGGCTAACGCTGAAATGCTTCATATAGTTTGTGACCAGGGAAAAAACTTTGAGGTAGTAATAGAAGCAATCCGTCAGGAATTTGGTTTGAACAACAAGTACCTTAGTTTTGATAAAGCCCGCAAACCAATAATTAACAAGGCAAAGTCCGATCTACTCACAGGCAAATACATTCCGCACATTAAAGCCGATTTGAAAGCAAAACAGGATGTGAGTTTAATTTCACTGATAACCAATGTTCAGGGCATCACTTCAAAATTCATGGAGGACAACTGTTTTGAAGGGGAAAACGACACAAACAAAAGGTTTCTAAAATACAGGCCGGAACAATTCTTTATAGAGGTAGATATATTCGCTGACAAGAATACTTATCACCAACAAATAAAAGAGAAAGGAGGCAAACCGGAAACACTAAACATAACAGAAAAGGAACTTAAACAAATTTATGGCATTGTGCAGAAAAATCTACCATGCCTACCTGATACAGAAACATCAAAAAAAGCGTTCAGGGACTACATAGATACTTTCAATCAAATAGGCCTACAGTATTATAAATTAGATGATGCAGACAATAAACTTGCTTTGAAATTATTTGTAGATGCGTTCAGCTTCTATTACCGAAACAAAATTGAAAAAGACTACTTCATACTTGACTTTCAAAAACTCAATGATGAAGATAGTTGGAGTATGAAAAAAGTATTCCATGATTATCAGATAAACATACCGGAAGATCAAATTGGAAAGAAAAATCTTAGGTATAAAGTCAATGACAAAAGCAAACTTATTGAATTAATTGAAGGTCAATACAATTTTCATGGTTATGAAAAATCGATATATGACTATGAAAAATTCGATTCTTATACCGAATTGCAACTAGCCGAATACTTGGATAACATTTTATTAACTAATACACCGAATGAAACTAAAGAAATTAATTTAACATCAGAAGAACCGCAACAAGAATATCAAATTGCCGCAGAAAAAGACATTAAATACGAATCAAAATCAACTGAAAAACCATTTTGGGTGAGAAATCAGCGCAACATTCATTTTAATTATGGATCTAAAAAATACTACCCGGATTTTATTTTATTCAAAGATCATGTAATATATGTAATCGAAGCTAAAGGTGAAATATTTTCTGACACAAAGAAAAATGCTCTTTTAACTAGATTAAATGAAATGCCCGGTGATGGAAATGTTAATGGTTTTAAAGGTCTACTAATATTTTCAACTCAAATGGACAAAATGGGTTCTAAATATATACCCTGGAATGATTTTATTTCTGAATCTGAGGAAACGCTAAAGAGGAAACAATCTAGCGACCAATTGCATGCTGAACCAAAAGAGGAAGAAAAATTCATAAAATACATTCCTGTATATTCCCCACTAAAAGCATATAAAAAATTCATTAAAGGTCAGAAAACACCTAAGCCGGACGGGTGGCTACTATTAGATCAAAACAATGTGAAATTACCGGAAACAGTATATGCAACGCAAGTAAAGGGAAACGCCTTGTTGCCGCAATATTCACATAATTCTTGGATTATATTAAATTACATGCCAAATATTGAGGAAGTACCCGGCAAAATAACACTGGTGTTTAATAGTAATATTGAAGATGAATATGAGGGAAATTGCACAATACGAATAATAGAGGCTGTTGATAAGAAGGTTGCAGGTAAATTGTTTCCGGAAAAGCATATTCAATTGAAATCTATTAATCCAAGTAGCAATACAATAATTATTAGCAATATTATGACAGGTGATGAAATTGAGGTTATTGGAGTTGAAAAATTAGTTTAAGCTAAATCAGTTTATACAGAAAAATAAAAGGCATTCGATTGGGAAACATAAATTATTCGCACAACCCTAAGAATTAAACCATTTAAAATAAAACAATAATATGAAAGATATATTTGAGATTTTTCCTTACGGCCTGCTTGTCGGGTGGTTTATTTTCAGTATTTATTATCTTATTAAAGCTAAACGAACTCCTGATAAAATCAATCCTTATATTTTTGATTCGATACCACAAGTATTCCCAACTATTGGGATTTTAGGCACTTTTCTGGGGATTGCCTATGGCTTATTCTACTTTGATGTAGATAATATGACAGAAAGTATTCCGGAATTGTTGAACGGGCTTAAAACTGCATTCATTGCGTCAATTTTTGGTATAATCGGATTATTAATATTTTCAAAACTAACAGCCATTGTTCAAAGAGGTAATGATAAAGGTAAAACAATAACGAGTGATGAAGTTAGTGCCCTCAATCTTTTAATAGATCATACAAAAAAAGCAGCAGCAGAGAATGCTTCAAACTTCAAAATTTTAAACACCTCACTTGTTGGTGAAACAGATGAAAGTTTAGCCACACAATTTGCGAAACTTAAAAACCAAATGCAGGAGCAAACTGATAAACTTTCTAAAATACAAACTGCACTTGGCGGAGACAGTGAAACAAGTCTATTAACGCAAATTCAAAAATTAAGAGCCGAACAAAACGAATATTCAAAATTGACATCAACCAATTCAACCTTCATTGTAGAAACAATGAATAAGAATAACGAAATGCTCAGGACGAAGTTTGATGAATTTACGCTCCTTTTAACTGAAAACAATACCAAGGCATTAGTCGAGGCTATGGAAAGAGTAATTACTGATTTCAATACGCAAATGAATGAATTGATTCAAAAGTTAGTAAAAGAAAATTTCGAGGAACTTAATAATAGTGTCAAAAATCTCAATGATTGGCAAAAAGAAAACAAAGTACAAATAGAAATTCTAATAGATCAATTTAATAATGTCACCTCGAATATTGAAAAAACCTCAAGGAATATTCAAGAGATTTCAGTAAATACAAAATCTCTTACTGATGATAATTCTGTATTAGTAAAAATGATAGTAGAATTGCAAACAGTATTAGTAGAAGATAGGAAATTTACAGAAGCCATTGAAAAGCTGCATAAAGCAACAACAAATGTTGAATCTTCAAGCAATCAACTAGCAGACTACATGAAGAAGGAAAAAGGGTTCCAAGAATCGATCAACCAATTACTAGAGAAATTAAAGGAAATTGAAAAAATAAAAGATACAAACAAAGAATTTTGGAAAGACATTGAATTGAAGATGAAAGAAGGCGTTAATATTATTGCTGAAGGAAATAAAAAACTTGCAAATGATGTAAACAAATTAGATAGCGAATTTATGAAAAGACTCAGTGATAGTTTTATGAGTTTAGATAAAGTTCTGCAGGCAATGGTTATGGATTATCAAAAGAAAACTAATGAAGTCATAAACGAAATAAAACGATAATTTTATGACTTCAATTAAAAAAGACAATTATTGGATTCCACTTGCAGACCTGATGACTGTTTTAATGGTCATCTTTTTATTCATTTCTATCTCTTATATGATAGATGTTCAGAATAAGCAAGCAGAACGCGATAAAATTTTTGAAGATTTTAAAGAAACTAAAGTTGACTTGCTCAAAGAGTTGCAAACAGAATTTCAAGACGACTTCAGAAAGGACAAATGGAATGCAATTCTTGATCAGGATCTTTCCATAAAATTCGTAAATGAAAATGTTTTGTTCGACTACAATAAAAGCGAATTAAAACCAGAGTTTCAATCCATATTAGCAGACTTCTTTCCCCGTTACCTAAATATTTTAATGAAACCACAATACAAGGATAAGATTGCGGAAGTCAGAATTGAAGGTCACACCGATATTCAGGGCGATTACATTTACAATTTGCAGTTGTCGCAAGACAGAACAAGGAATGTAATGGAGTTCCTGCTTAATCTTGAATATTATAAAAACCTAGGTAAGATAGATCAAGATAAGCTGCGATTTTGGTTGACTGCAAACGGCCTTTCATTCGGAAGAACATTAGACAGCGAAGGAAATTTAACTGAATATTCTAATTTACCGCCAGATGATTTAAAATGTAGGCGTGCAGAATTTAGAATAGTAACAACAAGTGAAAAACTGGTTGAGGAAGCAATTAAACAAATAAATAATTAGCATGCTGTACGATTTCAGAGATTTAAAATATTTTGTTCAAAGCCGATTAGGTGTTGATCCAGATACTATTAATTCTAATTTTAAGCCAATTACAAAAACATTTACAAGAGCAGAGCTTGAAAAAAATGTTGAATTTGATAGGGATGGGATATATTATATTGATAAAAAGGGAGTTAAACATAAGGGATTTCTTTACATTGAAGCTGGCTACAGCCGCGAAGTCGCTCTTAGAAATGGATGGAAAACTATTGTTCCAAAATTTCATGTAGTGAATTGTTTTACAATTCAACAGAAAAAATCTGCTAGAGATTTTGATGGTAAATATGTTTTTTCCAATGAGGTTCAAACAATGAAAGATCTTGATGGCCTAACAAAAGACCTTGAAATTTGTGGAAACTGTCTTAAATTGCACGTTGATAATATTTATAACAAAATGACGACAACGGAATATAGAGATGAGGTAATATTAAATGGCGATGAAGAAGGGAATTTTATGGAGAGCGAACTTCCTAAAGATGTGACTACAGATTTTTGGGGGTATACTCCAGAATGGGATGAAACAAGTAAGAATTACCGAATGAATAAAAAATTTACTTGTGAAGGTTGCGGTATTAATTTAAGTTCAAATTATGCAAATGGATATTATTTGGAGACCCATCACCTTGACGGAAATAAAAAAAATAATGATGATTACAATTTGAAATGTTTATGTGTGTTATGTCATGCCAATATTGACAAGGTTCATCAAGATAATTATTCTCGCGGTGCTGGAAAACAAAAGTTGCGCGATTTTATTAATTTATTTGACGATGAATTACGAAGAATTGGAAATAAATATCTAGGCAAATATTATTAAAATCAGAATTTAACCTAATCTCCTGCAAGTAATGAGATCGGCATATTTGAAAAAATAATTAATTTAACGAAATAACCACCATGAAAATAAATTCAAATTTGACAAAAGTAGATTATGACTGGAAACGAAATTTTAACATTTTAGGAAATAAAATTCATTCGGAATTAGAAAAACAAGAGTTTTACCCAAAATTAAACCAACGGAAATTTAGGCCGGAAAGCACCAATAGCCTTGGTTACTTATCGAAACTTTTTACAATTAAAAATGCACCTGGTAGAATAATAATATGGCTTGACAACTTTACAAACCATGACAAACCAACAATTTCAATTTCTTATGAAATCAATAATGCAAAATCTATTAAAGCAGTTGCAAAGAGGCTAGAAAATTTTAATACTATCCAAACTTTAAATGAATCAATAATCCAACCTACCCAAAACAGTATTTATATTCTAAATAAGCCACTTGCAAAAAAACACTTCGACTTGTTTTTGATAGAAAGTTACGAAAAAGAAAATTATTTAACAATTTTTTTATCAGATAGATTAACCAAAAGCCTTAATTCAAAAACCCTCATCACAAATATTACCAAATATATTAGTTTAATTACAAGGATAATTATTGGCATCAATTTAAAAAATACCACTAATGCAACAGTTACTGAAAACAATAAGAAATTAGCAAAACATTTATTGCGTGAAAGGAAAATGAAATTTATAGAAGATGCAAAATTTCGAGATAATTATATTTGTAAAATTTGTAATTTCAATGCAGATCGGCTATATGGCAAGACCGGCTTCGCAGCTCTAGAAGTTCATCATTTAAATCCTTTAGTACTTTCCAGGAATCAAGTTGATACAAAATTAAAAGATTTAATTACACTTTGTGCGAATTGCCATAACATGGTTCACAAACTAGGAGGCACTAAACGCCATATTGTTTTGTTAAAAGAAATTATTGAATCCGCAAGAATTAAAAAATAACGAAGTGAAAAGCAAACTGAACCACTTTAAATATCAAGACATCTATTGGATAAACTTTATTGCTTTGTTTTCTGGAACAATAATGTATTTTATTTTAGACAATAAAATTGAAATTTTAACTGCCTTTATTGCCACTGGCATTTCAATTTCCATTGGTATCCGAAATTACAAAATTGAAAATGATAAGTTGTTTAAGGAGTTATTTATTGGGTTTAATTTTAAATACGATAAATTCTTTAACAATACACTAAACAAAATTGATATAAACAAGCATGATTCAAATTTTAAATTATCTCAAAAGGAAGATGCACTAATTAAAGACTATTTGAATCTTTGTGCAGAAGAATATTTATGGTATGTAAAAGGGAGGATTGACAAATCGGTTTGGACTTCTTGGGAAAATGGCATGGTATATTATTTAAACATATCTTGTATAAACAAGATAGTTTTGGATGAAAAAAATCAAAAAGATTCCTATTATGGTCTTTTTAATTGTATAGGACACCGAATAAACAATTGGAATTAATTTACCGACTCTAAATATTTAAAAAATTACATCAATTTATTCCTACGAAAAACAAAGTTGCAATTAGTTTTCCTTCAATTGGCTGTTGAAATGTTAAAATTAAGGTATTATCTATACTTATATTGTCAGTCAATGTATATTTTATTGAATCTTGATCAGCCATATTAAGACTTCCGTCTGCTTGTTGGCTCAAATAATGTAAATTTATATAATAAAAAACACCATCACTATCCTTGAAACTAATCTTATAGGATTTAAAAAAAGAATTAAATACAATTTGACCACTTGTGCCAAAGGGTATAAACGCAGCAGTTTCCGTTTTGCCTGTTTCGGTATTAATTCCTAAATATTGCATGTAAATAGAATCACATTTATAGGTATTTTCATTGTTGACATTTTGGGAATAATTATTGCCAAATACCAAACAAAAGATTATTGTTGTAATGTATCTCATTTTGACTAATAAATTACAAATTGATCAAAACTCGGTTTATAAATAATTAAAAGAAGCCACATTTTACAATACGAAAATAGTTATTTTTTTCCATTTTATTTTCTCCCAATATTTCATCATCTCCACAGCACCTAACTCCTCATCCACCTTTATATACTCTAAAAATGCCTTTTCAGTCTTATGCCTACTTATTTTCCGAATTAGAATTGAAGGGACACCCTTCAAAAATTGTTTTGTATAAAAAGACCGGCGGCAAGTGTGTGAAGAAATCATTTGCCATTTTTCGTAAACCACTTCGGTTGTTTTCGTCCCTCTTTTAACAGGGACAACCACTTGAGATGTAAACCCTGCCAGTTTCATAATTTCCTTTATTTGCCTGTTAAAGTATTGATTAGTAATTTGGAATACGCCTTAATCCTCATATTTACTTAAAACTGTTCGTAGACGTTCTGAAATTGGAATAACAACCCTATCCTGTGTTTTTAAGGTTGTTATCCGTATCACTTTGTCGCTGAGATGATTTTTTGTTAATCGGGAATAATCGGAAAACCTTAGCCTTGTTTCGCAGCCAATCATAAACAGGTTGCGTATAATTTCTTTTTCCGGTTTGTTACTAAGGTCGAATTTAAGCAGCGTATCCAGTTCCTCTTCCTTGAGATATACATTAAAAGTCTTCTCCCCCATTTTCTTCATAAATGATAAATCAATAAACGGAATAATTTCCCGGCCTATACAGTTATTAAAAAAGGTTTTGAGGTTCCTATTTTGCTCCTATCCAGTGCCCCCATCAGTAAACCTAAGGGTACCCTTTCTCTTGTTCTGAACATTCTTGCAGTCCTAATGATCTGTTGTATCCTTTATTACAATTCTCAAAAGAAACCCGAAGCAACCCAACCCCGGGAAATGCCGTTTAGGAGATAATAAAACAACCTTAAGCGACAACAAAATATTATCTTATTGATTTTCAATACTTTAAATATAGTTCATACATTCTTAACGGATCCATCAAATTTTACTCGTGTTTAGTCATAATTTGTGTAAAATTTTCAGAAAACTGATTAGATTTGACTCAACCCTCTGGCACCCTCTTTTTAAAACCGAGTATGGCCATAGTTTTATTCTTAAAACCCAATATTTATGAAAGTTTCACTTGTCGGATTAATCACCCTATTGGCCATCTTACAAAGTTGTAAAAAACTGGACGAAACCAATCCTGAGGCAGTATTGAGCAAATACATGGAATTGAGGATTGAGGAGGAATTCAAAGCTGCATATGATCTGATTTCAACAGATTCTAAAAAATCTGCCACTTTAGGCGAATACACTAAATATTTTGAAATTCCCGATAGTTTAAAACCTCAAGGCAGATTAATTAAATCCATTGCAGCAGTGGACGAAAACATAAATTCTCCATCATACAGACGATTTAAGGTAAACGGGATACAGATTTCGCATAAAGGTGATTCAATAAAATATCTAACCTATTTTACTTTAAAGAATGAGGATGCCAGGTGGCGGATTGTCTGGGATAATATTATAACCCAACAGGCGGATCATAGTTTTAATAACGGTGACTACGATGGAGCATTAGACCTTTTAGAAACTGCAATTAAACTGGATCCATATGATGCTGAAGCCATTGAGAAAATCGGATGGTGCTATTTGCGTGATAATACGAAATCCGATGTTGTGCGTAAAGATGAAATTATGAAAAATTTTAAATATGCACTTACTCTTGAACCAGACGAATGGACGCATTATAATGCAATGGCAAGCTATTACTCATTAATAAATTTGAGCGATTTACAAATTGACAGTTATAACAAAGGGCTAGAAATGGCGTTAAATGAACCTGATAAAGCTACAATATATGCCAACCTTTCAAATTGTTATGTAGCCAAACGACAGACTGACAAGGCGATTGATTATCTTGAGAAATCTATCGAGTGTTACCCCAACTCGGCATACTCTTACTATAAGTTCGGTGTTATTTTGAACGATTTGGGCAAATATGAAGAAGCGAAAGAAAAGTATGAAAAAGCCCTAAGTTTGCCAACATTGGAAAACAGTCTTCAAAGTGGATTATTTTATTCCTATTCCAGTCTTTGCTTGAAACAATACGAATATCAAAAGGCAAAGGATTACATTCTTAAAGCACTTGAAATTGATCCGAATAATGAATATTATCAGGCTCTCTATGATAAAATAAACAACGCAAATTGATCGAAAAATTTATCCGGGAAAATTTACCCAAAATTGACAATGTCGATAACATACAAGACGAATTTGAAAAATAGTGGCAGGATGATATAGTGATAGCTTTATTTGCTCTTTGCGATGAAGAAAATCTCTGGACAAGGATCAATTAAAGCCCCCGATTAAAATCTATATTTTCAAAAGCCAAGGTGCATTTCGTGATGACGCACTATAATGTTTGGGTGTTTGTCTGAGTATATTACAGGCAAAGGAAATAGGGGAGAGGATTATTTATAGGATGAAAGAGTATGTGGAGGTTTTTGAGGTGGGGATGGTGGCGTATTAAAAACTATCAATTATATTTGAAATAAATCCAACTTAAATAAACCAATTGATAACTTTCTTAAATATTTGCATATTTAGGGCA
This sequence comes from Bacteroidota bacterium, assembly GCA_016706865.1. Classification (NCBI taxonomy): domain Bacteria; kingdom Pseudomonadati; phylum Bacteroidota; species Bacteroidota bacterium. The sequence goes on along the minus strand of JADJIS010000003.1, from coordinate 277,305 downwards.
CTCAAATAAAATCTTTAATTAAAGTTAAACTTGCAATTTACAAATATGTCAGATGCCACAGTATTATAATGAAAATTTAAACTCTTTAGTTCGAAATATAAAAGGAGCCTGTTATAAGGCTTATGAACGCTTCGGTTTTATTAAACGTGGCGAATTGCTTTATTATTTAGGTGAAGAACGGTTTAATTTAAATGGCCAACTCATTGCTTCCGCAAATTCAATTTCACCAATGAAAAATGATCAATTAATTCACTTTGAAAAAACATATGACAATAGAAATAATATAATTAAAGAAATTGGAAGGGATGCAAAGGGGAATATTTGTTCTGAAACCTATAATACATACAGCTTGTCCAATGAATTATTGATTATCCAATATTATATTCCACATAAATTACAAGTAGTGATATATAATAAATATGATACCCTTTCAAATTTAATAGAAGCATGTGATTATTGTTCTAGTCCAAGGTCGTTTTGTAAGCACACATATAAATACGATACTGAAAATAGACAAATTGAACATAAACATTATGTTTCTGAATATTCTAATAATATAATTCAAGTTGAAAAATTTCATAATGAAAATAAATCAACAGAAATATTGAGAACCAACCTCAATGGCACTTTCCATTCAAAACTATTATATAATATTGATTCTAAAAATAGAGTGATTTCATTCGAGGCGAAATTTTCAGATGGATGCCTTACTTCAGAAAAAACTACAACCTATTTAACCGATGAGAATTGTAAAATCGAACAATTTCACAATAAAGACAGAGTAATTACGTCTTCAAAAATTGAATATTTTGATTCGAATAAAATACTGATTATTGCTGACAATTACACATCTAACAATAAATTATTTAGCAAATCCTTATTTTTAGAAAATGGATTAGTTTCCAAAATTGAATATTTTGGTACGAGTGGAAAAATTGAATCAATTTTTGAATATAAATATTCATTTGACAAAAAGTATAATTGGACAAAAAAGGTTGAATATTTAAATAGTAAACCCACAAATATAACAATTCGTGAAATACTATACCATCATGAATATTAGCTGAAACGGGGATGAAAAAAAAAATAAATATATTTTTTCCTAACACCAATTATGGTGTTTTCAAAGAAGTACGATACCATTTTTTCCAACTCCAAGTAAATATACTTCAACACGATTGTTCATAGTTTCTGACTTTAAAACAAAGTTGATGTTAATAAAAGAATCCAAACCAGCCAGTATCAAAGAATAAATTATGGTAATAAAACCAATGTCTTCATATTGATCTTCATGTATAGCCTTCAAATAAAATGCGCTTGCTGAGTTGATTCATTATTTAAATAGTTGATTTGGTATTTATTAGCCATTTTTTCAGAAAAAAAATGGAATCTTTGAATTGTAATATACAATATAAAACCTGTGATATACATATTTGAGTGTTTTTACCGATATAAATATTTAAGTTTATAAAAAACATTTATAAGCAATTTCAATTATAAACTATACTTATAAGTATAATCGATTATAAAACCACCAAATCAATTTATCATCTCCCCTTCAAACACCCCCTTCATCTCCTCCACCTCCCCTCTCAAAACCCCTACCTCCCTCGCAATTTTTTTCCAATTACCCACACTGCTTTTAATTTCGCTTATAATCCTTTCCGCAACCACCTCTTTCAATCGGAAAAATGGATAAATTTCCATTACAAGATCAAGATCTAATTCGTTGGACGTTTCTGTTATATTAAGTGTTAAACCTCTGCCGAATGGATTGGGATTAATATCATAAGCAGGTGATAAATTCCAACCGGAGTTTGATAAAATAAATCCATGATTGCGCAAATGATCGTCGGTATTGGAGACACAAATATTAAAAACAATACGCCTGAATAATTGATTAAGATCAGTGTCAACATTTGCACCGTTTTCAGAAATGAATTCCGCGAGTTCGAGATAACTAACACCATCTGTGTTATTTACTCCGTCCGAATAACCTAACAAGGTCAATGCAGATACAAAATGTAAACGGGTTCCTGTTGCAGTTCTGTCAAAACGTTTTGTAAGAAATGTGTGATGTCGGGTGGTAAATTTTCGTGCCTGAGATTCCGACATATTTATTCCGGCATTAATTGCTAAACAATAAACAACGTATTCCCAGGCACCTACATTAAAATGATCGTTTTTACCGGGGAATTTTGCGATCCACAAATGTTCATCGGGATCAATTATACTTGCTTTCGGTCTCGCTCCACCTAAGGAAGATCCGGGTGCAATTAACATACTTAACCAATTTAAATATTCCGGATTGTCTTGTGCTTCTTCTTCCTCCAAACGCAAACTAATTTCCTCTAATTCTCTCAAAGCTGCCCAAGGTGGTGCAGCCATTATTTTTTCATTACTTAAAAATTCACCATCTTTTTCTTTTTTAAATCTCAACGCTCCAAGCCTCTGCTGATCATAAACTCCTAATAAATAATCGCGCTCAAATAATTGTTGTTTTGGTCGCTGTTCTAATTTTGCGATTGCAGATTCTCTCCGCTGCAATAAAATCCTACCCCATCTGTCAGGACAAGAGTCTAAAAAAATACCAAAATTCGGTTTTTCATCCCCTGGATATTGTAAACCTGAATACAATTGTAATTCAGGATCGATCTGAAACCTTGTGCGATCCTCAAGCCATTTTTCGGCATACTCAAAAGAAAATAATTCCTTTCCCTTTGAATGCGCAACCTTTAATACTCCCATTAAAACAGGAATCTCCATCCCATCCCAGTCGGCATACACCTGTATATTTTCACTGTTTAATTTCGTTTTCATAATCCCTTATTTTCGTTTTGGAGCTCTTTTATTTACCTCTAACCCTAAATCCATCAACTTCCTCCCCAACACATCATCCTTGCCCACCTCCAACATATCCTTTTCCAATCCCAATACACCAAGTACCTGAATAATATGACCAATACTTACACCGGGAGCGCCGGTTTCGAGAGCCGTTAGGGTGGGGCGACTAATATTTGCACGCTCTGCAACCTGCGCAGCACTGAAGTTTCGGCGAAGGCGGGCAAGACGGATGTTTTCACCAAATTCGACCAGAATACGAGAGGATTTGGGGAACAAAATGGGTTTATTTCGAGGCATAATGCTAAATATTATTTACAAATATACGCATTTTTGTAAATAGTATTTATACTTATGTAAAGTATTTTGAATAAATTCTTATTTCTGAAGTTTCTAATATGCTATTTTTACCTTTTGCAATCATGAACATACTTTTACCTGCAATTTTAATTATTTACATTCCGTGGTATATCTTTTTAGCAATTAAAAGTCACCAACTCTTTGGATGTTTTATCGACGTATTTATACTACACCGATATTCATTATTTCGAACCTATACCGAAGAGCAGGAAAATTTATTAAAACTGAAATATTTATCAAGATCAATATTGTCTATTCTTATTTTGGTTTTAATTGTATTTATGTTTTTGGGTATATAGTTAACAAATTCCCGTTTATTTATTATCAATTAAATTTTTCATAATTCTTCCTATCTTACCACCTCCCCTTCTTCCGAACTCCTCCACTCTTTTTCCCTTTCGTCAACTCCTTTTGCAATTTTTCATATCCACCCTTTAAATAAAAAACACAAACATCATTCATCAAACATTCCGGACATAAAGGTTTTGGGCGACAAATTTCTCTGCCTAGAAACGACATTGCCATTCCTGCTTCACCCCAATCTTTTTCATCGATGTTTTTCATACAATCCTGCTCAATTTTTTTGGGGTCATCACTTTTAGAAATTCCCAATCGCGTTGCAACACGCACAGTGTGCAGATCCACAACTATACCTTCTGCTTTTACACCTGCTTCACGCATAATTACATTTGCCGATTTTCTTCCGATACCCGGTAAAGCAACCAGGGCTTCCATAGTAACAGGAATGTTCTTATTACTTTTTAATTGTTTGGCTATATCGGTAAGATATTTTATTTTTTTTACGTGGCCGATCACACCTTTAACAAAGGGATAAACCTGTTCATCCTTTGCTTTTGCAAGTGAATTAAGATCGGGAAATTCATCGAATAATGCAGGTGCAATTTTATTAATATAATCATCACTGCTCTGCGCCGATAAAATTACCATTACCATACATTCATATAAATTATAATGCTGCAATGGATGTGGTTTTTTTCTGTATTTTTTTATTAAGGGTTTAATAGCAATTTCCCATTTTATTTTTACTCCCATAGTAGTTGTTATAAAATTTTATGATAAAAATACACTCTAAATTATATGAAATCAGACAAAAATCCCATTTTTATCATCCATATTAACATTATTAATAAATTAGACATAACCAAAACACTCAAATTAGAAACCTTTTACAAAATCAAATCATCTGGAAACCACTACCCCATAATCAAAGTCCCACAGCTCAATATATTTAATTTATATTTGCGGTAACATATGAAAAATTATAAACTATTATTGGTGAGTTTAATGCTCCTTCCCCTCACAATATTTTCACAGGATAAATATCTACGTATAGAAGGCGGAACCGGCACTACAGCATTTGTTGGAGATGGTGATGGAAATGTTTATTATGATAACAATTCTTTGAATCTGGGTTTCATTTTAGAAAAAGAAGGAGATGGTAATGCGATATTTACCTCTGATCATGTGCGCAAATATTATGGATTGCGTTATAGAAAGCTAGAGGCATCCACCCATTCAACCATTTTAAATGGTACGGAAAGATATAGGTACGATAATTTAGAAATACCTCTCGGTTTGCAGATCGACTGGATATCTTTGTTTAAACACAGCATTGTTTTGGGAACAGATTTCGGAATTTCAGGAAGTATTCCATTAAAAATGGAAGGCGAAAGAAGCGGTCCGGATGTTGCACTTCCCTGGTCTGATAAATATGAAAGACCCTGGTTTATTTTTGGATTTCAATTTGGTTTGTACGGTGGAATAAATTTTGGTGATAAATTTGGAATTAAATACGGCGCACAACTACAATTCCCATTTATTCCTATAGGAGCATCTCCACCGGATAATTTAGCAGATGTCGGATATAAATCAATATTACTCAGCGATAGATTCTGGACCCTTGCTCTGAATTACAAACTAAATAATTAATTATTTAAAATATTTGTCGTAGGTAAGAAGATATTCTTCGAGGTATTTTATTTCCTTATCACAATCTGCTTTACAATCTTTCAAAATGGCAAGCTGATTTTTAACCGGAATCAGAAACGCATGCAATTGTTCATGTGCCTCACCTGTCATGGTACATCTTTCGAATATCAAATTAAATTCGGTGAATAACGACAAATAAGTATTTTCCAGTTGAGCCACATCCCCATTATAATGTGAGCAAATATTCTGCATGGTTTTTATTCCCTCCGTAGTTTCTGCATTGGCAACCCATTTTTCCCCATGATCCAATTGAATTTCAGCACTGCTGATCGTTTGTTCGTGATGTTTCAATGTTTCATTTTCAGGTTTAGTATTGCAACTGAACACAAATAGCGAAATCAGAATGAGCAACACAGATCGTAACTTTCTCATGAGAGTAAAGTTATTCTGTGTCACTATTAAATATGATGATAAATATCATGGTGAGCGGTGAGGGACACAGGATCCCAATCCGCCGTGTCTCACCATTTATTAAACCCTTAGAATTAATTACACAATTAAAACTTATCCTTAATGATACTTGAATTCTTGCCGGGTGAGGACACTGCGGGGACAAAGGTCATCGTATAGCGTGAGGCGTGAATCGTGAGTCGTGAGTCGTGAATCCGTAAATAGCAAATCGTCAGGAGTAAAAACATTCGGCTTCCGAGGAGTAAAATCACCACTCACCTTTTGTAAGAAGTCATATGTCAATAATAAAATCACCCGGCTAACTAAGAGCAAACTCATTACTCATCACTCATTACTCATCACTCATCACTCATCACTCATTCTTTCGGTTTCACTATCTGAAATATACGTGATAAATTAAATCCAAACCGAATTTCACCTTTTAACCAATCACCTTTTGTGTCGGCTAAAAATGCGCGTTCATTCATACCAACGGCATTACTGAAATGTAATTGGAATACGTGACCGCCGGTTTCGATATCTACACCTATGGAAAGTGGATTAACTGCAGTGCTATCGGTACTATTAAAAACATAAAAATAATCACCGGTTAATGCGAGACGCTGTGTTATTTTAATTCTTCCTCCAACACCTAACGAATAAAGATCATTTGGTTCTGATGCAAGATCAACCAAATTTCTGTGTAAATAAGTTGGAGATAATTGAAGTGTTAATCTGTCGTTGAATTTTCTTCCGATAATTAATTGATTATAAAATGCCAAACGGGAGGAAAAATAATTTTTAATATCGGGATTTTCCCATTTCATTCCGTCGCCTGTTATTCCACCAACATATAATAAGGAAAAAGGATGATTTTTTTCGCCTGTAGATTGATGCATGATTCTGTATTTTACAAAACCATCCAATTCTTTTCTCGATGTACTGCGACCAACACCAACAGTCCAGTTTTTGGTAATTCCATAATCAAAACCCAAACGCATACTTGCCGCATCTAATCCAAAAAATTCGTATGCTCCACCACTTACTTCACCAAATCTATGTAAAATACGAAAATCGAGTGTGCCTTTCGCGATCATCTCCATCGATTGTCCATTAATTACTCTGGAAGATTTAAAAGCATTTTTAGCATATACTGTTGTTGGTTCTTCTTCTCCAAGAAGGTCTAACAGATCTTGTGCTTTTGCAAAGTTGCTGCCCACAATAAGCAGAACAAAGGCCAGTAAAACATTTTTCATAATTTGGTTTTTAGTGAAGCATTAAAAATAAAAAAAATCCTGAATGTAAATTTCATTCAGGATTGTAAATTGTTAATTAAGTGGATCCAGCGAAACATCCACCGTAATGGTTGCTTCTTTACTTATATTGGCTGCCACAACAGAAGGTATTGATATCTTGTAATCAGACAACAATACTTTGAAGTTTGATGTACCAGTTACTTTACCACCTTTTACGGTAAAAGTACCTTTTGCAGTTGTTGCTTTAGTTACACCGTGAATGGTAAGATCACCTGAAATATTAGCGTTATAAGTTCCATCTGTAGCGAATTTAATATCGCTCAAATTATCGATCTTACCTTTAAAAGTAGCTTTGGGATAAGTATCACTTTCAACATAATTTTCATTAAAGTGTTCTTCCATCAAAGCTTTTTCGAATGTAAATGCTTTCATCAGCACTGCAAATTCCATATTTCCGGTTTTGGTATCAACAACACAGGTTGCTTTTTTATTAACCGCTGCAATTGTCTCCATTTCACCGGAAGCATCAAAATTAATTGTTCCGGTTTTTGTGAAGATCTTGTCCTGGGCAAATAAAAAATTACCGGACATCAACATGATCGTGAATGCAAAAATTATTCTTTTCATTTTGTTTTTATATTTGTTTAAAGTTTAATCTATTTATCAACTGCACATCTTATTAATACAACATCCATCAATACACCTGTGCAATATCCTTTAACTGTAATTGTGCTTCCTTCTTTTACATCTTTGGCTTCCTCATTATGTCTTTCATCCATTTGACAGGTAACAGTACTTAATTCACTATCACCATTCAATATAATGGTATAAGCACCTTTTTCATCTTTTTCAATTCCTTTTACAACACCTGAAACTGCAATTACCTTATCGAGGTATAATCCGTTTGCTTTTGTTTCATCTTCTCCGAAAATTTTTGTAAGCTCCTCTGATTTTATTACAACATCTGCATCTGCGTCAGAAACATCTGCCGCTCCTCTGTTATATTCTTTCATTCCAAAATAAAGTCCGATGCCGCCCACAAGGACAACAACGAGTAAAATAATTTTCCAATACTTTTTCATAATTGTTTAGGTTTTAAATGTTATACTAATATCGTTCCACGTTTTAAAAAATGCAATAGGGTGAACAACAAAAGTATGTATAAATTGTAAAAAACATTTTTCGTTGTATGTATATACACTAAAGTATAACATTTTCCATATTGCATTAGTTCGTTTTAGCACCTGTATAAAACTGATATGCAAAGGTGATTTTCATCAGTCGGGCAGACAACTACAGATTTACACAGTTTCCAAGAAAAATATCACATTTTTAAGTATGCATTTGATCAATACGCCCAAAATAAGTATCAGAAAACAAGTCCTGGTGCGAGGTACATAAGATTTGTTAAAGCGAGGCGAAAAGTTACCTTGTCTAAATTTCCAAAATTAACTGGTCACTTTCTTTCCATTTTTGTCACTTTTTTAATAACCTGGGTCTTAACAAATGGCTTAAACTCTTCCAATAAGACAGAATTGCTGTCGTGACTGGCACTTTCCGATTTCACATATCTCAGCTACTTCTTGTAAATTTGCCCCATGGTATTTCTTGACTTCGAAAAACCCATTGCCGAGCTGTATGAAGAGTTGGAGAAGCTGAAGCATATGGGTGAAAAGCAAAAGATCGACATTGCGGTTCCAGCCGCAGAATTGGAGGAACGTATATCCAACCTCAAAAAGGAGATCTATAGCAATCTTTCCGGCTGGCAAAAAGTGCAGCTGAGTCGCCATCCCGATAGACCTTACTCGCTATTTTATATAGAGAAAATGAGTGAAAACTTTGTAGAGTTGCATGGTGATAGAAATGTGAAGGATGATAAAGCAATTGTAGGCGGTTTCGGAAATTTGGACGGACAAGCAGTAATGTTTATCGGACACCAAAAAGGGATCAATACTAAAATGCGTCAGTTCCGTAATTTCGGAATGGCAAATCCTGAAGGTTACCGCAAGGCCCTGCGACTTATGAAACTTGCCGAAAAGTTTAACCGACCTATTGTTACACTTATTGACACACCGGGTGCATACCCTGGATTAGAAGCAGAAGAACGCGGTCAGGCAGAGGCAATAGCGCGCAACCTATATGAAATGACATTACTAAAGGTTCCGGTGATATGTATCATCATTGGTGAAGGTGCTTCCGGTGGTGCGTTGGGTATTGGTATTGGCGATAGAGTGTTTATGTTGGAGAACACATGGTATTCCGTTATTTCACCGGAGTCCTGTTCCAGTATATTATGGAGAAGTTGGGATTTTAAAGAAACAGCGGCAGAAGCATTAAAATTGACCGCTGCAGATAATTTTAAAAATAAGATCATAGATGGCATTATAAAAGAACCAATTGGTGGAGCACATTCCGATCCGGAAGAAATGGCGAAACTCTTAAAAAAACATCTGAAAAAGAATTTAAAAGAATTATCTGCTATTGAACCGGAAGAAAGAATAAATCAACGCATCGAAAAATTAGGTTCTATGGGAATGTATGAAGAAGTAAATAAAGAAATGCCTTCTGAACAATAATTAAGGAAAGTGATCAGAAAAATTAAAAATAGTCTGTTCGGGAGATTTATTCGCTCCAAACCCTATACAGATACCCATGCCAGACAAACAATAGAATATGATCAGATAAAATCCATGGCATTTTTGGTGGATGGATCAAATCCGATTGCATTGCGCGAATTATTAAATACTGTTCATAAATATGCCGCTGATGGCAAAAAATTATCCTTTTTCGGATATGTAAAAAAATTACCCCCATTCGAACAAGAAGAAATTATATGGATCACACAAAAGGACATGAACTGGTTCGGAATTCCAAAAGCGCCAAAGATCAAACATTTTATTGAACGCGAATTTGATGTTCTTATAAATACTTCCATGAAAACAATTCGCCCACTTGAATATGTTTCCACCTACTCAAAAGCAAAATTGCGCATCGGAAAATTCGACGATAAAAAAACATTTTGTTACGATTTTATGATGCATTTGGACAATGATAATGTGTATGAATATTTGGAACAGGTGGAGAGGTATTTGAGGATGGTGAAGAGCAATTGATAATTGACAATTGATAATTGACAATTTGAACAGCCAAAAGGAATTGAGAATTGAGAGTTGAGAATTGAGAATGAAACAGCCAAAAAAAATTGACAATTGATAATTGATAATTGACAATTTGAACAGCCAAAAAGGAATTGAGAATTGAGAGTTGAGAATTGAGAATGAAACAGCCAAAAAATAATTGATAATTGATAATTGACAATTGACAATTGACAATTGGAACAGCCAAAAAGGAATTGAGAATTGAGAGTTGAGAATTGAGAATGAAACAGCAAAAAAAATTGACAATTGACAATTGATAATTGACAATTTGAACAGCCAAAAAGGAATTGAGAATTGAGAGTTGAGAATTGAGAATGAAACAGCCAAAAAAAAATTGACAATTGATAATTGACAATTGACAATTGGAACAGCCAAAAAAAGAATTGAGAATTGAGAGTTGAGAATTGAGAATTTGAAAAACCATAACATTAAAAGAAAACTAAAATCATCGCACCAACGTTTATCTGTCCTATGTCTTATGTCCTATGTCCTATGTCCTACGTCCTATGTCCTACTTCCTACTTCCTAAATCCTAAACAATGCATAATTACAACTACGAACTTCTAAACAAATTCAAAGGCACCGGCGTTGCATTGGTGACACCATTTCATGAGGATGATACAATTGATTTTGGAGGATTGGAAAAATTAATTGAACATGTAATTTCGGGTGGAGTTGAATATTTGGTGAGTATGGGAACAACCGGTGAAAGTGCTACGCTGAGTGAGGAGGAAAGATTTTCTATTATTGATTTTACTTTAAAGATCGCGAATAAAAGGGTTCCTGTTGTTGGGGGATTTGGTGGAAATAATACTGCAGAGATCATTCGTTCTGTTAAAAAGTATACAACAGATAAAACAGCCGACAATAATATTGATGCGATATTAATTGCATCACCGTATTATAATAAACCTTCACAAGAGGGAATTTATCAGCACTATCTAGAGATAGATAAAAATGTTTCTCTTCCAATCATTTTATATAATGTTCCCGGCCGCACAAGTTCCAATATGGAAGCGGAAACTACTTTAAGAATTGTAAGTGATTCGCAAAATGTAATAGCAATTAAAGAGGCCAGCGGAAATTTTATGCAGTGCATGAAAATAATCCGCGATGCACCTTCAAACTTTTTAATCATCAGTGGTGATGATCCTATCACTTTACCATTTATTGCTTTAGGAATGCATGGTGTAATTTCCGTAGTTGCCAATGCCCTGCCAAAACCCTTCACAGAAATGGTTAGATTAAGCCTAAAACAAGATTTTATCTCTGCAAATAAATTACATTATTCGCTCCTCCAATTCACCGATTTAATTTTCAAAGAAGGAAGTCCCGCCGGCGTAAAATCCGCCCTCAAACAACTGGGAGTATGTGGGGAGAAGGTGAGATTGCCGTTGTGGAAAGTGAGTCCTGACCTTGAACAAAAAATAGCAGTCGAATTGACAATTGACAACTGAATTGACAATTGACAATTGACAATTGACAATTATTACTGCTGTAAAATTCTAGTTTACCATTATGCTTTTAGATGGAATAATGATATAGGAAATTGACAATTTTTACTGCCGTAAAATTCTGCAAACCATTTTACATTAATGAGATAAAATAATTAAATATTTTATCGTGAATAATAATCCTTACCATTATACATTTTTGTGAAATGATAAACAAATAATTTATTTACAGTTTTAGCTTTGATGTCTTGATGATACTTGTTAATAAACGTATCAATTCCCCTGCTTTATTTGTCATTTCTTCAAATTTTGCCTTTGAGATATAATTTGTTTTAAAAAGCAGTTCAAGCCAGTATTCTGATTCATGTGCTTCTTTAAGAGCTATGGAGAGTTTATGAATAAAATCTTTGGTGCTTTCCGCTTGCTCAGCTTCTCTAACCATTGCACCGATTGAAGTTCCGGAGCGCAATAATTGTTTAGAGATAATAAATTCTTTTTTCTCTTGTAATTCTTTACACAGATTTACAATATCTATTGCAAACAGCATACTCTTATCCCTCACCACACTTTCCTTCATCACAATAAAACTTAATAAAAAAAAATAAAAAAAACCAATTCTAAATCCCAATAATGTCTACCATTTCCCTCCAAAGTAAATTCCCGTTATCATTTAACAATTATCAATTATCATTTTCTTCAGTCTATAATTTCCCTCCTACCCGGATCCCAATTGTCAATTATCAATTGTCAATTATCAATTTCCAAAGACTGAAATTTTCCTCCCACGTTATTCCCCATTGTCAATTATCAATTGTCAATTATCAATTTCCAAAGACTGAAATTTTCCTCCCACGTTATTCCCCATTATCAATTATCAATTGTCAATTATCAATTACCTACACTTTCATTTTTCGAGATTCAAGCACTTCCTTTCTGATTTCTGTAGAAATATCTTTCATGTCCTGCAACGATTTTCGGAGCCTCGTTCCTGCGGTTTTGTTTCCTTTTGTAGTGAATTTTTGCATGTCTTCTTCTGCAAGGTTAATGAGGGATTTCAGCTGGTTGAATTTTTGTTGCATGTTCATAAAATAATATGTGTTTAAAATTACAAAAATTACCATTACCTGCAGGTTCATTTGCAGATAATTATAATTGGGTCGCAAAAAAGTTAATAAGGAATAAAAATGCGCCTTAAGATACTTAAACCTTAGCTAATTCCTGTTGAAGGTAAACTCCACTTTCAATTTTTTCTCTTATGGCTTCAAAAGCTTCAAGAGTTAATCGAATCTCCTCGTCGCTATGAGAAGAAGTTGGAATTATTCTCAACATTAACATTCCTTTCGGAATTACCGGATAGGTAACTGCCGAACAAAAAATGCCGTGGTTTTCTCTAAGATCAACTACCAGGTTTATTGTTTCTGGAATACTCACTTTTAAAAATACAGGCGTTACCGGACTATTGGTATTTCCGAGATCAAATCCTCTGCTTCGGAATCCTTCCTGTAGTTTATTTACGTTGTCCCAGAGTTTAGCCTTCAGTTCAGGCTTGCTGCGCAGTAATTCGAGTCGTTTCAAATTGCCGATCACAATAGGCATCGGCAATGATTTTGCATAGATCTGTGAACGTAAATTATATCTCAAATTCCAGATGACTGCTTTTTCACCTGAAATAAATGCTCCAATACTTGCCATTGATTTGGCGAAAGTGGAAAAATAAAGGTCGATACCATCCTGACAACCCTGTGCTTCTCCTGTTCCAGCTCCGGTTTCGCCCATGGTTCCAAAACCATGCGCATCGTCCACCAAGAGACGGAAATCATATTTCTTTTTAAGTTCTACAACTTCCTTTAATTTCCCCTGGTCTCCCCCCATTCCAAAAACACCTTCCGTGATCAAAAGAATTCCACCGGGAGTTCCCTGAATCAGTTCCGTTGCACGTTTCAACTGAACTTCACAATTTTCTATATCGTTATGGCGATAAACAAATCTTTTTCCCTGATGCAAACGCACACCATCAATAATACATGCGTGGCTTTCAGCATCGTAAACAATCACATCGTGACGGTTACAAATAGCATCTATCGCACTCATAATACCCTGATAACCATAGTTTAACAGAAAAGTATCTTCTTTCATCACAAAAGCACTCAATTCATTTTCCAGTTGTTCGTGATGATCAGAATTTCCACTCATCATGCGGCTTCCCATTGGAAATGCCATACCCCATTGCGCTGCAGCTTCCGCATCCACTTTTCTCACCTCGGGGTGATTTGCCAGTCCGAGATAATTATTCAAACTCCATGTAATGCGCTCCTTTCCTCTGAAAAACATACGTGGCCCTATCTCTCCTTCCAATTTCGGGAACATCATATATCCATGAGCCACATCGCTCCATTTGCCTAGTGGGCCTCTGTCTTTACGTAATTTATCAAAAATATCCATAGCGTAAGGTTGGTTTTTTACTTTAAAAAGTGTGCAAAGATATTACGTTAAACTTGGTCTAAAAAATTTTATGCTAAGTTTTCAATAAATTTACGATAGTTACGTTTACCGTTTATATTTATTAACTTTGCGCCTCTTATGCATAAGACAAGGGTAATTGCCATCACAATTATACTACTTTCTTTCGGAGTTTTCACCGGATGTCAATATGATAAAATATTGAAGAGCGACGACTTTGAATTAAAGTACGTGAAAGCTAAGGAATATTACAACAAGGGCGACTACGCCCGAGCCTTGCCATTGCTGGATCAGCTGCTGACAGTGAAGATCGGTTCCGCCGAAGAAAAACAGATAAGATATTACATGGCCTATTGTTATTATGGTCAGGGCGATTTTTTTTCTGCTGCTACCCTTTTCAAACAGGTTTTTGTAACATTTCCACTATCAGGAGAAGCAGAGGAGACCTTGTATATGAGCGCCAAAGCCATGTACGATGCCTCTCCAAGGTTCCAGCTGGATCAAACTTATTCGTATAAATCAATAGAAGCCTTTCAATATTTTATTGATGTATACCCTAAAAGTTCACTTGGTCCTCAGGCAAATGCATATATGGATACGCTCAGGGCTAAATTGGAAGAAAAACTGATCTATAGTGCGGAACTTTATTATGCAACGGAAGATTATCAGGCAGCAGCCATCACTTTTAATAATGTTCTATTGCAATTTCCTGATACAAGAGATGCAGAAGAAATAGGTTTTAAGATCGTGAGCAGTTATTTTAATTATGCAGGACAAAGTGTGGTTTGCCGTAAAGAAGAACGTTATGATAAGGCAATAGACAGTTATCAGGAATTTATATCTCAATATCCCCAAAGCAAAAAAGCTGATCAGGCCAAATCATTATACGAAAGAAGTATAGACCTTAGACAAAAAGCATTAACCGAAATAAATACTTATAAAATAGATTGTAATGAGTTCACTAAAGAAAATTAATACGCAATTATCACCGCAAATAGAGGTGCAAAGTTTGAAAGATATCCAGAATGTTTCCGGTAATATCTATCAATCCATTCATATGATCTCTAAACGTTCGGAGCAGATCACACAGTTGATCCGCACTGAATTACACAGCAAGCTGGAAGAATTTGCAACACATCAGGACAATTTGGAAGAAGTATTTGAGAATCGCGAACAGATCGAGATATCAAGATTCTATGAAAAATTACCTAAGGCAACAATTGTAGCATTAGATGAATTTTTAGAAGAAAAATTATACTGGCGCGAACGTGAAACTGCTGCTCCTATTGCTGAAATAAAGGAAGTAAAAGAAGTAAAATAATGTCCTTAGCGGGCAAAAAAATTCTGTTAGGTGTGTGCGGAGGAATTTCCGCTTACAAATGCGCTCATCTTACCAGATCATTAATTAAGGAAGGTGCAGAGGTTAAAATAATTATGACCCCGGATGCGAAAGCGTTTATCGGGGTCTTAACTTTTTCCACCCTTTCAAAAAATCCTGTTGCAGTTGATTTTTATAATGCAAATGATGGAACGTGGAACAATCATGTTTCAGCAGGTTTATGGCCGGATCTATTTTTAATAGCACCGGCAACTGCAAATACCATCGCAAAAATGGCAGCCGGAATTGCAGATAATTTTTTATTGGCAACCTATTTATCTTCACGATGCAAAGTGATGCTCGCTCCGGCCATGGATCTGGATATGTGGAAACATCCAGCTACAACAAATAATATTGATACACTGACTAAAAATGGCAATATTATTCTACAACCTGAAAGTGGTGAATTAGCCAGCGGTTTACATGGCGAAGGCAGAATGCCCGAACCTGAAAATATTGTTAAACAAATACATAAATTCTTTTCCACAACAGTAAGACCATTAGCCGGAAAAAAGGTATTAATAACAGCCGGACCCACATACGAAGCGATTGATCCGGTTCGTTTCATAGGGAATTATTCGTCTGGGAAAATGGGTTTTGCATTGGCCGAATGTTTGGCGGAGGCGGGTGCAGAAGTTACCTTAGTTCACGGCCCTGTTCAGATTAACACCAATGATGTTTCCATCGAAAAAATTGCAGTAACAAATGCGGAACAAATGTTCAGTGTATGTTCGAGGGAATTTCCTTTAAGTGATATTTTTATAAGTGCTGCCGCTGTGGCAGATTTCACACCGGAGGATCCCGCGGCTGAAAAAATTAAAAAAACCGCTGAAAATAAAAACGGCATGGTTTTGCACCTTAAAAGAACGGTGGATATATTGAAGGAAATGGCTTTGTTAAAAGATTCAAAACAATTGGTGATAGGATTTGCACTGGAAACAAACAACGCATTGGAAAATGCAGAGAAAAAATTAACGGAAAAGCACCTGGATATGATCATCTTGAATTCATTACAGGATGCAGGAGCAGGTTTTCAGCACGATTCGAACAAAATATCGATATTGGACAAGAATAAAAATCTGATTAACTTTGAATTAAAGAGTAAAAAAGAAGTAGCTCAGGATATCGTTAACCAAATTATAAAAATGACCCATGCGTAAAATATTTATTATTCTATCCTTCGTTTTTTTCGGGTCGCAATTATTTGCACAGGAAATAAATTGTGCCGTAACCATTAATGCCGAAAAAGTAACTCAAACAGATCCCAAAATATTTAAAACCCTGGAAACTGCGATATTCGAATTTATGAATACCCGCAAATGGACAGATGATGTTTTTCTACCGGACGAAAGAATTGAATGTCAGATCTTAATTTCCATTACGGAAGAACTCGCCAGTGATAGATTCAGAGCGCAAACCAGTATAGTTTCGCGTCGCCCTGTTTTTGGTTCTGATTATAATTCCACTTTATTTAATTTTCAGGACAAAGATTTTGAATTTATTTATTCGGAATATCAACCATTGGAATTCAACGAAAATCAATATACCAATAATCTGACAGCCATGTTGGCTTATTATGCATATATTATTATCGGTTTGGATTATGATTCATTTGCATTAAAAGGTGGAGATAAATATTTTTTAAAAGCCCAGACCATCGTTAATCAGGCTTCGAACAGCGATTTCAAAGGCTGGAAAAGTTATGATGGAACCAGAAACAGATATTGGTATATTAATAATTTAATGGATGCGAAATTTTCTGTGGTAAGAGATGTTTTTTATCAATACCATCGTCAGGGACTTGATAATATGTATAACGACCAGATCAAACCTGTGTCTACCATTACTAAGTCGCTTCAAACATTAGATAATGTAAATCGCACGCAGCCAAACAGTATGGTGATGCAACTTTTTTTCAGTGCGAAGAGTGATGAATTACTCGGTATTTATTCAAAGGCCGCACCTGCAGAAAAAGCAAAAGGCATATCCTATTTAATTAGATTGGATCCGGTAAATGCCGATAGTTATCAGGAGTTGCTTACAGGTAAATAGATAATTGAAAAAAGCAATCTCAGATATTTATTTAATCTTATAACTCACTCCTTCCGGATTAAATTGTTGCCATGCGTGGTAAAATTCCTGACTCGATTTTATTATGAGCAATTGTTTTCCGGCATAAACTCCCTCCGTACAATTTCCATCATAATTCCAGACTGAATTAGTATTGGTATCGCGAAAATTATTACTGCTTTCATCAGGTACAAATTGCAAAATTTCACTGTCAACTTTTCTGCTCCAAACATGAAAACTTTTATTGTCATTTTCTATCACCAATAAAACGGGCGTCCTTTCAAACTCATCATTAATTACCTTTTTTTCCAGAAGATAATTCCAGTCATATGCTTTGGACCTTGAATTAATATTAATAGCAACAACCCACGATTTAAATTGAAAGGCATTTTCATCTCGTTGTTCGAGATCGCTGTTTATTGTGCCTTCATCAAATCCGCTGAGGTCTGCATACTGTTTTAAAAATAAGGTATCAGGCTGCATAATTTTTGTTTGCGGATGTTTTCTTATCCATGCTGCCAAGGTCATTTGTTCTGAATTTATTTCAGTAAGTTTTGTTCCCTTTGATTTTCCTGTGATGGCTTCCCCGGTTGCCTGCCGCCACCAGCTTCCCGTGCTTTCATCTTCAAACATTGCATTAAAATGATCCATTCCTACCAAACGAAAATTTTCTGAAATTCCATTTATGACCGGATCAAATACCCGACCCGTTCTGCAAACAGTGCAATAGGTAACCATAATTTCTTTTCCACCAACATTATCACGCACCTGATGGTGATAACCGATAATTTCTATGGGATAAGCCTTTGACTCATTATTTATTTCTACACCAATTATTAATTTCCCTTCCGCTATTTTATTCTCTGCAACCCCGGCAAAAATTTTATTTTCCGGTTGAAAAAACATGGTATCTGCATTCATTTTAGTATTGATAAACCAGGCAATAATGGTATACAAAAAAAGAAAAAAAATTGTGAACCCAAAGCGCCAATATTTTTTATTTTTTATCAGCTTATATACTTGCCAGAATACGATCAAAAGAAACAATATCCTGATCCATATTAAATTTTTATGAAAGAACCACGCAATTCCTACCGTATTATCATACTGACTACCGGGAAAAGGCATAATAAAATAAATACCGAGAATTTCAACAACAAAAAGTAATAAAAGTACAAGTGGAAGTATCCATTTTTTCATACAGGCAAAATTAGGATTTGCCTTTAATGAATTTAAACGTTTACAAAGAATTTAAGAGAGTGGGTTCTGGGTTCTGGGTTCTGGGTTCTGGGTTCTGGGTTCTGCGTTCTGCGTTCTGGGTTCTGCGTTCTGCGTTTTGAAATGTAGTAGATCTCATTCGTCGATCATTACATGTTTCAGTTCTGGGTTCTTAATTGTCTGGTATTTCTTTGATATATTAGAATTTCCCAGCAGTAATTTTGTAGTAGAATAAAAATATGGTTCACTCAAACAAAATTCATTACTCATAACTCATTGTTAAAAGCCATTTTCCAGGGAATGACCTATCCTATGTCATATGTCATATGTCATATGTCATATTTCCTATGTCCTTCTCTTTTCCTTAAATTTGCGCATGCTCAAAACACTGCGCATTTCGAACTATGCAATAATTAATGAGGCGGAGATCAATTTTTCTGATAAGATGAATATTATTACAGGAGAAACGGGCGCCGGAAAATCAATTTTATTGGGTGCACTGAGTTTAATACTCGGGGAACGTGCCGAAAGTAAAGTTTTATTCAGCAAGGATAAAAAATGTGTTGTGGAAGCAGAGTTTGAGATCTCACATTATGGTTTAAAACCTTTTTTTGAAGAAGAGAATATCGATTTTGAAAACCTGACCATCATACGCAGGGAATTGGCTGAAAATGGAAAATCGCGTGCCTTTATTAATGATACGCCGGTTAATTTAAATGTGTTACAAAAATTATCCGACAAGCTGATCACCATTCATTCGCAACACGAAACGATGGATCTGGGGGATTCGGCTTTTCAGTTGACTGTTATTGATGCACTTGCTAATTCCAATGAATTATTGAACACTTATAAAACTCATTTTCATAACTGGAGATCGTGCAGTAAAAAACTTCGGGAAACGGAAGAAATTGCGAGTAAAGCATTAAAAGAAAAAGATTTTATCGAATTTCAATTTGAGGAACTCGATAAAGCCGAATTGGACAGTATTAACCAACCAGAACTGGAATCTGAACTTACACAGCTTACTCATGCTGAAGAAATAAAAAGAAATTTAATTCAAAGTGTGGAGTTGCTGGAGAATGATTCAGTAAATGTATCGGCCAATTTGCGATTGGTTATCACACAATTAAATGCCATTGTAAAATACACACCCGAAATTGAAAGTTATATTCAGCGATTAGAATCGAGTTATATTGAAATTAAAGATATTACGAGAGATCTGGAAAACAGATCTGAATTAGTGGTGGCAAATCCGGTGCGGAGTGAGGAGATCACACAACAGTTAAATATTTTATTTCGGCTTCAGAAAAAACACAACAGCAATTCCACAGAAGAACTTATCCAATTAAGGGATCAATTAAAAGAAAAATTAAATATATTCAGTAATAGTGAAGAGGAAATTGAAAAACTGAAGAAAGAACAAAATAAATTATTGGTTCAAACAACACTTGCTGCAAAAAAATTATCGGAAAAACGTGTTGCTGTTTTTTCAACTCTTGAACAATCTGTTTCAAAGCTTCTGACTGAAGTGGGTATGAAAGACGCCGTTCTAAGTGTTAAACATGAGTTTGATACTGAGAAATATCTGTCAGAAAATGGTGCCGATCACATTCAATATTTATTCAGTGCAAATAAAGGTTCTGCTTTGCAGGACATTAAAAAGGTTGCCAGCGGTGGAGAATTATCACGATTAATGTTGTGTATTAAATCACTACTTGCAAAAAGTGTAGCATTACCAACATTAATATTTGATGAAATTGATACTGGCGTTTCCGGTGAGATCGCTAATAAAGTAGGAAATATATTGGTTAAATTATCTGCCAATCACCAATTAATTGCGATCACACATCTCCCCCAAATTGCATCAAAGGGACAACATCATTTGTTCGTCTACAAAGAAACAAATGCCAAAACCACAAACACAAAATTAAAAGTATTAAATCCCAACGAACGTCTCACCGAAATAGCACAAATGTTAAGCGGAGAAAAACCGACTAAGGCAGCTATGGAAAATGCGAGGGAGTTGTTAGGGTTCTGAGTTCAGGGTTCTGAGTTCTGAGTTCTGGGTTCTGGGTTCTGAGTTCTGGGTTCTGGGTTTGTAAGAGTTTACATGGTTAGAAAAAGTTTCAGGCTGGCGTTCCGATTAATGCCTGCCCGGCCACTGACGGGTTTTTTATTTTTTGATTATTATTTATTATTACCTGAGGCTCTCGCTCCCAGCGAGGGTCTCAGTAGTGGTAATCCACAAAAGTTATTTATTATTTAAAAAGGTTTACATGGTTACCAAAAGCTTCCGGGTTACGATCCGATTAATGCCTGCCCGGCCACGGACGGGTTTTTTATTTTTTGATTATTATTTATTATTACCTGAGGCTCTCGCTCCCAGCGAGGGTCTCAGTAGTGGTAATCATAAATAACAAAACAACCGAGGGTCTCAGTAGTGGTAATCATAAATAACAAACC
Organism: Bacteroidota bacterium; assembly: GCA_016706865.1. Lineage (NCBI taxonomy): Bacteria > Pseudomonadati > Bacteroidota > Bacteroidota bacterium. The sequence continues at coordinate 256,247 of JADJIS010000003.1, read as the reverse complement.
AACCGTGTGTCTCAGTAGTGGTAATCATAAATAACAAACCAACCGTGTGTCTCAGTAGTGGTAATCATAAATAACAAACCAACCGTGTGTCTCAGTAGTGGTAATCATAAATAACAAACCAACCGTGGATCTCAGTAGTGGTAATCCCCAAAAAAAATTGCTCAACAAATCATTAAGATCCATTGAGCAATTTATTTAAATTTTATTTTATTTAATCAACGATCAAATTTATTCCTGCAGCATTATCTCCTGAAATAAATTGTAAAGTATAAACTCCTTTACTTAATTCGTTTCTTACAATTTCAAAACTGTGAAATCCTGCTGTTAATTTTTCTGAATTTATCTGGCGAACAATTTTGCCGGTGATATCGAGCAATTCGATTTTAATTTCTTGTTCCTGTGTTAAAGTAAATTGAATTGTAGTAGAAATATTAAACGGATTCGGATATACACTGAATCCACTTAATCCTAATATTTCTTCTAAACTACTTTGTGCGGTGGTAAATTCTTCAGTAGCACTAAAATCTGTTTCCACCAAAGGTGATGTTACGCAGGTATTACTAACTGCCCATTCATATAAAGTGTTTGGAATTAATCCGGTTAATACTACTGTTGGATCAGTTGTGGTAACTGTAATCCAGGTTGGTTCAGAAACAGGTTTATATTGAATGGTATATCCATCTGCACAATTAGCTGCATCCCATTCCAGTGTCGCAGTTGTTGCTGTTATGGTAATATTATTTAATGCAGTAGGAATTTCACAGGTTACTGTTATATCAGTACCATTATCTGTCCCTAAAACAGCAGGTGATGAAGAAACAACACGCATTCTATAACCTGAACCTGAATCGGTAGTTGCGGGTATGGTGCAGGAAATAACGCCGGTAAGTGCAATAGAGGTAATTGAACCAATATTAACCGGAGATGCAAAACTTCCGAAGGCATCACTTAATTGTGTAGTGAATACATTTCCACCTAAAAATGTTCCTGTTGCTGAATAAGAAATATTAAGATCTTCATCGGGACAATATTCCGATTCTATAACATTAATCGCAATGGTAGGAGTAACAAATTCAAACAGATCACTACTCCATACTCCTCGTCCATAAGTTGCAGCAACTAATTTATTACTCGCGTAATTTATTTCCAGTTCGTGGATCATTACATTTGGTAAACCTGTCATGTAGGGTTCCCAATCAGCATCAAGATCATCTTTAGTAAATACACCTATATCAGTTCCAATATATAATCTGTTATTTTCACTGGTATTTTCATACACAATTGTATTTACCGGAACATTAGGAAGTGTACCGGAAATATTTGTCCATGTTGATCCTGCATTTTCAGAATAATAAACTTTATTACCATCATCATATCCACTTAATGCGATCCAAACATGTTGGGGATTTTCATCACTAACTCCGATATAATTAAATCCTATTCCTGATATTGGTAACCCTGCAGTAATATTAGTCCATGAATCACCACCATTACTAGAAACTTTTAATGTTTGCAAAGCACAGGCATAAACATAATCATTATCGGCCGGTGAAACTGCAATTGCAAAAACTTCTCCGCCTAAATTTGACGGTTTATTGCTCCAGGTTGTACCGCCATTTACAGATTTTTGAATGCCACCGGACCCATTTCCATAATACATTACAAGATGATTGATCGGATCCATCACATAAGGCGTTAACCATCCACCACCATCAACAGGAAGATAGGTCCAACTATCGCCACCATCAGTTGATCTGTTCACATATCCGTATTGATACGAAGCATAAATTCTTTCAGAATCGGTATAGTCAATAATTACTTCCATACCATCTCCTCCCTGCACTCTTTTCCAATTAACACCATTCCATAAATTACAACCATTGTCTTGCCAACCACTTAAAACAATTTCAGGGTCAGTAAACGAACTGGATATTCTATAGGGTTGAGCAATTCTTAACCCTTCTGAAAGGTCAGTCCATGTTTGTCCTTTATCTGTTGATTTAAATATACCACCATCATTTCCTGCATAAACAATTAATTCATCCAAGGGATCACAAAGTATTACTTTTTGATCTGCATGAACATAATTAGAGGCGGGCCATGCATCCCAAGATGATTTTTTTTGCCAGGTATTTGCACCATTTGTAGAACGCGCAATATCTAATCCTCCCGTAAATAATAAATTAGCATTTACATCAGAAACTTCAAGCACGTTATCATAATAACCATAATAATCATTAACCCCATCAGGAGAAGCTCCGTTAGTAAAAGATACACCGGCATTATCGCTTATAAATATTTCTACAGAAACTGCAAACACATATATCATGTCGGGATCAGCCACCGTAGTTTCGATTGACATGCGATCATCATATTCTGCAAGATCATTTTGAATTACGGTCCAGGTAACGCCTGCATTATCAGATTTAAGAACATCTCGGTCACCTACAGCATAAATTATATCCGGGTTAGCGGTATTAAATGCAAAATCATAACAATGTGCTGAACTTTCCAATGTCCAGGTATCGCCGCCATTATCGGTTCTATAAATTCCTTCACGTGTTGCTGCGATTAAAACATTTGTATTTTCAGGATGAATAATGATACGTTGAACAACAGAAAGTTGGTCTTGCATATAACTCAAACCCGTTGGATTCCAGGTAAAACCACCATCCGTGGATTTTAAAATTCCGGCACTGTACACACCGCCCCAAAAATCATTATCTGCTTGCCATGAGGCTTCATAAGCATATCCGTCGCCGGTAGCTACATATATAATATCTGTATTATCAGGATCAATTGCAATATCTGCAATACTGGTAACCGGCAATTGATCGGTAAGCGGCAACCAGGTTCCACCGGCATCGGGTGATTTCCATAGTCCGCCCCCTGCAGTCCCGGCATATAAAATATTATGATCAAGCGGATCAAAATAAAGACAATTCATTCGTCCAACTCCTCCCCCGTTACCCGGAACCTCCGCTGTTCCTACCGGTGCCCAGTTTGCAGCACGTGTACCGGCATTAAAAGCATCTGGATGCGTGTTTTTATATCGGTCGAGTTCCCTGAAAGGAGTATAGGGATCAGGAAAATTTCCATTTGCATCAACTCTGGTTCACGGATCTCAAAGTAATTTGGAGAATCGTCCATTACCGGCCATGGTTGCTTGCCCGGATGACTAATTTGTGCAAAAAGTGTGGTTGTGATGGAAAATGTGAGGAGTAAAAAGGAAAAATATTTCATGTTTTTTCAAAATTTATATAAAATTAAGCATACTTCGGCAAAGGAAAAAATCTGTCCATAAAAGTGACAAAAAAACGGCAATTCAGGCTCGGTTCACGCGGTTTTAATGATCACACAATAACAATATATTTTGACGATTCAATGTTTAACAAAATTTAGTAGAAATATACCTGCCTGTAAAATATCTTCGCCCTATGGAAAATTTTGTTGATACAGCTTTATTGACGTCTCGCGAAGTAGCTCCGGGCTTTTTTGGCAAATTCATTCATTCCGAAAAAATGAGTATTGTCTATTGGGAAGCTATTGAAGGTGCCGAAATACCGCTGCATAGTCATATTCACGAAATGATGGTAAATGTTATAGAAGGAAAACTTGAACTTAACATTGATGGAAATATCCGTTTACTGGAATATGGAACAGTTGCTTTTATTCCGGGAAATGTACCTCATAAGGCAAAAGCACTGACCAACTGTAAAATAATAGATGTGTTCTATCCGGTGAGGGAGGATTATAAATGAAGGAATGAAAAAATGAAAGAATGAAAGAATGAAAGAATGAAGGAATGAAGGAATGAATAAAAAAAATAGTAATTAATAATTCAAATAAATATCATGAAAAAATATATTGTTCTGTTGAATTTTATTTTGATAACGAATTTTTGTAGGGCTGATGAGGGCATGTGGCTACCAATATTATTGGAACAATTAAATATTGCAGATATGCAGGCACGTGGATTCAAGCTGACTGCAGAGGATATTTATTCGGTGAATAAAAGCAGCATGAAAGATGCTGTGGTTTTATTCGGTGGTGGATGTACAGGTGAAGTGATCTCGAAAGAGGGATTAATAATTACCAATCACCACTGTGGATTTTCAACTATTAATTCCTTGAGTTCCGTGGAAAATAATTATTTGAAGGATGGATTTTGGGCAAAAAATAAGAACGAAGAAAAACCCTGCCCGGGACTTTCCGTTACATTTATTATAAGTATGCATGATGTTACCGATAGCATACTCCCCTATTTAAATAATACGATGGATGAAGGAACGAGAAATGCCATTATTGCGCAATTATCTTCAAGATTGGAAACACAATTTGAAAAAGGCAACCATTATGATGCAACTGTAAGATCATTTTATTATGGCAACGAATTTTATTTATTTGTGACAGAAGTATTTACCGATATCCGTTTGGTAGGTGCTCCGCCCGCAAGTGTTGGAAATTTTGGCGGAGAAACCGACAATTGGGTTTGGCCGCGGCATACAGGCGATTTTAGTATGTTCAGGATCTACGCGAATGCAGATAATAAACCGGCTGCTTATGATGAAAAAAATGTCCCTTTTATTCCACGTTATTCATTTCCAATTTCACTCAAAGGTGTGGAAGAAAATGATTTTACAATGGTTTATGGATTTCCGGGCCGCACACAGGAATATTTAACTTCTTATGCAGTTGACCTCACAATTAATACAACAAATCCAAATAGAATTGCATGCAGAGATGTACGGTTGGAAATTTATAATAAGTACATGTCGAAAAACGATACCATTACCTTACAATATGCATCAAAGGCAAAGGGACTTGCAAATGCCTATAAAAAGTGGAAAGGTGAAATGACGGGATTACAATTGAACGATGCCGTGGGAGAAAAACTTAAATATGAAAAACTTTTTCAGCAATGGGCTAATACGCATGAAGGAAAAGAATACAAAAATTTATTATCTGAATTTTCAGAAATATATGCCTCCTATAAAACTTATTCGGAACTGGTGGATTATACCTCCGAAGCTTTTTATGCAGTGGAACTCCTGAATTTTTCAGGTGGATACCGAAAATTTATAAATATGGTGCGCAGTGATACTATTCCAATTGATATTTTGCAAAAGGAAGCAACAAAATTGCAGGGAAATGCAGCGGGATTTTATAAAAATTATTCCATAAAGATCGACAGAGAGATGTTTGCTGCTATGATGAAGATTTACTCTGAAAAGGTTTCAAAGGATCTGCAATCTCCATACTTTAAAGAACAGGCAATTAAATACAATAATAATTTTACGGAATGGGCAGATGCAATTTACAGTAAATCCGTATTTGCTGATCAAAATAAATTAAATAAACTTCTTAGTGGATTCAATAAAAAGAAAGGGAAAAAATTAATGAATGATCCAGCATATAAATTATATGAGGAAGTTACACAATTTTATGAAGAACAATTAAGATCTAAAGTAAATCCCTTAGCGATTCAGATAAATGTTTTAATGCGACAATACATGCAGGCACAGCGCGAGATGCAGCCGAAGGAAGAATTTTACCCGGATGCAAATTCCACCTTGCGTTTAACATACGGAAATGTAAAAGGATATATTGCAAAGGACGCGGTTTATTATACGTCCCAAACTACGGATAATGGAATTGAAGAAAAGTATATTCCGAATGATGAAGAATTTGAAATGCCCGAAAAATTAATTTCCCTGATGAAAAAAAATGATTTTGGAAGATATGCGAATAAAAAAGGGGAACTACCTATTGCGTTTATAGCTACAAATCATACCACGGGTGGAAATTCGGGAAGTCCCGTTATTAATGCTTACGGTCAACTGATCGGTATAAATTACGATCGTGTTTGGGAAGGCACCATGAGCGATATCATGTACGACCCCGACAGATGCCGCAATATCTCCCTTGATATTAGATATGCTCTTTTTATCATAGATAAATATGGTGGGGCAAGTAACTTAATAAACGAAATGGAGTTAATTGAGAATTGAGAGTTGAGAATTGAGAATTAGAGATCTCGGTGGATTGATAATTAAGTTTCTAATTGGGAGTTTATATTAATTGATGAGAATTAAGTTATTATTCCTCTAATTTTAAATCATTTAAAGCTGTTTAACTATCAATTGTCAATTTTTTTCGGCTGTTTGATTATCAATTGCCCATTATCAATTGTCAATTTTTTTTCGGCTGTTAATTATCAATTGTCAATTTTCAATTTTCTTAAAATCACCTCTCTTCCATGCTTCAATAAATTCTTTCCAGGCGAATACATCGAAGATGCGCATTGGAGGGTATTGGCCTGCGTAATATATTTTTTGGGCGAGTTGTTTTGTTTGGTAATCGGCATTCATATCGGCATCCATGGCCATTGCTTCACCGAGTTCTTTTAATTGTTCGCGTTCCAGGTTTTTTCGCGCGGTCTCGTAATAGTCGTCGGGTATATTATAGGATAAAAATGCACTTTTAAAATCTTCCTTGGAAGGCCAGGGATAAATAATTGTTTCGGCTAAAAATATGGTATCCTTGGTCATCAATTGAATAACAGAATATTTGTTATCCGACAAATTTTGAGGAATAACAAAAATTTCATCTTTATAACCCACGGCAGTAAACTTAACACTGTCGCCCTTTTCTGCAACAAACGAAAAGAAACCATTGTAATTACAGGTAGTTCCGTTCCCGCTTGTTAAAGAAACGATATTGGTATATGGAATAGCCATCAAACTATCGCTAGACATTGTTATACCGGAAAATTGTATAACACTATCTACAGTTTGCGACTGCAAATTGATTGCAATTAAGAAGATTGGTAAAAGAAATAATATACGCATCGTTAAATTTGAGGCAATCCAAAGATACGTTTATTGTGAATAGGAATAATTTTTTAGAAGAATTAGTGATAACGAAAGTTATAGAATTATTATTCTTCTATAGAGAACAATCCAAATTGAGTCATGGATGATGCTCCTTGCGTTGAACTTGTGCTTGTAAAAACGGCAGCTGAGGGTGAAGCAGAATTATCGATCATTCTTAAAGCAGCCGCATTGTCGTAATCGGAAGAAGAAAAAGTATAAGATTCTTCCGTGGCTACTGTAATGCCTACATGCACCAACAAAACGAGTGCGAGTAGAATGGTTCCGGTTAACTTTTTCATAGACTTTCTGGTTTTATAGTGCCAAATTACAGCCCTTAAAAACCGTTGCCAAGTACAAAATCAATAGGGTTATCAATCACATTTCTTAAGTTAATAATCGTTTTTTTAACCAAAAGTGCTGATATTGCTCATATTTAAGATATGTTAAATGAATAATCCATGACAAAAATGTCCCTTTATCGGTAACTGTTCAATTGGGAGCAACAAAAAACCCCTCCTGTTCAAAGGAGAGGTTTTTGCTTGATTTAACCCCTAAAAATTAATATAATACCTTTATTTTTTTAACTATTTTCTCTGTGCCGGATTCAACACTGATGAAGTAAATTCCCTCTTTCAGTTCACTTATATTAAGAGAAGTTGTTTTACCGGAAACAGGATAATTTGACATTTCCTGACCTAATAGATTAAGAATTCGTATGGTTCCTGTTTCAATTTCTGTACTTATAGTGATGAAATCAGTGGCAGGATTTGGATAAACCTCGGTGGTACTGATAGTTCTTATAGCTTCTGCAGCTATCTCACCTTTACCTGTTGATTTAATAGGATTTTCTTCGTTACCAATGTCCGTTGAACCATTTTGCGCTGAATTATCGGATAATCCACTTACTACATACTCAGATTCCATGTCTTCACCGTCAGGTTTTAAACCACTCAGGTTGTCGATCTCAGGAACGTTAGAGTCCTCTGATCTGATTCTTGCGCTTTGTGCAAATATTACTGCTGATAATGCGAGTAACATGGTGGACAATATAAGTTTCTTCATAGCAATAAATTTTGGTCAACTTGAAAAAGGTATACGCTTTATTTCTGATTTTGTTCTAAAATTAGAGGCTGTATTAGCACTTATTAAAGACAAATATACTAATTTATCGGAATAAAAATAAAATTTTAACTCTTTTTATAATATATAACTAACTGATAATCAATACTTTAATAATTAAAATGCCCACTCTCCCATGGTTTCTATCGGTTAAAAAAACTGTTGATCCGCTGTGAACTTCGAATCCTTTGTTAAATTTAGCCGAATTTATTTATGTTTCAAAACAAGGCAATAGTCATTTTAAGAACATTTACCGGTCAGGAAGTTCGACTTTTCGACGATTACCTCCGTTCACCCTTTTTTAACAAAAACCAAACCATAATTCAGGCTTTTGATACGATCAAGGCTTGGCACCCATTATATGAACACCCAAATCTGGAAAGAAGTTTACTTTATAAACTGATTTTTAAGGATGAGGTGTTTGACGAACAGAAGCTTCGGTATCTGATGACAGATCTTACAAAACATCTGGAAGAATACCTTTGTTATAAAGCAATTTCTGAAGAACAGATCTTTAAGTATCATCTCTTATTATATACCTATCGCCTTCGCCGACTTGATAAGGCATTTTTAAATACATTAAAACTTGCAGAAAAAACATTAAAGGAACAACCTCGCAGAGATGTGAGTCATGCATTTTACGAATATTTAATTGAGGAGGATAAATATCGCTTCATGTCAGACCGACGCGAACATTTGCATGAAACAAATTTGCAACAGGTGGTTGACAATCTGGATAAATATTATATCCTGAATAAAATGCGATATTCTGCAGAGATAATTAATAATAAAAATGTAGTAGCAATAAATTATAAATTATTCTTGTATGATGAGATCATGAATCATATCAGGCACAATCCCCTTGATTATGTTCCGTCTGCAAAAATCTATTACAATATCATATTAACACTTACAGAACCTGAAAATAAAATACATTATATTAATCTTTTGGATCTGTTGAAAGAACATCATCTTTTATTTTCAAAAGAGGAGATCTTTGAGATGTACGTATACGCCAAAAATTATTGCATCAGAAAGATCAATCACGGTGATATTGAATATATACGGGAGCTTTTCGACCTGTATAAGGTGATGTTAAAGGACAGGATCATATTTAAAGAAAATTATTTGTCGCAATTCGATTATAAAAATATCGTGTATCTGGGACTACGTATCAATGAATTTGAATGGGTAAAACATTTTATCATTAAATACAACGAACACCTGGATCCTGCAATTCGCCAAAATTCATTTACTTTTAATATGGCCTATTATCACTTCTTCCAAAAAAATTATGATGAAGTGTTAACATTGCTTCGTTCTGTCGAATTCACCGATTTTTATTATCACCTCGACTCCAAATCCCTTTTACTTAAAACCTATTTTGAATTAGAAGAAACGGATGCACTTTTTTCACTCATCGAAGCATTTAAAATTTATATAAAACGAAATAATCTTATACCTGGTTATCAAAAATCAGGTTATAATAATATGATCAAACTCTCCGCCAAATTGTATAAGTGGAAATTAAATCCTAAAAATAATTTAAAGGATATCATCGATGAATTTAATACAACAAAACCCGTTGTTGATATTTTATGGATGCGCAAAAAATTGGAAGATATGCAGGGGTTGGCAGAAAAGTTGACCGGGAATTGGAGGAGGTGAAGATTCGAAGGGAGAAGATTCGAAGATTCGAAGGGGAAGGTTCTAAGGAAAGGAAGGAAGGAAGGGGTTGGTAAGGTTAAAAAAGGGGCGAATGATTTTGAGTGAGGAGTAATGAGTAAGGAGAAAGGAGAAAGGAGAAAGGAGTTTAAATTTCTAGCGAAATTTTACCAAACCCCATCGTTTGTTTTCCTGATACTTGATACCTGATTCTTGATACCTAAAAAGGAGAAAGGAGTTTAAATTTTTAGCTAAATTTTTGGTCTGTACCATTAGTGAGACCCTCGCTGGGAGCGAGAGCCTCACAGTCTCCGAATTTTTACAAATCCCACCCTTTGTTTTCCAGTGTCCTTTTCCAATGTCCTTTGTCAAATCCTGTGTCCCTTGTCCTGTGTCCCGTGTCCAAACTTGCATACTATAAATTTATGTGCATTCCGTGTGCAATCTTTTGAGATAAATCCGAAAGGCATTTAATCTATCCTTAATTTTGCAGCAATTTTAAATACTACGCAAATTGAAACTTCGAATAGCTACCAACGAAAAATTTGAAAATCGCCATCTGGGCCCTCGTGAACACGATGTTAGGGAAATGTTACATGCCATAGGTGCAGATTCTATTGAATCCCTTATAAACCAGACCATTCCTGAAAATATCCGCTTGAAACGACCTCTTCATATAGGAGAGCCAATGACTGAGCACAACTACCTGAAGCACCTTAAAAAGTTAGCTTCAAAAAATAAGGTCTATAGAACCTATATTGGTTTAGGTTATCATCACACACTTACGCCAAGTGTTATAAAACGAAATGTATTTGAAAATCCGGGTTGGTATACGCAATATACGCCCTACCAGGCAGAAATTGCTCAGGGAAGATTAGAGGCGCTGCTTAATTTTCAGACAATGATCTCCGACTTAACTGGATTTGAAATTGCCAATGCCAGTTTGTTGGATGAAGGAACCGCAGCAGGTGAAGCAATGCTCATGTTTTATCATCACAAAAATAAAAGAGAGGTGCTTTCACCCAATTTTTTTGTCAGCGCCTTGTGTTTGCCTCAAACAATTGATATCCTTAAAACTAAATCGGAACCTCTAGGAATAAATTTGGTGATTGGTGATCATAAAACAATTCAATTGGATGAAACCTATTTTGGTGCATTGTTACAATATCCTGCATCAAATGGAAATATTTTTGACTACAGCGATTTCATTGAAAATGCACACAGCCATAACATTTATGTTACACTGGCAGCAGATATTTTATCCTTAGCAATCTTGAGATCACCGGGTGAATTAGGCGCCGACTGCGCAATTGGAAATTCTCAAAGATTTGGAGTACCAATGGGATTTGGTGGTCCGCATGCTGCATTTTTTGCAACAAAAGAGGATTTTAAAAGAGACATTCCCGGAAGAATTATTGGCGTGAGTGTCGACCGCGATAATAATCCTGCTCTGCGCATGGCATTACAAACCCGTGAGCAACATATCAGAAGAGAGAAGGCAACATCAAACATTTGTACTGCACAGGCCTTACTTGCAATTATGGCAAGCATGTATGGTGTTTATCACGGACCAACAGGAATTAAAAACATTGCAGAAAAAGTGCATGGTCTTACCTGTGTATTAAATGATGGAATTACCAAATTGAATTTCAAACAAACAAATAATTATTTTTTCGATACCTTATATATTGAATGTGGTGCACTTTGCGGATTGATCCATCAACACGCAATTGCAAAACATATGAATTTCTTTTATCATCCAAATGGAGATATTCAAATTTCGCTTGATGAGTCAACGGAAATAGAAGATGTAAAAGATATACTCGAAATATTTTCAGAAGTAAAAGGAATTCAAAATGGACATAAATCAGACTTACCCAATATTGAAACTTTAAATGCATCTATTCCCGATCAATTAATTCGCACTTCCTCTTACTTAACTCATCCAGTCTTTAATACCTATCATTCAGAAAGTGAAATGATGCGTTATATAAAAAGATTGGAGAATAAAGATCTTTCGTTAACAACCTCCATGATCCCTCTTGGAAGTTGCACTATGAAATTAAATGCCGCAACGGAATTATTTCCTGTAAGCTGGCCTGAATTTTCTCAAATACATCCTTTTGTTCCAGCTGAACAAGTGGAAGGATATTTAGAAATAATAAAGGAGTTGGAAAATGATCTTTGTGAGATCACCCGTTTTGAGGGATGCAGTGTTCAACCAAATTCAGGTGCGCAGGGAGAATATGCAGGATTAATGGTGATCAGGGCATATCATATTCATCATAATGCTGCGCACAGAAACAAAGTATTAATTCCGGCAAGTGCGCATGGAACAAATCCCGCAAGTGCTGTAATGGCAGGCATGGAAGTTATAGTAGTAAAAAGTGATGCGGAAGGACATATTGATATTGAAGATCTCAAATTAAAAGCAGAGGAACATCAAAATGACCTTGCAGCATTAATGGTAACATATCCTTCCACACACGGAGTTTTTGAAGAGACCATTATGTTGATATGTAATATCGTTCATCAAAATGGCGGACTTGTTTACATGGATGGTGCAAATATGAATGCACAGGTCGGTTTAACTTCACCGGCAAAAATAGGCGCAGATGTTTGCCATCTAAATCTTCATAAAACTTTTGCGATACCACACGGAGGCGGCGGACCCGGAATGGGACCCATTTGTGTGAACGAAAAATTAATTCCTTTTTTACCGGGCCATCCATTATTTAAAACGGGTGGAAATCAGGCAATTCATGCAATTAATGCCGCACCTTTTGGAAGTGCAAGTATTTTATTAATTAGTTACGCATATATTAAAATGCTTGGAAGTGAGGGTTGTACCAATGCAACCAAATATGCAATTTTAAATGCCAATTATTTAAAAAGTAAATTGGAAAAACAATACGATATATTATTTGTGAGTAAAAGTGGTCGAGTGGCACATGAATTTATCATCGATTTTAGAAAATGGAAAAATACCATTGGTTTGGAAGTGGAGGATGTTGCAAAACGATTAATGGATTATGGATTTCATGCTCCAACTGTTTCATTTCCAGTTGCCGGTACTCTGATGATAGAACCAACCGAAAGCGAAAGCAAAGAAGAACTCGACAGATTTATTGACGCAATGTTGGGAATAAGAAAGGAGATTGAGGAAATTGAAAACGGCAGTGCTGATAAAACGGATAATGTATTAAAAAATGCGCCGCATACAGTTAATGATATCATAACTGCAGATTGGCATCATGCATACACCAGAGAAAAAGCAGTTTATCCTATTGCATATTTAAAGGATAAAAAATTCTGGCCAAGTGTAAGCAGGATCAATAATACTTATGGTGATAGAAATTTAATTTGTACTTGTCCGCCCATAGAAAGTTATATGGTAAGTGCTGAATAAAAAATTTAAATAATTTATCCGCACCTATGAAATATACATTTAGCTTATTAGTTGGAATATTGATATTTATTCCATTTACAAAAGTTGATGCGCAGGTATTTGCCACTGGCCAGGCAAACACGAGTTATATCTATCCAATAATTGATGAAAATGGTCCTGAACGATTATTTACAGGGCTAAGTGCAGAAATAGGAGCAGAAGGGGAAACGATGAGTATTTTGTTAAAAAGCGGTGTTTATATCCCGCGAAATTATGTTTTTGATAAATACATTGGAGATATTTACAGTGGTAATGGATACGAAACAAGTGTTGAACAAAGAATTTCCATTTATGAGCTCGGTTTATATGGGCGTTATTATTTAATAGGAATGCAAGGTAATGCGGTCCGTGTTTTTACAAACAGCGGGTTAGAAATGGTTTGGGCAAGGGGCAGAGATGAATATTATGATATTTATACTGATGCACAAACGATTTATAAATTTACCAATAAACAATTAAGAGTGGTTTTAGGTGCCGGTTTTGAGGTTGAGATAGGTGATAATTTATACCTTGTAAATGATTTTTTATTTAAATACCCGTTTACAGATAATTATGGTGATATTATGTTTATTGATGTAGCTTCTGATTTTGCATTTAATTACAATGTTGGTATTAAAATTTTTCTGAATTAATATCAATTTCATAGCATTTTTTTAGTTTGAAAGCATAAAAGAGCACCTTTACCTTAGCCGGCTTTCCATTTAAATAATTAATGATTTATCTGCTATTCCTTATTAAATTTGCAACTATAAAACCGATATTATGAGCAAAGGACCAATATCTAATTTCATTGAACACCACTACCGCCATTTTAATGCAGCTGCACTTGTTGATGCTGCAAAGGGTTATGAAACGCATCTTTTGGAGGGAGGAAAGATGATGGTTACCCTAGCCGGAGCAATGAGCACTGCCGAACTCGGAATATCTTTTGCAGAGATGATCCGCCAAGGAAAGGTGGATATCATATCATGCACCGGGGCAAATCTGGAAGAAGATGTGATGAATCTTGTTGCACATTCGCATTACAAACGCGTTCCGAATTACAGAGACCTTACTCCTGAGCAGGAATGGGAATTATTGGAGCAGGGATTAAATCGTGTAACGGATACCTGTATCCCGGAAGAGGAAGCTTTTAGAAAAATTCAAAAACACATAGTAAATATCTGGAAAAAAGCAGAAACGAACGGCGAAAGATATTTTCCTCATGAATATATGTATAAACTTTTACTAAGTGAAGTGATGAAGGATGGTTATGAAATTGATCCTAAACATTCGTGGATGATCGCTGCTGCAGAAAAAAATATTCCGATTATCGTACCAGGATGGGAAGATAGTACACTTGGAAATATTTTTGCTTCCTATTGTATAAAAGGAGAATTAAAAGCATCTACCATGAAAAGCGGAATTGAATATATGGTGATGCTGAGCAGTTGGTATCGCGAAAATTCATCCGGGAAAGGGGTTGGTTTTTTTCAGATAGGTGGAGGTATTGCAGGCGATTTTCCAATATGTGTAGTACCTATGATGTATCAGGATCTCGAATGGCATGATGTTCCCTTCTGGAGTTATTTTTGTCAGATAAGTGATTCCACAACTTCATACGGAAGTTATTCCGGTGCTGTTCCAAATGAAAAGATCACCTGGGGAAAATTAGACATCAATACACCTAAATTTATAGTGGAAAGTGATGCAACAATTGTAGCACCATTGATATTCGCCTGGGTGTTAGGCTGGTAATTTTTTTACATTTATTCCCCGTAAAATGAAAAAACTACTTTTAATATTTCTATTATTAAATTTTGAGTTGCAAGCTCAAACGGATACGATCAAAATACCTAAATTTATATCCGATCATCCTTATTTAAATCAATTATATATTCCGGCCGATGATGCTCAAGCCAGGCTGCTGACTTGTAGTTGGCAATATTTATATTCGTACCAATTCGAATCTTTTAGAACGGGTGGTATGCAACTTTCTGTTGGAGTAAACGTTGCCCGTTTCTTTTCCAATAAATTTGTGATCGGAATCATTGCAGATGTAAAAGGCGTAAAAGGTTTAACACAACAACATTTTTCCGATGATTTTATAAACGACTTTAATGAAAGTTTTATAACAGAATATAATAAACCCTCAGATTCAGCCAAGGCTTATGTAATTAGCCAGGCAATAAATGATGTACCGGGCCATGGATTTTTTGGAAACTATTCGGGTAATCTTGGGATTATGTTTTCCTTATTTCCTCAAAAATATGGTGGGGTATTAATATCTGCAAAAAGAGGTTATCGCGATTTTCCAATTTTTGGAACCTATGGAAATGATTTTATAGATGATGGTAAACTTGACAATACCCTTTTTCAGTTAAAAAAAAATTATTCTGCAGAAATTTCCATTAAGCCATACACATTTTTTAAAAACGGATATGCAGATGTAAATAATTTTCATTCTACGGATATTTGGAAATTAATTACTGTTGGTTTTTATTATGAGCAATTAGAATTGGAAAATGCCAATTTTAATGGAATCCCTTTTTCGAAGATCGTAAAATCCAAATTCCTTTCAAGATATGATGTGGATCATTGTTATGGAGTTAAGTTGGGACTTTCGTTGTACTGAGATTTTCGTCCCCCCAACCAACATCATCAAATAATTCGGGTTTTTAGCTTACCTTTCGGCATATATTAAGGCGAAATAATTTCCATTTGCCAAACGCATAATTAATTCAAAATTTAAATTTTTATCATGTTTTATATAAGAACATTTGTCACAGTTGCATTTTTAACTTGCAGTTTTAGTTTATTCACACAAATTACATCAGAAAACTATCGTATATATTCAGTAAAACTAGCGAAGGAAGTTACCCTAAATGATATCGCTAATGACATGGCAAATTACGACGTATTGTTTTTTGGAGAAGAACATAATGACAGCGTAACACATTTTTTAGAAAAAATGATGCTTGAAACTTTATACAACGTTTATGGAAATAAAGTTGCACTTTCTATGGAAATGTTCGACAGAGATGTGCAACCTGTAATGAATGAATATCTGACTGGTTATATTAGAGAAAAGAATTTTACAAAAGATGCACGGGTTTGGAGTAATTATAGTGATTATAAACCGATGGTGGAATTTGCAAAAACAAATCAGTTGAATGTAATTTGTGCAAATACTCCAACTCGTTACACAAACCTTGCCGGCCGAAAAGGGCAACAAGCATTAATGGAATTACCCAAGGAATCTAAAAAGTTTTTTGCGCCTTTACCTTATGATACAGCATCAGGAAAATATTATGAAAAGTTGGTGGAACTTACCTCCCATGGTGCGGCAGTGGATTCTACTGGAAAACCACTTCCACCTGTACCTTATATGACAGGATTTAATTTAATAATGGGTCAATCGCTTTGGGATGCCACCATGGCATACTCCATTTCAGAATATATAAAAAAACATAAAGGAAATAAAGTAATGCAAGTGAATGGAAGATTTCACAGCGATGAAAAGTTTGCTATTGTTACACAACTTAAAAATTATAGTCCAAAAACAAAGGCGTTAGTGATCTCCGCCGGCTCTGATGATTCTTTTCCAAATATCAATTGGAATGATTTTACATATTTGGGTGATTACATTATTATTACAGATCCAAAAGTTGCAAAAACCTATGAAGAATAGATCCGCAATTTTCATTCATTCATTTTTTTAATTCATTCATTTTATAAATATTTTCCATGCATTTTATTAGTTCTGAAGAAGCCCTTTCTATTGTAAAAAGTAATGATAGAGTTTTTATACACGGTGGTTCCGCAACACCGAGCCGACTTGTTGACGCATTAACCAACAGACATGCAGAATTGTCGAATGTTGAGATAGCGCATTTACACACGGAGGGTGGAGCACCCTACGCAGATCCTGCATTTGCATCTTCGTTTCACGTGAATGCATTTTTTGTCGGGAAGAATGTTCGTAAACACGTTAATGAAATCAACGTGCAATATATTCCCATGTTTTTGAGTGATATTCCTTTATTTATACGCAAGAAAAAGTTTCCAATTAATGTAGCCATCATACAAGTATGTCCTCCAGATGAACATGGATTTTGTTCTCTTGGAATTTCAGTAGATATTACTAAAGCAGCCTGTGAGGTGGCAGAAAAAATAATTGCACTCGTTAATCCAAATATGCCGCGTTCGCATGGTGATGGATTTATTCATCATTCACAAATAACAGCAGCCGTTTATGCCGAAGATCCAATTCACGAATCATTATTAGGTGAAATGAGTAATGTTGAAATGGCTATAGGAAAAAACGTTGCTGAATTAGTAGAAGATGGTGCAACATTACAAATGGGAATTGGTGGCATTCCAAATGCAGTTTTACATTTTCTTAATACGCATAAAAACTTAGGAGTACATACGGAAATGTTTTCAGATGGAATTTTACCGCTGGTAAAAAGTGGTGTGATAAACGGAAAACTAAAAAGTAAACATCCCGGTAAAATTGTTTCCTCCTTTGCAATGGGGTCAAGAGCGCTTTATGATTTTATTAACGATAATCCGGAGGTTGCAATGCTTGACGTTGCATATGTAAATGATACTTCCGTAATTAGAAAACATAAGAAAGTTACTGCCATAAACAGCGCAATTGAAATTGATCTTACAGGACAAGTATGTGCCGATTCCATTGGAACAGAAATATTCAGTGGTGTTGGAGGGCAAATGGATTTTATTCGGGGTGCAGCTCTAAGTGACGGTGGCAAACCCATTATCGCGCTTGGTGCAGCCACAGCAAAAGGAGTGTCTAAAATAGTGCCCGTACTCAAAACAGGTGCCGGAGTTGTAACAACAAGGGCGCATGTTCAATATGTGGCTACCGAATTTGGTGTTGTAGATCTTTATGGAAAAAACATCGCCCAAAGAGCAAAAGCCCTCATAAGTATAGCTAGTCCTGAACATCGCGATATACTTGAGGAAGAAGCATATAGACTTTATGGAAAATGTTGGTAAGCATAAAGTTCTGAGTTCTGACATGTAGTAGATCTCCTGCGTCGATCACTACATGTTTCAGTTCTGAGTTCTGACATGTAGTAGATCTCCTGCGTCGATCACTACATGTTTCAGTTCTGAGTTCTGACATGCAGTAGATCTCCTGCGTCGATCACTGCATGTTTCAGTTCTGAGTTTTAATTTCTTCGAAATTAAAAAAATCCAAAGTTTTCCTGATACCCGATACATCCCGTGTCCCGTGTCCCGTGTCCCGTGTCCCGTGTCCCGTGTCCCGTGTCCCGTGTCCTTTGCCCCATTTTATCTATATTTGGGTTGAAAAACAACCACACAATGAAGACTTCAGATCGCAAATTACTCAAGGGTTACTATTGGAACCATGATGCTATTCGTAAGGATATGGATAAGCTCAAAACAATAGTTAATAAGATCGATTCTTATTCTACAGACGATTTTAATAAGTTGCATAATTGGTTCATTTATCACGAACAATGTATTCTCGCACACCATCATGGTGAGGATGGGTTCTTTTTTCCGATCATGCGCGAAAAACAACCTGATTTTTTAACTAAGATCGATGCAATGGAACACGAACATATTGCATTAGATGAAGGTTTGGCAAAACTCAATGGATTATTTAAGGAGTTAAAATCCGGAAATAAAACAGAATTAAATAATTTTATTTCAGCCTCTAAAAATTATATTGAATTAGTAATTGGTCATTTGGATAAAGAGGAGGTAATTGTAAATGAAGTGATAAGTAAATTACCGGAAGCGGACGTTTTAAAAGCAGAATTAGAATATCGAAATCAGATCCCCCGTTCAGAGATGGCATTATTAATGCCCTGGATGGTTGACGCAATGGACGAGAAGGATAAAAAATATTTTTTCGGACTCGCCCCATTTTTTGTGAAATGGATCTATAATTTATCAGCAAAACCGAAATTCGAAAAATTGACCTCCTGTATTTAAATTAATAGAAATAATAAAGCCGGAGTATTATGCTCCGGCTTTTTTTTATTTAAAATATTATTTAATTATTTATCGAATAACTTAATCCGATTCCAAACACTTCTTTGAATTGTGTTTTAGGACCTGAACCAATAATAACATCATTTTCGTCGAATGTAGAAATTACGATATCGTGATCGTATAATACTTGAAGAAACAACGTAGCTGCAAAATATTTACTTACTTTCATGTTGAGATTATTCTGAAAATCAACATCTATATTTCCTCGATGCTCTGCTATAGGATCAGTAAAATTGTTAAATAAAACTAACTTAGAGGAATAACTAATTGTTGAACTCAATGGTGTATTTAAGGAAGCGATCATAGATGCACCGAATTCAGCTCGAAGCGACTCTCCTACCGCAACACCATATCTGTTTTTCTGATTTAGGGTATCAGCTACATAAGTGGAAATTTCCTCATCCAGTACAAAAGTAAATTTTCCGGTTGCCGGGGAGAGAAAGACTGAAAATTTATCACTTGGTTTCCAATCCAAACCTACAGCTGCAGTTAGATAACCGGGCGATAATAAATTGGAAATAGGCATTGCCGCTTCCGGATCCGTTATATAATCGTAACCCGCGGTAAACTGGGTTAAAAAATTGACCAGGGCACTGTAATAAAAATCATCCGCAAATGCATATCTGCCATATTTGCTGTTTAATTCCAGGCGGTCCTCATTTTTTCTGATGTCCTCATAATTATTTGCGGTAACTAATCCATAATTCATGTTTAGTGTATTGTCCCATGTTGTTTTTTCAAGTTTATAATTAGCATAAAAATTCGTGAGCAATGTTGCTGAAAGGTTGCTTTCACCGCCGGCTGCCCAATTTGTTAATGATGTTTGATTAAAATTTAATATGGCGCCCCCACCCTTTTTCCATGTTGTATCAACTTGTGTAAATACAGTGGAGTATACCCCAAATAGAATTGTTAGTGTAAATAGTTTTTTCATACAAAAATTTTAAATAGCAAATTTTTTTGGCTTTAATTAAGTGTGTGCCAAAAAGAGAAAAAAAACACCTTCGGCCGAAAGTGTTTTTTTTTATTTTTATTTTTTCAAAAGGTCTCTTATTTCTGTCAATAAAATTTCTTCTTTAGTTGGAGCCGGTGGAGCAGCAGGAACATCCGCTTCTTTTCGTTTTGTTGCATTTATTGCTTTTATCACCATAAACATTACAAAGGCAACAATTAGAAAATAAATTACGGCGGAGATGAATGTACCATATTGAATTACAATTGCAGGTGTGGTAATAACACCAGTTGCATCTGTTTTGCCTTCCCTCAACACAAAAGTCCAATCAGAAAAATCTTTACCTGCTATCAAACTTACCAAAGGCATCACAATGCCATTGATAAAGGTGGTAGTTACCGAAGTAAATGCAGCCCCCATAACGAATCCGACTGCTAAGTCGACAAGATTACCTTTCATAGCAAAGGCCTTGAATTCACTCATCATTCCCATAAAAATAAATTTAAAAGTTAAAGAATCGGGTTAAAATGCAATATTATAAATATTTGATGGATAAGCAAAACAAAAGTGTGATATAATATTTTTGCAAACTCCAAAACCCTTTTCAGGCCTTAACATTTACTGCATTTTTGTCGCGCAGCATCTCAACATGTTCAATACCATCCAACAAATACACTGATCCGCTGGTTTCAAAACCAAAATTTGCGTAGAATCTTTCTAAATAGTATTGTGCCTCTATTTTAACAGCAACAGGGCCATATTTATCATCAATAAAATTAATGGCTTTTTCCATAATTAATTTACCCCAGCCGTTATGACGGTTATCGGGATGCGTAGACACCCTTCCGATAGAAACTTCCTGAAATGCGGAACCTGGTTGCAAAATGCGACAATAAGCCATTACCTGACCGGCATCGTCAACGCCAAAGATATGGTCACATAACTGATCTTTCCCGTCTGCATCAAGGTACACACAGTTTTGTTCCACAGCAAAAACCTGCTGACGCAACTTAAGAATACCATACAATTCAAAAACATTCAGTTGATGAAAACTTTTGATCTTCCAAAATAAATTTTCCATGGTATTAGTTCTATCCTAAAGATTTAAACGCTTGAAAGTAAAAAAAGGTTGTAAACATACCCCCTGAATTTGTCAACATTACGTTTACAAACATGGGGATGCAATGTTCGGGAACTTGAAACTATCCTAAAAAAGAAATTATTCCGATAATGGTGGATTACCGGAATAATTGTTCACTTTATAGGAATAGGAGTTCTATCCCCTAAGAATATTCTTTTCATTATTAAAAAAGCGAACACTCACAATAAGAGCTATTGCTGCATACGCAATAAGTGCCAGGTAGGTAACTATTAATGGTCCGATGGATACATTTCCAGAAATTATTTCTTTGGAACCGAGTGAAACATTTAAAATAGGAATAAGTGCCGTTGAGTAATCAAGTTTAACACCGGGTAACATTCCGAATATACTTGGAAAAACAATAAATATCATTAGTGGAGTTATCATACTTTGTGCTTCTTTAAATGTTCTTGCATAAATAGATAACATTAATGTAACAGCTGCGAAAAATATATTCAAGGGAAGTAAAATTGCCAATAGAAGTAAAATAGATTTCGGTTCTATAATTCCACTAAGCAGTGAATATATTTGCATAGAATCTTCTCCACCGCCTGCATCAGCACTCATCATTTGTCCGGAAATAATTAATCCTACTATGCTTGCCATGGCTGAAATAAACCCACTTAATGCAACGGTCAATAATTTCCCCATATAAATTTCGAATCTGGTTGCGGAACTCACCAATAAAGTTTCCAGAGAACCTCGTTCCTTTTCTCCTGCTGCCAGATCTATAGCAGGATACATGCATCCTATCATACAAAATATGATAAAGAAATACGGCAGGATCCCTCCTACTATACTTCCTATCTGCTCTCTTGATGAAGCGAGATTTCTTGCAACACTTTTTGCCGGCTCCAATATTGTTTCAGATATATTTACCTCGGCCAATTTATTTTTGACCAAATTTTGTTGGTAAGCATCATTGATACTATTGATAAAACCTACTTCAAATTCATTATTAGTACTGGTATAAAAATAATGAAAATCTGTTGGCTCCAACTTTGCAAGTGCAGTGTCATAACCTGCCGGAAAATAATATGCCGCATCAATACTGTCACTTAAAATCATTTTTTTACCTTCCACTGTATCGGCAATGGAAATGATCTTTGCATTTGGCATGGCGGAAACAAATTGCTCAAAGTTTTTTTCATTGCCGTTGCTCACAATTCCCAAACGTAAAACCTGCTGACCTGCATCCTGCGATTGTTTGGTCATGTATTTTGAGATACCTACAAAAATTGCAGGATAAACAAAAAGAGGAATAACAAGCATGATCATTAGTGTTCTTTTGTCGCGCGTAATATCCTTAAGTTCTTTCCTGAATATGGTGAATATATTTTTCATATGTCTTTTTTAATTTAATAAATATTATGCAAGAGTTTTATCATGCTCGGTAGCAATACGAATAAATTCATCTTCCAATGTTTTTTCGTGCATGGAATTTTTAAAATCAGTAAACAGTCCATTGTAAATAAGGTTTCCTTTGTGCATAATTGCAAAATCATCGGCAAGCATATTTACTTCACTCATGATATGTGTGGAAAGTATAACGGTTTTACCTTGTTTTCGGCAGTCGCGTATCAATTCGATAATACTTTTTGCTGCAATCACATCCAAACCTGAAGTAGGTTCATCAAAAACAACAACCTGAGGATCGTGTATCATTGTTCTGGCAATGGAAACTTTTTGTTTCATACCGGTAGAAAATTTTCCAACTCTTCGGTGTGCAAAGTCATTAATCCCTAAAAGCTCAAATAATTCTTTTTTTCTTTTTTCAATCAGCAATTCATCCATTCCATTGAGCCTTCCAAAATAGGTAATGGTTTCATCGGGTGTGAGTCTGTCGTATAAACCAGTTGAACCAGTGAGAAAACCGAGCTTTTTGCGAACCTCCATTCCATGAGTTACCGTATCTAATCCACACACCTTTATTGATCCCACTGAAGGTTTCAATATGGTAGCGATCATACGCAAAACTGTTGTTTTTCCTGCACCATTTGGACCCAGTAAGGTAAAGACACGTCCAGGGTGACAAACGAAACTCACATTCTTAACAGCATCAATCGACGATCCCTTAAATTCAGTTCCCATTTCCTTTTTTTGTTGTTTGGAAAGAGAAAAGGTTTTAGAAAGGTTTTGTATTTCTATCATTTGTGAAAAATTAATTATTTATGGAATATGTTATTTTGTATAATGAAAATGATTTATTGCGTAAAAAAAAATCAAAAGAAAGTTTCGTGATAAAATAAATTATAATTGTTTCAACGTATATCCACGGTTTTTTAATAATTGAAGCACTCCTGTTTCACCTCCCAAATGTGCTGCTCCAACTGCAATAAAGGTTGATTTTGTCATTACCAATGATTCTATTACAGGTACCCATCTGGCGTTTCTTTCGTCTAAAAATATGTCATCATATTTAATTAATTCAGGAGAAACCTCCATTGATATTTGATTTAATTTATTTATATCTTCCTCTTTATATGCCTTGATCAGCGACGACCAGCTTGTTTGATAATATGATGCATTTTTGGCACTGTTTATCACCATATCCATTTGCTCCTCATATGGTATGGAATCAAAAATATTCAACTGATCCTGCAGCTTCTCTAATCCATAGATCGGAACATAGGTGCTCATACATTTATTAAAGAAGTAGATCTCAAAGGAAGCCGATTCTCCAGTTGCATAATCAGCAATTTGCAATTGTGTTAATACAAATGGCTTTTGATCTTTTAAAGTTTCAATATCTGTTTCTAATGACTCTAAAAAATATTTTTTTAATTTCTGATATTCTTCCTCTGTGCAAAGATCCTTAATTGTTGTACCGTCAGGAAGATATATCCATTCCTGAAAGGTTGTAAGTAAAGACGGATCATCCAATTTAATTTCAAATGCAACTTGTTCACTAAGCTCGAATACTGAGTCAATTTCCTTTCGAACTACAAAATCGTTTTGTGCTATCAAATGTATCGTCCCAAATATATAGGAAGGTTTTTCCAATCCATTACCTGATATCTCCCACAGTAAACTGTTTTGAGCGCCGGCATTTTTTATCGTTAAAATGCCAATTAAACTCAATAATATAGTTAAGGATCTCAACATCAAATCATTTTTTTAAAAGGTGAGTTTCCATAAATTTTTCCATTGCGGTATAAAATTCAAATCGGTTTTCTTCATTGGAAAATCCATGTCCCTCATTATCTTTCACCATATATTCCACATCGATATTTTTATCGCGCAGGGCATTTACTATCTGATCACTTTCCGATTTTTTTACACGAGGATCCATGGCGCCCTGTGCAACAAATAAGGGTGCTTTAATTTTGTCGATATGGAATAATGGTGTGGAGGAGGCCAATAATTCTTTATCATTTTCCGGATGACCTACCATTTCATACATCATTTCCAGATATGGTTTCCAATAAGGGGGAATTGTTTCCATAAAAGAAAATAAATTACTCACGCCAACATAATCAACGCCACATGCATAAAGTTCGGGGCTAAATGTTAAACCTGCCAAGGTTGCATATCCCCCATAACTGGCACCATAAATACCAACCCTATTTTTATCTACAATTCCCTCCGAAATTAAATACCGCACACCATCTGAAATATCATCCTGCATTTTTTTCCCCCACTGTTTAAATCCAGCTTCCATAAATTTTTTGCCATATCCGGTGGAGCCACGATAATTCATTTGTAAAACAGCGAATCCTCTGTTTGCCAGAAACTGAACTTCCGGATTAAAACGCCAAGTATCACGAACCCAGGGACCACCATGAGGATTTACAATTAAGGGTAAATTTTCCGGTTTTTTATTTTTAGGCAATGTTAAATACCCGTGAATTGTTAATCCATCAGAACTTTTATATTGAATGGGTTGCATTTCACAAAGTTCCTCCGGCTTTAACCAAGGACTAACGTTTGCGAGTGGTATTACTGCATCAATTTGCTCATCAAATAAATAATAATTTCCAAGGGAAATATCAGATATAGTTCTTACAATAAAATTATTTTCTTCTTTATTTTTTGCAACAATAAATATTTCGGCATCCTCCTTTATTAACTCCTGTAATCTTTTATACCTTTTTTCGGTCAAGGCATCGAAAAATTTAAATTCTTGTTTCCACGTTGTAAATACTCCTACGGTCAATACTTTTCTTTTTTTGGAAAATCCCATGGAATCTGCATCAACATCGGGATGTTCAAATAAAATTTCCGTTTCAGTTGCCGTTTTCGGATCGAACCTTACAATAGCGACCTTATCTCTGTTTACATTACTCAAAGCATAAAACTGATCGTTGTCGAAATCGAAAAACAGAGGAGAAACTCCTTCCTTAAAATTTGTAGTTAAAATAGTTTTAAATGGTAAAGTGTGATCATTGCGATATAAAAGACTTGTATTTACTCCATCGGTAGTTACTGCTAATTTAATATCACCATTGTGATCAGTTATCCATCCGGTAATATTTCCCGGATTTTCCTCTATCAAAATAATTTCTCCTGTATCCGTTTTTAATTTGTACACATCAAACAACTCAGAATTGCGTTTATTCATCATGATAAGCACTTCATTCTCGTTGTCTTCCAATTCATCTACCAGTTCTACTTTCACATTTTCAAATGGAGTGAGATCCTTTACTTCAGCATTAATAATATCTACCACATGAAAATGATCATTTTCATCTCCGTTATTATCCTTAAAAAAAGCCAATTGAAAATCATTCAGCCAAAAATAAGAACGCAAGTCTCTTTCAGTAATTGATGTTAATCGTTTGCTTTCTCCACCTGTTGTTTTCTGAATATAAATATTCAACCTGCCCTCAAAATCTGCCAACCAGGAAATATGATTTCCGTCAGGAGATATTTTATAAGCAGTTTTTTCCGGATTTTTAAAAAAGTGCTGTAATGGAATTTGCATTGTTAAAATTTGGTTCGCAAAGGTAAGGGTTCCTCTACATCATTTTTCTCAAAGAACTGATTTTTGTGTGATGTTAAATTCGTAATTTCTATTAAAACCCTGATTTTGAAGAGGAATCGTATGAAAATGCAGATAAGTGCTTTTAACAAAGAATTTGACAGCAGAACGATTCCATTCTTATAATTCAACCCGTATCTTTGCATTATGAGTCACTTAGTTGCCCCGAGTATTTTGAGTTGCGATTTTGCCTATATCGCCAGAGATGTGGAAATGATCAATTCGTCGAAAGCCGATTGGATACATGTTGATGTTATGGATGGCGTATTTGTTCCGAACATGAGTTTTGGAATACCGGTTGTTGCAGCTATGAAACGCCACAGTAATATCCCTTTGGATGTGCATCTCATGATGGTACACCCTGAACGTTATCTAAAACATTATCGCGATGCAGGTGCAGATTCCATTTCCATTCATATTGAAGCTTGCACCCATCTTCATGCCGCTGTTCACGAGATCAAAAAAATGGGTGCCAGGGCCGGTGTAGCAATAAATCCGGGCACTTCCATATATCAATTAGAGGAAATAATCGCCGATATTGATATTGTATGTCTGATGTGTGTTAATCCGGGCTGGGGAGGACAAGGTTTTATCGAAACTTCCATAGAAAAGATAAAGAAATTACGTGCTCTTATTGAAAAGACCGGTTCAAAGGCACTTATTGAGATAGATGGCGGAGTAAAACTTGATAATGCGCAACGAATTTTGGATGCAGGAGCTGATGTTCTTGTTTCCGGAAGCGGCGTTTTTGGAGAAAAAGATACTGTTTCTGCCATAAATACACTAAAATCGCTGGCTCGAAAATAAAATGAATAAATCTGCGTTTTCTGTGTTCATGCTGCGTTTCATTTTAACCACACTTTTTGCGCTACTGGCTATTCCCCTATTCTCCCAACAAACTGCAACGGTTTATGGAAAATTGACAGATGAGGACAAAAAACCAATTCCCAATGCCAATATAAGTTTATTAAATTCCAAAACAATTGTGCAAACTGATCTGGAAGGGAATTATGCTATCACCGTTCCCGCTAATGATACAGCAGTTTTGAAATTTACATGTATAGGTTTTACAACAGAACTGCGCAAAGTTTTACTGGAGCCTGACATGCGTTATGTTCTTGTTATTAAAATGAAAAGTATAATGCTTGATAAAGTTGATATCAATGCATTGGAAAACGGGAAAAGAATTCCGGTTAAAGAGCTAGAGTCAATACCATATACCATGGACCCACTTACTGCAATTTTACAGGCATTGGGTGCTGTCAGTAATAATGAGCTTACCTCACAATATTCGATAAGAGGTGGAAATTATGACGAAAATCTTGTGTATGTCAATGATTTTGAAGTATACAGACCATTATTGGTGCGCTCGGGGCAACAAGAAGGGTTACCTTTTCCGAATTACGATCTAATTGATAATATTATTTTTAGTGCAGGAGGATTTGAAGCTAAATACGGAGATAAACTTTCTAGTGTTTTAGATATTCAATATAAAAAACCTACAGAATTTGAAGCAGGAGTTACCGCAAGTTTATTAGGCGCATCTTTTTATGCAAATGATGTTATCGATTCCGGTAAAATGTATTACCTATTCGGTTCTCGTTATAAAACAAATAAATATTTATTAAATTCATTAAATACAGAAGGACAATACGAACCAGTATTTATTGATGCGCAAGCCTTAGTGGGAATAAATATCAATGATAAATCCTCCCTCGAATTCTTAGGAAATTTCGCTTATAACAGTTATAAATTTTTACCACAAAGTCGCTCCACTGCAACCGGAGTTGTGAATAATGTAATTCAGCTTGATGTATTTTTCGATGGTCAGGAAATAGATGAATTTGTTACTGGTTTTGGAGGCGTATCATATATTTATCATCCCGGAGAACACACCACGTTAAAATTACTTGGTTCAGGATATCATTCGCTGGAAAGTGAAACCTTTGATATTATCGGTCAATATTGGTTGGGATTGGTAGAAACTAATTTAGGAGATGAGGATTTTGGTGATGTAAAATACGGATTAGGTGTAGGAACATTCCAAAACTTCGCGCGTAATTATTTAACGGCAGATGTAATTAATTTAGGCCATGTAGGTACACATGAAACCAAAGCACATTATTATCAGTGGGGCGTTCGTGTGCAAACAGAAATTATCAGAGATGAATTAAAGGAATGGGAATTACTCGACAGCGCAGGTTATTCATTGCCTTATACAGGAGAGTCCGTAGAATTACAAGAAGTATTTAAATCGGATACCGAATTAAATTCGATGCGTTACAGCGGGTATTTGCAAGATACATGGGAACCCGACTTTAGAAATTTTGCATTAACAGGTGGAATAAGAGCTAGTTATTGGGACCTGAATGAAGAATTAACTATTTCACCACGTTTTCAATTTGTATGGCAACCGGAATGGCATAATAAAAAAGATTCGCTTCGCGATATAGAAATTAAAGCTGCTGCCGGGATGTATCATCAACCACCATTTTATCGCGAATTACGCGATCTGGAAGGAGTAATACATGAGGATGTACAAAGTCAAAAAAGCTTGCACTTTGTTTTAGGAGTTGATTATGAATTTAAAGCGTGGAACAGAGATTTTAAATTTATTTCAGAAGTATATTATAAATATTTATTTGATCTGATTCCTTATGATGTTGAAAATGTGCGCATCCGATATTATGGAGATAATTCCGCAAATGGATATGCTACAGGAATAGAATTCAGATTACACGGTGAAATTGTGGAGGATGCTGATAGCTGGATAAGCATGAGCATAATGCGCACAATGGAAAATATTCAAGGCGATTCAACTTTTGATTATCACTACAATGCAGAAGGACAAATTGATTCATTGATCGCAATTTCTCAGGGATATATTCCGCGACCAACCGACCAATTAATTAATTTCGGAATGTTCTTTCAGGATTATATGCCCGGTAACGAAAATTTTAAAGTGCATCTCAGTTTTTTATTCGGCACAGGTTTACCTTTTGGACCTCCGGATAACGAATATTACAGAAACAGTTTGCGAATTCCACCATATCGAAGAGTTGATATCGGATTTTCCGCTTTATTGTTAGATCAAAACAGAGACCTAACAGACAAAGGCAGATTAAACACCACATTCGAAAGTTTATGGGCAAGTATAGAAGTATTTAATCTACTCGGAATTCAAAATACAATTTCTTATATCTGGGTGAAGGATATTAATAATCTGCAATATGCATTCCCGAATTATTTAACGGATAGGAGATTGAATTTTAAACTGGTGGCGAAATTTTAATGGGAAGTAGTGAGTAGTGAGTGGTGAGTTTGATCCAATGAGTAATGAGTAATGAGTGTGATCCACTTAAGCCGGATGCTTTTTTACTCCTGACCATTGACTCCTGACTAATTTCGTGAATCGTGAATCGTGAGTCCGATCTCAGTAGCCCGAAGATTATTACTCCGACCATTGACTCCTGACCATTGACTCCTGACCAATGACTCTTGACTCTTAACTCTTCAACAACTATCTTTAATTTAAAATCCATTTTACATGCGACGACATTTACTTTATATTTTATTATTATGTATTATTCATACAGCCAATGCACAATTTATTGACTTAGATACCATTGTTGTTATTGATGATTATGAAAATGTTGGCAGCCAAAAATTATACAGCGATTCCTTGGTCTCCACTTTTGAAATTTGGGTGAAGAAAGAGGTGCCTTTGCATAAACACGAATTTCATACGGAACAAGTAATTGTTTTAGAAGGCGAAGGCAATATGCGTTTAGGTGATGAATGGAAAATAATTAAACCCGGTGATCTCATCATAATTCCGGTGGGAACTTTACATCAGGTAATAGTTACTTCATCCATCCCTTTAAAAGTTTTGAGTGTTCAGGCTCCGGAGTTTGACGGAAGTGACAGAGTAATAATGAAGGAATGAAAGAATGAAAGAATGAAGGAATGAAGCCCGACGACCTCACAGGTCTCGGAGACCTGTGCAGGTCTGAGGGATGGGGAAAAATGAAAGAATTAAAGAATTAAAGAATGAAGCCCATTACTACATCCTCAATTTATTAACAATATCATTACCGCTTTTGATCATATTTTTGAGATCGTCACAGCCATTTAATTTTTCTGCCTCAGCAAGTATTTCGGAATAATGTTTTGTTAATTCCTCTATTATGGGATTTTTTTCGTCGGATTTATTAGTGAGGTTTGAAATATCCTGAATTGTACCGGAAAGACACAGTCCGTTATTTTTTTTACTTTTTTGGATCTGACCTCTGTTCGCAATCTGTTTTATAACATTACCCGGAAGTATGATCTTATATTCCGTATGATATGGTTTCCCTTTTTCCATTGTGCGTTTAATGGCGTTGTGCACTTCAGTTACTTCTTCAGGTGCTATGTATTTGAGATAATCGTTTAACGTTGGTTCGAAAGTATTTTCTTTAAATCCTAATATACGAAATACTTCATTGCTCCAATACATCTGATTATTCACCACATCCAATTCCCAGTTACCCATGCGTGCCATTGTTTGTGCTTCAATTAACCGCTGCTCATTTAATTTGATAGCCTTTGCATAATTCTCTAATTTAATTTGCAGCTGATGACGTTCTATAGCATAAGAAACTGTGCGCGACAATAAATTATTATCAAACTGTCCTTTGACAATAAAATCCTGAGCTCCGGCTTTAACTGAATTAATTGCAACAGTATCATCCTCTAAACCCGTCATTACAATAACGGTCTGAGTCGGAAATTCGTTGAGTAAGGTTTTAACGGTATCGAATCCGGAGCTATCGGGCAGCGTAAGATCTAATAAAACAATATCGAAATCACTTTCCTCCAACATGAGCATACCTTTTTTTAATTCCACAACCTTTGAAATGTTGGGTGTAAGCATGGTTGATTCATTTAAATAGATCTCAACAAGTCTTGCGTCTGCAGGATTGTCCTCTATTAATAATACGTTGATGTTCTTTTTTAAATCCATTATTCCAGATTATCAGTATTTTTTGATGGGTAATTTAACTACAGTAAACCAAAAAGTTTCGATCTGACGAATTATAAAAATAAATTGGTCGAGATCCACCGGTTTGGTTATAAAGCAATTTGCATGCAACTTATAACTTCTAATGATGTCCTGATCGGCATCAGAGGTTGTAAGTATGATTACAGGAATTAACTTTAAATATTCATCTGCCTTAATTTCAGCCAACACTTCAC
Organism: Bacteroidota bacterium; assembly: GCA_016706865.1. Lineage (NCBI taxonomy): Bacteria > Pseudomonadati > Bacteroidota > Bacteroidota bacterium. The sequence continues at coordinate 224,798 of JADJIS010000003.1, read as the reverse complement.
GACCATCCTTTCGGGGCAGGTTGAGGTCCAAAAGTATAATATCCGGAGTGGGGTTATTCATGAATTTACCCTTTTTTTTCAGGTAATCCAAGGCTTCCACACCATCTTTCACCACATTAAGTACATTTTTGATCGACCCCTCTTTGAGAGCTTCCTGCGTTAATCTGATATCGCCGGGGTTATCTTCTACAAGAAGAATCTGCATTACTTCATCCTTTTGGGATTTCATCTTTGTACTTAATTGGTCTGTATATGTGTTTACAATAGACTTCCCCCAATTCCCCCGTTACGAAAGTATGCATTAATTTTTACATGTTGGAAAATAGTCGTGATTTATTCCATTTAAAGGTCAGAACGACCCATAAAAACATATTGAATTATGTTAGCACCCATCTGTAATGCCTTTTGTCTTGTTTCCTCAGGATCCTTGTGTACATCAGCATCCTCCCAACCATCGCCAAGGTCACATTCAAAAGTATACAAACATAAAAGCCTGCCCTCCCAGAACAAACCAAAGGCTTGAGGAGACTTATTGTCGTGCTCGTGAATTTTAGGCAAACCATTCTTAAAATCATATTTCTGATGAAAAATGGGATGACTAAACGGAAGCTCTATCAGGTCCAGTTCAGGGAAAACTTTTTTAAGGGCCGGACGCACATAAGGATCCATACCATAATTATCATCAATGTGCAAAAAGCCCCCGGCAAGTAAATAGGTCCTCATATTCTGCGCTTCCTCGTTGGAAAAAACCACATTTCCGTGGCCGGTCATATGCAAAAAGGGGTAATTAAATAATTGAGGACTCCCCGCTTCAATGGTTGGCGGATCGGGATTAATATTAATGTCGAGGTTCTTATTGCAAAATTCCACAAGATTAGGGAGCGATGTTGGATTTGCATACCAATCTCCTCCCCCGTTATATTTTAAAAGTGCAATGGAATAAGCAGGTGCCGGTGGTGAAAAGCTGCTTATCAAGCAAGTGAGTGAAAGTATAAAGAAAGTACCTGCTATTTTCATGAGCTAAGTTGATTAATGGTATTTATGATCCCACAGCACAAAATTCCTGCCGTTTCTGTTCGCATGATCTGATCTCCAAGTCCCGCGGGTATAAATTTATTTTCCATTGCAAATTTAACCTCTTCCTCCGTAAAGTCACCTTCCGGTCCAATACAGATAATTACATTATGGGGAGCCTGGTATAACCTCGCTAACAGATCTTTGGTATCTCCACTGCAATAACAGATATACTTTTCGGAATGATCATCCTTGATCGAAGTGATAAATTTATTAAATCCGGTCATTTCATTTAATACCGGTAAAAACGGATTGCCTGATTGTTTTATTGCGGATATCAGGGTATGTTCTTCCTTTTCGCGGTTGAATTTTCTTCTTTCAGAATTTTGAGATTCCAAAGGTGTAATGATATCTGCTCCAAGTTCCGTTAATTTCTCCAGCAAAAAATCAACACGATCTCCCGTTTTTGGGGGAGCGATTGCAATATGTATTTTAAATCTTTTGGGAGGATGTTTTTTATGGGATAGAATTCTAACAATACCATACTTTTTGGTGATCTCAATTAATTCCGTTTCGTAAATATTACCTTTCCCATCTGTCAAATGCATTTTATCACCAATTACAGATCGCAATACATTAATTATGTGATGCGATTCCTTTTCAGAAAGCCGGTAGTTATCAGTTCCAGTTATGTCAGGTGCATAAAATAAATGCATAATATATTATTCCGATTTACTTTTATTAAAAACGTAACCCACTGTTAATTCATGACTTCCTCCGCTAGTGGAACCAAAAGAACTATTGTCAAGATCGTAACAATATCCAACCTGCAACTCGTCTAAAAATTTATAAGATACTCCAACTATATATGTTGTATTTGTGCGATAGCCCAAGTCTAATTGAAATTGATCGTTGTATAATAAGTGTGCCTGCATATCCATCTGACTCGGCATAGTTTCCAGATATTTATATAAAACTGAAGGTGTTATTTTCCATAAAGAATTAATATCGATAGTATAAGCACCAATGAGATTAAATTGAATTAAAGTTTCAGAAGAAGGATCATTACTTGTTTCAGAAATTGCATTTTTTAAAATACCCGGAGTGGAAAGTCCAAAATATCCATTCTCATTTTCCCAAGCCACACCAAATCCCAAATTAAACAAAAATAAATTAATGTCGGCAGCCAAAGCAGGATCACCGGGATCTTTTGGTAATGCTGAAGTAAGATCCTGAGTATAGTTTTGAAAATTAATATTTGTTCCCGCAGCAATTCTACCGAACGTTGTTTGAAACCTGTATGCATAATAAACAGATGCTTCTGTGGAATTCGAAAGTCCAATATAATCATTCATCAAACTGATACCGATTGAGGAAGATGATAAGCCAATAGGACTTTGTGCCAGTATTAAGGCCGTATTTGGTCCCAATCCCAAGCCAGACCACATAGACCGATATTGTGATCTTATACTTAATTTATAATCACTTCCTGTAAAAGCAGGATTGCTGTAAACAGGATTAAAGTAGTATTGTGAAAAAATTGATTGCTGCGCATGAGTAAATGAAAACACTATAAAAAATAAGAGTGTAAAACAGAAATTTTTTAATTTCATCTCGTGACGGTTAAGGACCCTGTAATATTTTTTTCTTCACCGACCTTATTTAATTTAATAATGTAGACATAAGTGCCATCCGGAAGATCGCCTTTGGTTTTATCCCATGTTCCATTCCAATTATTATCATAACCATAAGCCTGATAAATTATTTGTCCCCATCTGTTATAAACCTGTACTTCATTGTCGGGAAAATATTCAATACATTCTATTACCCAAAAATCGTTAAATCCGTCGTTATTTGGAGTGATAACATTCGGAATGACAAGGGAATCACAAACTCCCGTTTGAGCTTTTGAATCAGAAATAATCACCAATAAAAAACTTAAAACTAAAAAAATTGTGCGCATGGTATTTCTAAAATTTTCTTTTAGTTATTAATGATCGCCACCGGTCGAAATCCAATATATGGTGAAGGTTCCGACATACCTGCATATTCATCTTTGGAATCTAATTTTACGTAATTCAACGAGCTATTCCAGCTTCCACCTTTGTGACTTCCTTTTTCCTTCAACATTTCCGCAACATTTCCACAAGTGTTGTAAAGTCCGAAATTATTTTTTTCAAACGAATATACCGGTGCTGTAACATAACTGCATTCTTCCTCCTTTTTTGCATTGCATTTGTAAAAACCTTTCTTATTTACATTCGCAGTTCCTTCCCAACTATAAATATTTTCTGCATTTCCACCTTTCGCAGCAGTTTTCCATTGAATTGAATCCGGTAGAGAAACAGTTATATCATATCCTTCACTTTTATAAATTTCGGTCAGCCATTTACAATATAATACTGCACCTTCATAAGAAATATTTACAACGGGATATTGATCATAAGATTCGTGTTGAAAATAGAAATTGGTATAAGGTGCAAAATCATTAAATGCGATCTCCCATCCGCTGCTGTCTACCCTTGCAATTTCATAATCATCGGTACGACCTTTTGATTTAAGGTCATTCAAAAAATATTTATAGGTATCGTTGGAAATCTCCGTTTCAAAAATGAAAAAACCTTCCTCCTTATTTTCATTTGATAATGAAATAAATCTGAAGCCTTGTTTTTTTAAATATTTTTCTGGACCTGTTTTAAACAAAAAAGAACAAAATATTATTCCTGCCGCTAAAGTAAATATTATTAAACCGACTCTTTGCATAAAAATACTTTTTACGAAATTAAGAAAAATCGGAAACAAACAGGAAACATTATTAGAACAGGATAATTTTATCACCGATTCCATAGAGTTAGCCCTGAAGCATGGCTCATGCATCATCCGCCACAGGGAGAAACTCCCTTGTGTATATCTTATACTTTAGCAGTCACCTTTGGTGCAGCCGCAAGTATTTCCGCGTTTGCCTTATCCGCATACTTTTCGAAATTGTGCACAAATTGAACAGCAAGGTTTGCAGCTTTAGTATCATATAGTGTTTTATCAGACCAGGTATTTCTTGGATCTAAAATTTCAGATGGTACATTTGGACAAGATTGTGGAATCATTAAGCCGAATACCTCGTGCGCCAAATATTGGACATTGTCCAATTCTCCTTTTAAAGCAGCGGTAATCATTGCTCTGGTATAGGATAATTTCATACGTTTACCGGTACCATATGATCCGCCGGACCATCCGGTATTTATTAACCAAACATTTACTTTGTGTTTACGCATTTTTTCACCCAGCATCTCCGCATATTTAGTGGGATGCAAAGGCATAAACGGTGCTCCAAAACAAGTGGAGAATGTAAGCTGAGGTTCGGTGATACCTGCTTCCGTGCCCGCAACTTTAGCAGTATATCCGCTCAAAAACTGATACATTGCCTGTCCGGGTGTTAGTTTACTTATCGGAGGCAAAACACCAAAAGCATCACAGGTTAGAAAGAAAATATTTTTCGGAAGTCCGCCCATGCTTGGTTGCATGATATTATCGATATATTCTATTGGATAACTTACCCGTGTATTTTCCGTTTTAGTAATATTTGCAAAATCCACTTTTCTGGTTCCGGGATAAAACTCAATATTTTCCAGGATGGAACCGAATTTTATCGCACTGTATATCTGAGGCTCATTTTCTGCGGAAAGATTCACACATTTGGCATAACAACCGCCTTCAAAATTAAAAACACTATCTTCTGTCCAGCCGTGTTCGTCATCACCAATCAATCTCCTATCCGGATCAGCACTCAAAGTTGTTTTACCGGTTCCTGATAAACCGAAGAAAATAGCCACATCATCATCCTTGCCAACATTAGCGGAACAATGCATACTTAAAACGCCTTTTTCCTGTGGTAACCAATAGTTTAAAACCGTGAAAATTCCCTTTTTCATTTCACCGGTATAACCTGTTCCACCAATTAAAATTATACGTTTGGTAAAATCGATCATGGCGAAATTCTTTTCCCGCGTTCCATCAACTGTTGGATCTGCTTGAAATTCGGGTGCATTAATGATAAGCCAATCGGGTTCTTGTGTTTTTATTTCTTCTAAGGAAGGACGTAAAAACATATTGTCGCAAAAAAGGTTCCCCCAGGGAAATTCGTTGATGGTGCGGATATTGATCCGGTATTTGGGATCAGCACAAGCATAATTATCGCGCACCCAAATATCCTTAGAACTCAGGTAATTCAATACTTTTTGATACAATTTGTCAAAAACTTCCCCTTCTACAGGAAAGTTTACATTGTTCCAGTCTACTGTGTTGGCAGTTTTTTCATCGCGAACAGTAAATTTATCTTTTGGCGCTCTTCCCCTGAATTTTCCGGTATCCACAACCAGGGCTCCACTGTCTGCGAGCACTCCAAAACCGCGTGAGATGGTATGTTCCACCAGTTCGGCAGGTGATAAATTCCAAAAGGCGTTAGCTGTATGGTTCAGACCGATCTTGCTTAAAGAAGCAGAAGGATTTTTTATTCCTGATTCGTTCATTTTGATGCCGGATTGTTTCGGCTGCAAAGATAATCCAGCCATTTTTTATTAGGGATTACTTTAGTCATCAATTTTTATAAAAAATCTTCATTTAAGAAAATTTTCAGGTTTCTACTGTCCCTTAAATGGCTCAAACCATTGCTACTAGCTGTTTTGAATGAAAATTTAATAATTAGAAGAAACTGAGTTCTTGTTGAAAAATATTTCGAACAGGCTCTTATTCAAAAAAAGGTGCAATAAAAAAAACCGCAATAATGGGGATTGTTGCGGTTCGGTGATCTACAAAATGTTTTACATGGGGATAGCAGTTCTTAATTTTTATTAGTTATTTATTTTACGATCTCAATGGGGTTTGTATACATTTTATCATTATTGTTAAGCAAAACAAAATATTTTCCGGAAGCAAATGATGATATATCAATAGAATTCGTTTGTTGTGCAGTTTGCGCAAAAACGATCTGCCCCGTCATATTTATAACAGAAATAATTGCACCAACAGATAGCGGACCAGTTTCAACAGTGAATATACCGTTATTGATCGTTGGATAAATTACAGGGAAGATTTCTGTAGACTCTTCAATGGCAACTGTATTGTCATTATCGGTAATATTTACAATTATATCAGCAATAGTAATGTCTTGGTAAAGAATATCATACGACTCGCTTGTAAATGTAATGGTACCAATATGATCTCCTTCCACTAAAATATCATCCACAACCGATATATTTATTTGTTGAGGAATTAAAGCTGTATCATTAGGTTCAAAAGTAAAATAAATCATATTTCCGGCGCCGCCTCCAAGATCGAGTTGCGCATCCGGAGTAGCATACACAATTACTTCTTCATCAGGAATTGAAAATAAACTTAATTCACCTGGAATATCCATAGATCCTTCCACAAAATAATCAGTGTTGGGAAAAGCAACATTCACACCTGCGATTTCAGTATTATCAATAATATTTAAAAACAGATCATCAATAGTCCAAACTTCATAAAATGGATCAGTGGTTTCAATTGTAAAGGTGATAACTCCAGAATGAAGTCCTTCATAAACAGCATCTTCCACAGCAGTTCCACTAAAGTTTTGATAAACAGGTAAAGTACCATCTGCAATAAAAGTCATTGATACCGGAACACCTGCTCCTGCACCTAAATCAAATTGCATATTGGGAATTGCATGAATAATAACGTTAGCTTCCGGTGCGGAGCTTAAATTAAATCCAATGGTAAAAGGTTCTATTTCTTCTGTAATTGTGCCTGCAGGAAAAGCCGTTGATACGGAAACATAATCGTTGTCATTTATTATTACCGGAAGTGGATCCGCAATTAATTCCTCTAAAAGTATGTCCGCAGAACTCAGATCAAAATTTATCTCTTCATAATAAGTGAGTTCATGAATAAAATCATTTTCTACGGAAAGTGTAAAAATAAATTCATTTAATCCGTCGATACCGGAAGTTATAGGGAGGGTTGTAATTTCACCTGTTCCCTCGCCCGCATTAATATGTTCATCAGGAATTATATTTAATATTGATTCTGCTGTAGGGATAATATTTAAATGCCCAGTAATCGTAGCAGCTGTTACACCTTCTGTTAAAGTAATATCGGCAACGTCCATAAATAAACCGGCATCATTATCTGTAACCATATAGTTGTAAATTTCATTTATTGCACCGTCATAAATTCCCCAACTTAAAGGATCATTTAGAATTTGAACGTTATTGTAAACAATATCTTCAACAATTAAATCATCAGGAACCAACCAACTAATAGTTTGAGGGATCAAAGCCGTTTCATCGGGAGAAAATATCAATTGCACCGGCATACCTTCCCCTGCTCCGGCATCAATACTACCGGAAGGATAAATATCTATCCTCAATTCCACTTGTGGTATTTCTGTAAATGTTATAGTTACTCCATCGGAGGTTCCGTTTTCTTCTAAATACGTTGCATCAGGTTCTGAAATAGTATAAACAGGCGCTGAAAATATTGCATTATAATTAATATAAAATTCAAAATCAGTTGCTCCAATAAAATCTACAATTGTATTATTATCGAAATAACCAAATTGTCCAAATTCTGAATAAATATTCACATATTCTTCCATGAAAGTTCCAGGACCTGTTGACAATTTAATATCTGTTGAACCTGCATATTGTGAGTTTATGAGATCAGGAATATTATCACTATTAATATCTCTGGTTTCCATATACGAAGGACCTGAGATCAGGTTATCACTAAATTGACCGATAGCAGTGTAATTAAAACTCCCAAGGTTATTTGTTGCAAGGGTAACATTTTCGGTTGTTGTGCAAACGTACATAAAATCAATATCAGCATCCCCATCAAAATCGTCAGTATATAATGCTGCAACTGAAGAACAAGGTGTTGTATAATATAGATCAGGAGCTGAAAATGTTCCACCGGAAATATTTGTAATTAATTGTATCTGCGTTGAATATAATCTGGCCCCAATAAAATCATCATCACCATCATTGTCAATATCTATCATATCAAATGATTTCCAAGTGCTGGTAAGGGTAATTTGTTCTTCATAAACAAATAAATTACTGGTATCTGCAGAATTTAAATACAAATGCAAATAATTTGGTGATGAAAATTGCATAACTACAAGATCATCATCACCATCTTCATCGGCATCGGTAAGCCAAATATCGTTGAATGCCATATCATCAAATTCATGAATACTAAAATTTCCGTCGCCATCATTTATACAATAATAAGCAATTTGTTCTGCACCTCCTGAACTTCTGAAAGAAGTAATAAGATCCATATCACCATCCAAGTCAAAATCAAATTCTTTCATCAATGTAGGATAAGGACTGGATTCAAAATTTGGTAAATAATGAACACTATAAAATGAATCCGTTGCAATATCATATTTAAACCAACCCAATCTACCATTATGCGATGCTACCATAAGATCGTTATCTCCATCATTATCAATATCAAAAATGCGACTGATGTCCATTCTCATACAGGTATTTTCCGGGCTTGTTGGAAATGATGCAAATCCTGCAGGTAATTGATTTAAGTAAACATCAACTCCAATTCCATTAGCGGTCCAAACATCACATTTATTATCGTTATCTAAATCAATTAATGAAATATATGGAGATAAGGAGGGTAAACCAGTAATCAGGTATTCAACATCATCCATCAACATAGGTTCTCCCATGGTGCGCTCCACCCATAAAATATACTTATCGCCGCCAACTTGTTCGAATATTACCCAGTCCTCATCTCCATCATTATCCATATCCTTAAACTGTAGATTGGTAACATATGCATTATCCCAATATGCTACCGGATTAAAAGTATTCGTTATCGGGTTAAAAGTTGCAACATCTATTTCATAATAATATGTGATCATAATATCTGAATAACCATCACCATTTACATCTGTAGTATAAACATTATCTTCATATTCATCCGTAGAAATCATAAATTCCGTAAATGTGCCATCACTATTATTTTCAAAATATTTTACACAACAATCATAAAAATATCCTGTCCAATCCATATCACCATCCTGATCAAAATCGCACACCGAGCTTGAAGCTAAAGATGGCAGTGCATCAGGTATTGTATGAATTTCAGAAAAATCCATATCAATATTTTCTCTCCACTTTAAAAGTGATCCGTCGTTTTCATAAACAAGATCGTTATCGCTATCACCATCAACATCAAATAAACCGATAAAATCGTAATAAGCACCGGGTAATTCATTATTTATCCATTCTGCATCTACAACTCCCGGATTTTTAAGCCAACCGAAATTATACGCACCATAACCTGTTATGTAAAATAGATCAACTAATCCATCGAGATCAACATCAATTACACGACAATCACTAACATTAAGTAATCCATCTTCTGCAATAACATGCGAATTTCCCCAGGTAGTATCTCCGGTTCCTTCAAACCAGTTTATATACCCTTCTGTTACAATAAAATCATCAATTCCATTATTGTCAAGGTCGGCAGAAATTAAATTATTGAATTCGCCATTATGTGTTTGTAATAAAACTTTTTTTTCCGGTGTTTGTGCCAATAAAATTGAATTTACCAGAAAAGAGACTGCAAGTAAAAAATGTTGTTTCATATTTCGGAGATTTAGAATTATACTAATAATTCCGAAAATTCAACATTCAAAACATTCCTCACAACCCACTTTGAGCAGAATGTGCAAAATAATGTGCGAAATGACTTAACCAGTTATTGAATGAATGGGAAATTTACCTGCGATCCTGGAAAAACTGTCCTCCTAAAGTTGTAAAAACCAGGGTCAACTAAATTAATTTATACCTTTTTCCAGGCAGAGAAACCACTATTCCCTGAAATTCTAAATTCAATAAATTACCCGCAATGGTGCTTGGGGAGAGTGCAACGCTATTGGTCAACTCATCAATCCCTATCTCCTTTTTTTCCTGTAATAGATCATAAATCAATCTTTCTTCCTCCGTAAACTCGATAAACAAGGTGCGCTGTTGTTTTGGTATAATCTCATTTTTTGTCCAGCGCATTAAGGATAAAATATCGGCCGCATTTTCCACCAATGCCGCTCTGTTCGTTTTAATAAGATTATTGCAACCCTTAGAGAATTTACTGTTGATATTTCCGGGAAATGCCATCACATCCTTATTATAAGAATCGGCAAGTGTGGCGGTAATTACTGCACCACCGTTTTCTGCAGTTTCTACCACTATAAGAGCGTCAATCATTCCTGCCACTATCCGGTTTCTTTTGGGGAAATTCTGCCGGTCAGGATTTGTATTACTCATAAATTCAGTGAGTAAACCGCCATTTTGAATCATTTTTGTGGCCATTTCTCTATGTGTGTAGGGATAAATTCTATCGAGGCCATGTGCAAGCACGCCTACTGTTGGAATATTATTTTTAACACAGGCTTTATGCGCCGCAATATCAATTCCATAGGCTAACCCACTTACAACCAGAATATTTTCAGCCTGAATATCCGTTATCAGATTATCACAAATATTTTTCCCATAATCGGTGGAATTTCTTGTTCCAACGATTCCAATTATTTTTTCCGCATTAAGATCTGCATTTCCGGCATAATAAAGCACTATGGGAGAATCAACACAGTTTTTAAGGCGTTTTGGGAAATTATCATCCAAAAAAGTGAGACATTGTACGTTTTTCTTTTCCAAAAACAACATTTCCTCATCTACTCTGGCAAAAACATCGTGACTAACAATAGCATTTGCTGCCGCTTCCCCAATTCCCGGTATCCGAAGTAACTGGGAAGCTTTCATATTGAATATTTTTTCTACACTGCCACAATAACTTAAAAGTGACTTGGCATTAACGGGCCCAATACCCGGAATTAATGTTAAAGCGATAAAGTAATACATCTTGTTTGTTAAGGGTTTCTATATTTGTATCCATATTTTTCACAAATCAAATAAGAACATGCGTCATCTGCAAAACATTTTTTTGACAATTTTATTCGTGTTAATCTTCAATTCGGGCTATAGTCAGATATTACCTGATGTTTTCAATCGCCCGGGTTATTCTTACCGCAGTGCAGAAAATCCATATTATTGGAAAAATAAAAAGCCATTCGAAGGATATTGGCAGCAAGACGTGCATTATGTGATAAAAGCAGAGATCGATGAAAAAACAGATATTATTGATGGGATGGTGACGTTGACCTATTATAACAATTCACCTGATGCATTACCTTTTGTTTATTTTCATCTTTATCAGGAAGCATTTCAACCGAATTCATATGTTGATGAATTAAACAAGGCAAATGATATTAAAAGCACTTTTGGCAAATATGAAGCGCAAGGTCAGGGTACGGAAATAGAGAAGATCGCAATAATTAAGTGGGATGGAGTTGCTGTTAAAAAAGAAACAACAGTTATACAAGATTTTTCCGTAATTAAAGTAGAACTTCCTGAACCACTTAAACCGGGAGCAAATATTACCTTTCAAATTCCATTTAAAACTTATTTTGATGCGGGGAGTTTGCGCAGAAGAATGAAAAAATTTAATTCCGGAGATTTTACACATTATGATGGTGTTCACTGGTATCCGAGAATTTGTGTTTATGATAGAAAAGCAGGATGGGATACAGATCAACATTTAGGTAAAGAATTTTATGGCGATTTTGGAAGTTATGAAGTGGAATTAACTTTTGCGAGTAATTATATTGTGGAAGCAACGGGATATTTAGAAAATGAAGCCGAAGTAATGCCAAAATCACTTAGAGAAAAACTGGATATTAAAAATTTTACATCCAAACCCTGGGAAGAAAAAGCATCTGTAATTATTCCCTATACAGAAGGAGATAAAAAGATCTGGAAATATTATGCAATAAATGTGCATGATTTTGCATTCACTGCAGATCCAAATTACAGGATTGGAGAAACACTTGCGTTATTTAATGGAAAAGCAGTGCGATGTATTGCTTTAGTTCAGGAAGGTCATGCTGCCTATTGGCAGAATGCCGCAAATTATACCAAAGAAATAATAGAAACATTCAGCACCGATTTCAGCGATTATATATGGCCGAAAATAGTTGTTGCCGATGCAAGGGATGGAATGGAATATCCTATGTTAACCTTAGATGGTGGATATGATCCCAGTTATCGCGATCTGTTGATGCATGAAGTTGCACATCAATGGTATTTTGGAATGGTAGGAAATAATGAAACCTATCGCGCTTCTTTGGATGAGGGATTTGCACAATTTTTAACTGCATGGGGTTGCATTAAAATTGATGGAGAATTGAGGGTTCAATATCCTGAACGGGATAAATACGTAGCGAAATACCGAAATCCCGAGGAAATGATGATGAGTGAAGTTTATTATGCCTATCTTGAAGATGCTGCGCGCAGTAAAGACATGCCTCTGAACACACATTCAGATATGTTTAATTCAGCACTTGGTCATGGTGGGGGATACAGACATGTTTATTATAAAACGGCAGTTATGCTCTATAATCTCCAATATGTGTTGGGGGATGATCTCTTTTTATCAGCGATGAAAAATTATACGGAAGAATGGAAATTATGTCACCCTTATTTTGAAGATTTCCGGAATTCTATTATTGGATATACACATGTGGACCTGAATTGGTTTTTTGATCAATGGTTGGAAACCACAAAAAATATTGATTACGGAATTAAAAATGTACATAAAAAATCGAATGCAAATCTTGACGGGCAAACTTTATTAAATTATGATATCACCTTTGAGCGCAAGGGACAAATGCAAATGCCACTCGATTTTATTGTAATTCTCGAAAATGGTGATACCTTAAATTATTATATTCCAAATAACTGGTACAATAAAAATGAAGTTAAAAATATTTCAAATCCTAAAGGCAGAATTGACAGAACCTATTTCGAAAACGTGATCAGTTTGCCCAAATGGTATGGTTGGGATAAATTAAATGAGGAGTATGTTGCACACATTACAACAACACAAAAAATTAAGGATGTAATTATTGACCCAACAAATAGATTAGCAGATATTAACAAACTGGATAATAGTTGGAAATGTCCTGTTACACTTACATTTGATTCACAAATTTCCAATTATAAAGATTGGAAAAATTATACCATGAAATGGCGGCCGGAGATCTGGGGAAATTCCTACGACGGATTAAAGGCCGGAATCTATTTTAATGGAGATTATTTCGGATATAAACACAAACTCGAATTCACTGCATGGTACAACACCGGAATAGCTCAAGGATTATTATACGATCCTGAGTTTACCGAATTAAATTCCGAAGGAAACGAAATTATTGATAAAAAAGATGATTACGATCTTTTTAATTTCGACCTGAATTACAAAACTTCTACCGACAGATTTCTTCCAAACAGCAATTTTATATTTGATACAAAATATCTTGATGGGGTATTCGAACTAAAAACCGGATTTGAAAAGAAATTAGGCGACGGATTAAGGAATACTTTGTCAGTTTATGTGAAGGATCTTTATTTTAATAAACCGGAATATTTATATAACAGCGATCTTATTGGAAGGGAAAAAAACAATTCGATAAATATTGATTACGATCATAATTACAGATATTTCAAAGGCTCAGGAAAATTAATTTTTAATTTCCGCAGTAACGACCTTTTCAGCGACTATGATTTTTCGCGCATAAATATGGAAGCGATCAATTTTACGAAACTCGGAAAATTTGATCTGCGCACGCGTTATTTTATTCAGTTTGGCAGTGGATCCAATATTCCGTTTGAATCTTCTTTAATGCTTGCAGGAGCAAACAGCGAAGAATTATTAGATGATAAATACACGCGTTCAAGAGGATTTTTTCCTGATGAATGGGTGAATTTTTCGGAAACAACCGGACATTTTCATGCAGGTGGAGGATTAAATTTAAGAGGCTATGCCGGTTATCTCGCTGCAGAAACCGACGAAAATGGGGAGTTATATCTTGCCTACACAGGAGTGAGCGGCACATCAGTAAACATGGAATTGCAATTCAATCGATTATTTAAATTTAAACTGATAAAATTCATCAAAATGGAACCTTACCTTTTTGCAGATGCTGGAATACTTTCCATTGATGAAGAATTTAAATCACTTTCCTCCTTGCGCGCTGATGCAGGAATTGGTTCTGCCTTCACATGGAATTGGTTCGGAAAATTAGAAACCATAAAACCAATAACACTCCGAATTGATCTGCCTTTATTTTTAAATCATCCGTCATTTGATGAGCCGGATTATTTTAAGTTGAGATATGTGGTTGGGGTTAGTAGAGCGTTCTGACATGTAGTAGATCTCCTACGTCGATCACTACATGTTTCAGTTCTGAGTTCTGGGTTCTGAGTTCTGAGTTCTGAGTTCTGGGTTCTGGGTTCTGAGTTCTGGGTTCTGAGTTCTGAGTTCTGGGTTCTGAGTTCTGGGTTCTGAGTTAACTAAGGTTTACATGTTTAGCAAAAGTTTCAGGGCTGCGATCCGATTATTATTTTTTATTTTTTGATTGTTATTTTTTATTTATAGGAGTTTACATGTTTAGCAAAAGTTTCAGGGCTACGATCCGATTAATGTCTTTGGCCCCCTACCCCATAGGGGAGTAAGTATATAGTTACATTGAAAAGTTAATTCGGAGGCAAATCCTTGGGGTTGTCTCACCGATTATTGTTCTTTATTCTTTGTTCTATATTCGATATTATTTTTTACAGTTTACATGGATAACAAAAGTTAGCAGGATTTACAAAAGTTTACATGGTTAAATAAAACCAAAGTCCTTTGTCTATTTTCCAATGTCCTATATCAAGTCCTATGTCCTATATCCTGTGTCCTAAATCTAATCCAAGGGTAAGTACAACAAATACTTCTCCACAAACCATTGCTCTTTAAACCATTCGGTAATGGGAAATTTGTAGAGGAATTCTTTGAAAGGAGCAATTTCAAGATCGAGAAATCCGCCTTTTAGCATAATTAATCCATTAGGAAAATCATTAAATGATCCGCCTCTTTTTATAATATTAATTGTCCAGTCGTATAATATCATCATATCTGCAACAGCACGAGTAACTACAAAGTCGTATTTTTCTTTTACATCTTCCACCCGTATTTGTTCCACAGTAACATTTCTTAAACCGAGATCACGTGCAATGGATTCTGCAACCTGTGCTTTTTTTGCAATAGAATCGATCAGATGAAATTGCACTTCAGGAAAAAGAATTGCGAGTGGAATTCCCGGAAATCCACCACCTGTTCCAAGGTCAAGTACTTTGGTTCCAGGTAAAAAATCGATGAATTTGGCAATGGATAAGGAATGTAAAACATGATGTTCATAAATATTATCAATGTCTTGCCTGCTCACCACATTTATCTTTTCGTTCCAGAATTGATATTGCGGTTTTATTTGCCGCATTTGGGCGAGTTGCTTCTTGTCGAGGCTGGGGAAATATTTCAGAATTATGTCCACGGGAAACAATTTTAAGGATAATTTATTTGAATTGCAAAATAACGGGTGTTGAATAATATTTATTTCATACTGACGGTCGCCAAAAAATGAATATCTTTCCACAAAATTACTTGTATGGCTATTCGAATGGTACCTGACGATAATCAACCCCAACAGCAGCGCAAATTACCGGGAGGTGGCGGCGGTGGTGGAAGAGGAGGTGGAGGAAATATAATCACCATGTTACTGCCTTTACTACTGGGAATGTTTCGCAAGAACCCAAAACTGGGATGCGGAGTTTTAATATTGGGTGCCGTGGTAATTTATTTTATGCGTGGTAGCCTTTTAAATATTGGCGGAGATGGTGGCGGAGGAAGTATAACTGATCTTTTTAATACCGGCGCAAATTTCGACCCTCAAAAATATGATGCCACCGAAATTTTTGAACCACCACTTACAGATAATGCCAAAAATCCACTGCCGGAAAGTATATCCCTTTTAAAATATGCCCCTGAACGCAAAAATCAGGGTTCACAAGGGAGTTGCGTAGGCTGGGGTTCTGCTTATGCTGCACGCACAATTTTGGAAGCACAACGCACAGGTAAAGATCCGGATCAGATCGCATTTAGCCCTGCTTATTTGTATAATCAGATAGGGTTGGAAAATTGTCAGGGCGCATACATTAATAATGCAATGGATGTAATGAAAAATGAGGGCTTGATCTCATTACGGGAATTTCCATACACCGATCAGGATTGTGAAAGAAAACCAACATCCTCACAAAAACAGGAAGCTTCACAATATAAAATGACAGGATTTAATCGTCTTACCGAAGGCGATGCCAAAGGGGTTGGTCAGGAAAAAATTGACCTTGTTGCCATTAAACAAAATCTGGCTCAGGGTGCACCAGTGGTGATCGGAATGATGGTAGGAGGAACTTTCATGCAGCCCATGATGGGAAAAGATATATGGAATCCAACGGATAACGATCTGAATATGAATGGTTTCGGAGGACATTGCATGTGTGTTATAGGATATGATGATTATAAAGAAGGTGGTGCGTTCCAGATCATGAACAGTTGGGGAAATGATTGGGGAAATCAGGGAGTTGCATGGATACCATATAATGTTTTCGAAAAATTTGTTGTGGAAGCATATGGTGTTTATCCAATGGGAAATGCATCAAAACCATTGAGCAATATATTATCAGTAGAATTCGGATTAATTGATAATGCGACGAAAAAAAATATTCCACTTACAACAAAATCAGCGGGTGTATTTAGCACAAGATCGGCAGTTAAAAAAGGCACGAAATTTAAAATACAAGTTACCAATTCACTCGAATGTTATACCTATATTTTTGCAACCGACGAAAATAATAATTGTGATATTCTTTTTCCATACACCGAAAAACATTCTCCTTATTGCGGCATAACCGGAACACGATTATTTCCAAAAGATTATAGTATGGAATTGGATCAATTAGGGAGTAAGGATTATATGGCAATTGTTGTTACAAAACAACCACTCGATTATAAAACTTTGAATGATAATGTAAATAAACAATCGGGTACTTACGAACAAAAATTGCGATCAGCATTAAGTGGGCAACTCATTAACAACGTAAAATTCATTCCCGGAGAAACCGTAAAATTTCAAACCGACGCCGGAACAAATGGTGCGGTCTTGATGGTGATTGAGGTGGATAAATATTAGTTCGTTCTGAGTTCGGGGTTCTGAGTTCTGAGTTCGGGGTTCTGAGTTCAGGGTTCTGAGTTCGGGGTTCTGAGTTCAGGGTTCGGGGTTCGGGGTTCTGAGCCTGCCTACCTCGACAGAAGGCAGGTTCAGGGTTTGCAAAAGTTTGAGTTTGCGATCCGATTTGTTTTACTTATATTTTGATTGGTGTTTAATATATAACGCTGTTCAAATGGTTAATAAAAGTACCGCCCCTAATTTTTATTCCTTCATTCCTCTACTCCTCCATTCCTCCACTCCTTCACTCCTTCATTCCTCCACTCCTCCACTCCTTCACTCCTTCATCGCAAACATCACCATCATATCCATATTCATCTTCATTCCTTCATTCCAGGCATTTTCAAATTCCTGGGGTATCATATTTTTTTGCAGAGTTGATTTTGCTTCTACAATAATTGCCTGAAGGTCGTCCCAAATCGGAAGGTGTGTCGTATTTCTCAAATGATCTACAGCTCCTAATAATGTAACAGCATGTATAAATTTAGATTCATTTATGGAAACCAAAGCCCAAATTTCCACCGACCAGGCCAAAGCTTCAAAAAAATGTAAACTTTGACTCAATAAAATACTTTCACGCAAATAATTTTTAGCATCTGAATTTTTTTCCATCACTTCAGCAAGTGCAAATCCACTCAAACAAATAATCACCGATATTTCGTTGTTATCCTTTTTAGCTAATTCGATACTTTCTTTATAATAATTTTTAGCTTCCTGTAATTTTCCACCAACATAAATAGAGTTCCTTCCGAGGCCACTTAATGCAAGGCTTATTCCGGTTGTGAGTCCGGCTTTTTTATATTTTTCCAAACTTATTAAAAGAGAAGTTTCCGCTTTTTCGTATTGTTTGATAATAGTTGAAACCACACCGGAAATTAACATTGCTGTTGCCACCAATTCATCGTCATCCTGAACTCTTATCTTTTGCAAATTTATTTCCAGAGATTCATTATACAAGGCAAAATCTCTTTGAAGAAATGCCATGATACCAACATTGGTAGCTAACATGCAAAACGTTTTCTCTTCAAATGTTAAACTTTCATTTTTATAAATATCCCACACCTTTTTCATCCAGGTATAACCCTCTTTTGTATGTGCATTAACCCACCAAAACAGCCACAGATTCCAGGATATCTCTGTTATTTTAAGCAGTTCCTTTTTCGACAATAAATAATCGAGAACCTGTCGGATATTTACATGCTCTTTTTCCATTAAAATTAATATTGCTGATTGATCAATTTCATTTTTTTGCAATTTGAGAGTATGTAACGATGTTTGATAATAATCAGCCTGCAATAATTTTATTTCATCAAGCCTGTTTTGTTCGCCAAGTTTTTCCAGTGCAAATTCACGAACACTTTCCATCATTTGAAATCGAACCTGCATATCAAAGTCTTGTTTGGAGATCAGGCTTTTATTGATAAGTGCATCTAATACAGATAAAACATCACCTGAAATACCCTCTCCCATTGCTTCCACTGTGTGCATTAAACATCCCGCATTGAATACACTGATACGCAACAATAATTCCTGTTCTTCCTTGGTAAGCAATTCAAAACTCCAATCTATTGCATTTCGCATAGTTTTCTGACGAACAGGAATATCTCTGAAATTACCCTTTAAAATATCCAGACGATGCTCAAGTTTCTCCAATAACATTTTTGGTGAGAACATATTCACCTGACCTGCAGCCAGTTCAATAGCCAGAGGCAGGCCTTCAAGTCGTTTACATATTTTATAGATCGTTTCTTTATTTTGTTCATTCATGTCAAATGATGGCTGAATGGCTTTAGCCCTTTTTAAAAATAATTGAATGGCCGGTGGTATAATTTGTTGTGAAAAATCATTCCCATCAAATTCGTCGCGTAAAGCCGGGCACAACCACAACATTTTCAAAGGAAAGTGATAATCTTTCCCTGCTGGTAACAATTATTTTTAACCCAGGTGCAGCGAATAATAGATCATCAATAATAGATGCTGCTTCAATTATTTGTTCGAAATTGTCAAGCACTAACAATAATTCTTTTTCCTGCAGAAATAATTTTAAACTCTCCAAAACATTAGCTCCGGAAAGTTTAATTCCGAGGTGATAACAAATAGTTTCCGCAACAAGCTCATGATCTTTAACCGGTGCCAGTGGTATAAATATAGCTCCATCATTAAAATGATTTTCTAAACGGCGGGCAGTCTCAATAGCTAAACGAGATTTTCCAATTCCCCCCGGCCCTGTAAGTGAAACTAGTCTTATGGAAGTGTCTAAAATCATTTCTGAAATATGTTTTAAACAAACTTCCCTTCCGATTATTTCATTTGGCGCAGATGGGATCGAATAATTTGACCTTGATCTTCCTAATTTGTTTTGCAGGGTCATATTAAATCTTTCTGTTAACAATACTGCAAGATCATTAATAATTAAATTGCCCAATTCTTCAGTAGTACTGAAATTTTTATAGGAAACTTTATCATCTTCCTGAATTCTTTTTAACAGTTGCGATAGTCTATCTTCACGAGTGCCATTACTTTTTTTAATATATATCAATTTAGGAAGATTTCCGGCGAGCTGATATTCATCCTCCAATCCGGAAATTGTTTCCTCCGGTGCAATCCATCCGTAGCGGTCCCAATAGATACCAATGAATATCTGACTTTGAGCAAGGTATTCCCGATATAACTCTCTTGGTGCATACGGTCTGGCACCAGTTTCAAACATCACGGGTATTAAATGAATATTCTGAATGGCGTTTTTTACCGCTAATCTTTCCTCCGCGAGTTCCTGTAAAGTGGAACTTACAAATACGCGTAATTTTTGATCAGGTGTAACAATATGATTTGCTGACATTTCCATAATTTTCGTTTGAGTGGTTGTTAAACTTATTATTTTAATTTTACCAATTTGTTTCACTAAAATAGGTTGGATATTCGTCAGCAGGATCAAAACGAATTACGAGATATGTTTTACCATAATCATCCGTTTCAAAAGTATAATAATACGTTTGTGAAACTAATTCACTTTGTAATGCAGCACGATCGAAATTATATTGTGGTGAACATGCATAAAAACCACGGAAATTACCTTCTGTTGGCGTTACAGTAAACTCACCTTCTGCATCCCAATTTACAGATCCTTTGTAATAACTGAATGCTTCTGTTCTGCATCCATAATCATTTGCAGTACTGATAAAAAACATTTCGTATTGTCCATTTTCCATAAAATTAAATGCAATACTCAATTCAAAAGCATTACCTTGATATGACCCATCATAACCCCAGAATTCAGTCATGGAAAAGGTGCCATATATCCACTGCCCTACTATTTCTTTTGGAACATTGGCATTAATACCATTTAATTCATTTTTTTTACAAGCGTTCAATGATAACACTGCGAATAAGATAATAAGTGATTTTTTCATTTTGTTTTAATTTTTAGCTTAATTTATTTTTGGTTGTTTTTCTTGTAATACAAAGATGAATCGGATTATTATAATACGAAATAACCAAATGCATGAAGTGTAATTTTTTATGGATGAATTGTAGTTATAAAATGAACTAAAAATTCCAACACCGGCTATTTATTATTTTATCAATAAATAGCGGGTGTTGGAATGGAAAGAATTTGTATCGGCAGATAAATTATGGCTATTACACAATAAAATTCTTTTTGAAACTACAATAAATGCTCGAAATGTTTGAACTCAGTCCAATTATTTTATGATCTGAATCTTGGTAGAGGTATTTCCCTTTTCATACTTCAAATTTACAAAGTATAAACCAGTTTGTAACTGTGATGGCAATGTAATGCTAATGGAATGCTGGCTGCTTACATGGCGTTGAGAATAAACTTCTTCACCGTTCAAACTATATATTCCGATTTCCTGCAAGTTGCCGAATTCTGTATTTAATTTTATAGTAATATTATTTTTTGCCGGGTTTGGATAAATATTATCGGAAACAATAACGCCGTTAGTATTATGAATAGATGATTGTATATCAACATTGATCTGCAATAAGAGAAAATCGCTATAATCATCCTGGTTAGCGCTACCGGCTCCTATTACGAAATTATCTGCTGTAATTGCAAGCGCATTCAAAATATTGGTATTATCCGCTTCAGCCAACATTAATATTCCATCTACACCAAATGTGTTATCAAGTGCTCCATTGCGGGTAACACGCACGAAAACGGCTTCATTATTTCTGCTTCCACAGGCTACTATTTTATCATCAGATTGCACTACAACATCTTTAATTATATCCGTTGCATTTAATGTTGAAATATAAAGTATTCCACCAGTTCCGAAGGTATTATCCAAAACACCAAATGTAGATATCCTGGCAAACATATATTCATCTGTTGCCCCTGCGTGATGATTTCCGGCTAATACAATACTGCTGTCACTTTGAAAAGCCATACCGTAACTTTTATCAGCACGTGAGCCACTTTCAATGGTAATTTTTCCATCAATACTAAATGTTGGATCAAGTAATCCATTCTCAAGATATCTCGCAGCCGCAAAGTATACAGATCCATAACCTGAATATCCGGAAACCAGAATCTTTTTATCTTTTTGTAATAAAACAGAATAGATCACATCTTCTGTTTCATCAAAATCTGAGTATACAAATCCATCTACACCAAACGAATTATCAGTTGATCCATCTTCATTAAATCGCACCAATAAAAAATCATCCGTGCCATACTTATATGAACTTCCCGCTACTACAATTTTACCATCAGGCTGAACTACAACATCATTAAAATCGTCGAACTGTGCACTGAGGTCAAATTTTACTAAACCATCAACTCCGAATGTAGTATCAATTGTTCCATCTTCATTAAATCGGGCAATTGCCGGGTCGGTATAATAATTATTATCATAATTTCCTACAAGAATTATTTTCCCATCTTCCTGCACTGTAATTGCTTTCACAAGACAATGAAAAGTGCTGAATTCAATTGTAGCAAATCCTGATTCTCCAAAAGATTCATCTAAAGTTCCATCAGATAAAAATTGCGCAACGGCAAATTCATAGTGACTGCCTACCATCGAATTTCCGGCTGCCAGAATTTTACCATTATCTAATATATATATATCTGTTGCGTCATCAAATTTGCCATTGATATCGGTTTTTACCATTCCTTCATCCCCGAAATTCGGATCGACACCATTGGTTTGCGCGTTGAGATTTAATGAAATTAAAATAAATGCTGTAGTAAAGAAGTGATTAAAGTTTTTCATAAAATTTTGTTTTTAGTTTTTAATTTAATATTTTATACAAAATTCGTATGATAAGCAGTTTCAAAAGAGTAGTTTCGTATGAATTGTAATTTTTGCTAATTAAATTGCATGAAAATCGACCCGAATTGAAAGCAGAAAACCCATGAAATAATTTAAAATAAAAAAGCAAAAAGTAATTCGATGATCACCTTCTGCTATTATAAAACTTTATAAATGCTATATACTTTTTATTTGCCCATCCACTCTTTAAATTCCGTCACCTTTTCTCTGCTCACCAGAGCCTCCTTATCAATATCAGGTTTAAGATATAATTTAAGTCTGTTCCCGAAATAATCGTGAATCTGATCTATTCCTTTAATAGATACCAGAAAAGCTCTGTTTATCCGGAAATATTCGCGGGGATCTATCATGGTTTCTATTTCATCCATCGTATAGTCGATAACATATTTTTTATCATCGAAGGTTTTAAAAAAATTGATCCTATCGTCGCTGTAGAAATATGCAATATTTTCTATATCTACAGAAATAAGTTTTTGCAAATGTTTTACGAGAAATCTTTTCCGATATTCTTTATTTTGCAATGTATTCTGTAACTCTTTAATGAGTGAATTTACTTGCATTCCAGGCTCATCAGACGAGTTATATACTTTTTTCAAATCCATGAATTTTTTCAGAGCTGCTTCCATGTCTTCTTTCTGAATAGGTTTCAATAAATAATCAATACTATTCACCTTAAAAGCCTTTAATGCATATTCATCATAACTTGTGGTAAAGATGACGGGACTCTTAACCTTAAATAAATTGAATATCTCAAAACTTTGCCCATCAGCGAGTTCTATATCCATTAAAATAAGGTCAGGTTGGGGATTATTTTGCAACCATTCCACGGAGGAGGCAATACTATCTGCTGTTCCTGCAATTTTAATATCGGGGTTAACCGCAAACAGTGTTTTTTGTAATTTTTTTACTGCCAATTCTTCATCTTCAACAATAAATATCTTCATAATGTTTGGTTTTTACTTTTGCACTTCTATACTTACAAAATTATCTCTTCTTATAATTTAAATTCAGCCGAATGTTATGAATTGTTAATTTTTTATCTTCAGTTGCATTTTCGGTTTATTTAATTGTATCACCATTATCCCATCATAGGCAGTGTAACTACAAACGATTCATTTGTCTCAACAATTTCTATATCATTCCTGTGTAATAGTTTGTATTTCTCCCTGATATTCTTAAGCCCTATTCCAGTTGATTCTGCTGTGTTGATCCTTTTATTCAAATTATTTTCTATCCTCAGATGACCATCCTCCGTAGAGATTATAGATACCCTGATAGGGTCTTGTTTGCTTACAACATTATGTTTTACGGCATTTTCGATCAACAATTGCAAACTAAGAGAGGGTAGTTCAAATTCCTTAAACTTATTGTCAATATTTAAATTCATTACAAATGCGTCTCCATAACGGGTCTGCAATAATTTAGCATAAGAACGAATAAAATTCATTTCCTCTTCCACAGTGCTCATTCCGCTTTCATTATTACGTAAAAGATAACGATAAACTTTGCTGAGCTCATCAAGGAAGGTTTCCGCCTTCTCCTTGTCCTCTGTAATTAAAGAGGAAAGTGTATTAAAACAATTAAATAAAAAATGGGGATTTACCTTCTGTTTCAGATTATCAAATTCCTGTTGCAACTGCATCTGTTCAATCATTTCTTTCTCAGCCACCGATTCCTTATATTTTTCTATGATATAAATTACTTCCCATAACGATTCGAAAATAATATTAACAGTTAAACCTGCCAGATAGGCATATTTTATATCTCCTTCTGCAACCTGATAACCTAGAATATGAAAACCGTGAAACACCAACAAAATCAACAAAACGGAAGGTGTCATTACCAGTAAATTTACCGCCAGTTTATATTTGACACGTTTGTGTGTTTCGTCTAATGAAGGAAATTTTTTGCGAATATAATGATCGTAAACACCATGCATACGCCAGGAACAATATCCAATAAGATAGATTATGGGATATGTTACTGCACACACCTTCCAGTCGTGAAATAATCTATTATCATACAAAATATAACACCAGGCCAAAACGATAAATGGCATGGATAACCAAAATCCGATATATTGATGTCTGGGAGGATTCGGTATTTTCATGAATCAGTTTTGTTACTGGTGAATAATGGCAATACTATGGTTCTCATTCCATCCGATTCAGCAATTTGCATTCCCTCCACGTTGAGTAAATTATATTTACGAATCAAATTATCCAACCCTTCATCTACATTCAAATTTTGGACAATTATTTTTTCGTGCAGAGAATGCGTAATAAGAAGGTGATTGTCTTTATCGTAATCGATGCGAATCTGCAGTGGCTGTTTCTTAGTGAGAGCATTTGTATAAATAATATTTTCAAGAATCACTTGCAAACTCAGAGGTGGAATAAACTGTTGTAACGTCTCCCGGGTAATATTTACCGTGGTATTAATTGCATTTCCGAACCGGGCTTTTATTAAATTGAGGTATGACTGTGCAAATTTAATTTCATCAACAACAGGTACTAAAAAATCATCGTCATTCCGAAGCAGATATCGGTGTACTTTTGTCATTTCATCTAAAAACTTTTCCGCATCCTCTTCATTCTCATGAATTAAGCCTGAAAGTGTATTAAAACAATTAAATAAAAAATGAGGATTTATCTGGCCCTTTAATCCCAACAATTTACTGCGCTGATAATTATTCCGTAATTTCTCACTTTCTGAAATTGAATTTTTCCATTTTTCCCAATTTGCCATTCCTTCATTTATGAATGTAATAACGGTACTCATTACACATGCGTATAAAATTGTCCACCATTTCATGTCAGCAAGTGGCTCACATCCAAAAATATTTGCTCTTTCATAAACATAATATGCGCCATTAATTGCACCTATATTCATTACATAAAAAACAGGTAACATCACCATGATCCTTTTAAAAAGATCTCCGGCAGCCGATATTCTGTTTTTGATCAAAACAGCAACAGTCCCAAAAATGGCGTAAATAATGAAAAAATATACAACGCTGGAAAAAAAACTCAGGAAAAATGCGCCAAACGAATTAAAAATGCAGGTGCCAAACAAAAGCAAATTCATACACAGGATATAGGGAACTATTACCCAAAGAAATACTATTGGTTCCTTTTTACTATACCTTTTGATCGCCATAGCCCGAAGGTATCAAATGTTATAATCTCCCTCCCTCTCTTACCGTCGAATTGAGAAATTTTCGGATGAATTGAGAAAAATTCAGGTTGAGTTGTATAGCGTTCTGAGTTCGGGGTTCTGAGTTCTGAGTTCGGGGTTCTGAGTTCGGGGTTCTGAGTTCGGGGTTCTGAGTTCGGGGTTCTGAGTTCGGGGTTCTGAGTTCGGGGTTCTGAGTTCGGGGTTCGGGGTTCTGAGTTCTGGGTTCTGGGTTCTGAGTTCGGGGTTCGGGGTTCTGAGTTCTGAGTTCGGGGTTATGATTCCGATTGATGTTCTTTATTCCTTGTTCTTTACCTGCCTGGCGACTGCTGGCAGACAGGTTCGATATTATTGTGGGTTACCAAAAGTTTCAGGGTTAGGTTCCGATTAATGTTTTGGCCCCTACCCCATAGATGAGCAAGTTTTCGTTTACCTTGAACCTTCACTTCGGAGGAATATCATTCGGGCGGTCGATCCGATTGATGTTTTTTATTTTTTGATTGTTATTTGATATTCTCCAAGTTTAACTACGGAGGAGGATCCTCCGGATAGTCGACAGGTTTAATATTCTTTATTCCTTGTTCTATATTCGATATTTAATTCGGTTAAGTTCCCATCGATGTTTTGGCCCCCTACCCCATAGGGGAGTAAGTTTTCGTATACCTTGAACCTTCACTTCGGAGGAATATCATTCGGTCTGTCGATCCGATTGATGTTTTTTATTTTTTGATTGTTATTTGATATTCTCCAACTTTAACTACGGAGGAGGATCCTCCGGGTAGTCGACAGGTTTAATATTCTTTATTCCTTGTTCTATATTCGATATTTAATTCGGTTAAGTTCCTATTGATGTTTTGGCCCCCTACCCCATAGGGGAGTAAGTTTTCGTATACCTTGAACCTTCACTTCGGAGGAATATCATTCGGTCTGTCGATCCGATTGATGTTTTTTATTTTTTGATTGTTATTTGATATTCTCCAACTTTAACTACGGAGGAGGATCCTCCGAGTAGTCGACAGGTTTAATATTCTTTATTCCTTGTTCTATATTCGATATTTAATTCGGTTAAGTTCCCATCGATGTTTTGGCCCCCTACCCCATAGATGAGCAAGTTTTCGTTTACCTTGAACCTTCACTTCGGAGCAATTTCCTTCGTGCAGTCTACTACCTAATTCCTCCAATAGAAACTTTAATTTTAAATAAATATATTCATCACTGAATTAATTTTGCGCCGCAAAATTTTGCGACTGCGACTGCGACTGCGACTGCGACTGCGACTGCGACTGCGACTGCGACTGCCACTGCCACTGCCACTGCCACTACCCTCCCCTACTTCACCACCGCAAACTTCATCTTATACTTCACCGACACCTTCCCTTTCGAAATATTTTCCAGCTTGGTTTTTATGAGACTGCGCTTGAGGGGAGTCATGTGATCAGTGAGAAGAATTCCCTCCACATGATCGTATTCATGCTGAATGATACGGGCGTTCATTTCACTGAAATCTTCTGTGTGTTCCATGAAATTTTCGTCATAATACCGAAGCGTAACCGTTTCGTTACGCGATATTTTGACACGAATATCGGGTATGCTCAAACAGCCCTCCTCATACACCCAGGGAGTGCCGAATTCCTTGACAATTTTAGGGTTGATAAACACCTTTTTTATGCCTTTTGTAATGCGGTATCTATCGTCTTCCTCCTCTTCTTCATCCTCCTCATTCTCTTTTACTAATTGTTCGCTATCAATAACAAATAAACGTATATCCAACCCAACCTGTGGAGCAGCCAATCCAACTCCTCTTCCATTATACATGGTCTCCCACATATCAGCAATGAGTTTTTGTAAACCCGGATATTCGGGATCTATATCCTTTGCTACTTTTTTTAATACCGGATTTCCGTATGCAGTAATTGGTAATATCATATTACAAATTTTGTAAATATTCCTGTAAAATTATAGTTGCGCTTATCTGATCCAGGAGACCTTTATCGCGCCTTTGTTTTTTCTTTACTCCACTATCAATTAGAGTGCGCATTGCCATTTTACTGGTATATGCTTCATCCCATTTAACAATAGGAATACCATTTATTTTTTTAGAAAGTTCAATGATAAACCGATCTACCATATGTGTCGCATGCGTGGCATTTCCACGAAGGTCCAATGGATAACCTATTAATATTTTTTCTACTTCATTTTCCTTGATATACTTAATAATATAATCCAATGCAATTTTACTTTCCACCGTTGTTAATGCTGTTGCAATAATTTGCATAGGGTCTGTAACTGCCAGTCCCACACGTTTTGCGCCGTAATCTATACCTAATACTCTAGCCATCAGAAATAGATTAGATCAACAATTACAAAAATTCCAAATATCACACTTGCAACTCCATTAGTGGTGAAAAATGCTCTGTTTATTCTGCTCAGATCGTCCGGTTTTACAATTAAATGCTGATAAATAAGTAAACCGGTAAATAAACCTGCACCTAACCAATACCATGTGCTAAATTCAATATATAATCCTGCATAACAAATCAGCATCACCGTTATGATGTGTAAACAAATGGAAACAATTATTGCATTTGTTTTTCCCAATTTTACCGGTATGGAATACAAATTATTTTCCGTATCAAAATCTTCATCCTGCAAAGCATAAATAATATCAAACCCAGAAACCCAGGTAAATACTGCTAAAGAAAAAAGTATTGGCAATATCTGAAAAGTTTCCGTAACCGCAATATATGCTCCAATTGGAGCGAGTGATAATCCCAACCCCAAAATAAAATGACAAAGCCAGGTAAATCTTTTTGTATAACTATATCCCAAGATCACAAGCAAAGCTACAGGTGATAAATACAAACAAAGTCTGTTGAGCAATCCCGCACAAATTACAAATGCAGCGGCATTAAAAATTACAAAGAATAAGGCTCTTTTTCTAGAAATAACCCCACTCGGAATTTCTCTTTGTGCAGTTCGTTTATTTAGTTTATCGATATCGCTGTCGATATACCTGTTGAACGCCATAGCCGCACTTCTGGCAAATACCATACAGGCGATAACTAAAAGCAGATCGGTCCAACTGAAAGGATCAGCGCCAGGCTGGCGGGTTCCCAAGGTGAAACCAATAATTGCAAATGGCAACGCAAAAACGGTGTGACTAAAGGTTATAAGTGAAAAATACTTGCGCATCAGAGCCGCAAAGTTACGAAATGCCTTTTTTCTTTTTTCTGTTCATGAGCCAGGATTCAATTTCAGCCCTGTTCATACCATTCCAGGTCATACTTTTTGTAAGACCTCCCTTTCGGGCGGATATTACTCCCCAGTTGATATCTTTAATTCCTTCCACACTATGCGCATCGGGATTTATGGAGATCATTACTTTGTTTTTTAAGGCAAGAGGTATCCAGCTGTTGTCAATATCCAATCGATAGGGATTTGCATTTATTTCTATAACAACATCATTTGCAGCACAAACCTCAATTATTTTTTTATGGTCAACAGGATAACCAGGCCGACTCAATAATAATCTGCCGGTCATGTGACCTAAAATTGTTGTGTAGGGATTTTCAATAGCACCAAGTAAACGGGCAGTTGCTTTTTGTTCATCCATTTTTAAATTCTGATGAACACTTGCAATTACAAGATCAAAGGTTTTTAATATTTCATCTGCATAATCCATTTTTCCATCAAATAATATATCACACTCTATGCTTTTAAAAATTTTAAAATCAGGATACTTATTATTGAGTGCTTCAATTTCTTTTTGTTGCTCTGATATTTGTGTTTCGGTTAATCCACCTGCATAAGACGCAGTTTTAGAGTGATCGGAAATTACAAAATATTCGTACCCTCCCTTTTTACAAGCCAGTGCCATTTCTTCTACCGTATTTTTCCCATCACTCCAGGTGCTGTGGTTGTGAACAACTCCCCTAATGTCCTGCAGCGTAATGATACTGGCCTCTTCCAGCGAATCGAGATCAATATGTTCCTCGCGGAACTCTGGGGAAATATAAGAATATCCCGCGGCTTGATAAATTGCTTCCTCCGAATCAAATTGTGTTTTATTATTTAATTTCTGAACGATAATATCAACATGTTTTTCTGACCCTGTCTTTTTAAATAATTCAAAATAATAATCCTGATCGGGGACGATGCTAATTTCAAAGTGAATATCATTTGTTGTTTTTCCCGATATTAAATTTTCTGCATTGTTATCCCGCAATAAAAAAGGAAATGCATACAAATTATTTGCGATGTTACAAGATTCCGCACAAATGATCTCTAATTTTTCTATCACATTACATTTTCTCCGGATATCACCACATAAAGAAATTTTATCGGAAGTAATCCTTTCTTTTAGCAGGCCAATAATTTCATCCACTGCAGCAGCAATTCTCGCATAATGAAATTTGCCGATATTACTCTGAAAATATTCGATGGACTTAATTACACTTTCCTGTGTTTTTTCTCCAAAACCTTTCAAGCTTGCGAGTCGGTTTTCGTTACAGGCATATAATAATTCCCCAACCGATTCAATTCCAAGATCACGCCATATCATACCCACTTTTTTGCCACCCAAACCTTTAATTTGGAGAATTTCCACAAGACCCGGAGGCGTTTTTTGCATATATTCCTCCAATGCAGCAATGGTTCCCGAATTGCGCAATTCCTTTATTTTACCGATTATGGATTTGCCTACTCCCTGAATATTATCCAGTTCCGCTTCAGGCATTTCCATTACACTTCCAGTAACCCTTCCTAGCTGAAAGGCAGCATTGGTATAACTCTTGGTCTTAAAATCGTTCTCCCCGTGCAGCTCCATAAGTGCACCTAAGGTTTTAAATAAACCCGAAACCTCTTTGTTTGAAAGCATAAATCCTATTCTGTGGTAAAAATATTGAAATGGAAATGATTTTAACCTCTAAAATTTGGAAATGTAAAATTTACGCTGTTATATTTGCACAATTGTTTAACAATATTGTTAAACTTATGAGTAAAAAAGAAATTATAATACCCGACAAGAACACGGAAGAGCGCATATTGGATGCTGCAAGAAAGGTATTTACTCGCAAAGGTTTTGCTGCTGCCAGAATGGAGGATATTGCAAAGGAGGCCGACATGAACAGAGCCCTTCTTCACTATTACTTCCGAAGTAAACAGAAAATGTTTGAAGTGATATTTGAGGAAAATCTGAAACACTTTTTTGGCAATTTTCTAAAAATATTGACCACGGAGGAAGAACTGGAAATCAAGATCAGAAAGTTGGTTGAAGCTGAAATTGACATGTTATTGCAAAACCAATATTTACCTCTTTTTATGTTAAATGAAATGAATCGCGATCCCGAAATGATAAAGGACCGATTGTTTCAAATACCGCAAAAACAATTTATCCCCGAATTTATTAAACAGGTGGAAAAGGAGATAACGAAAGGCACCATTAAAAAAGTGGCTCCCATGCACTTGTTAATTAATATCATTTCCTTATGCATTTTCCCTTTTGCAGGAAAACCGATGATGATGACAATTACAGGCATAGACCAAAAACAATTTGAACTCATGATGCTGGATCGCAAAAAAATTATTGCGGATCTTATCATCACTTCTATAAAAAAATAATGTATATGAAAAGTATATATTTTTTTCTGTTATTTACTGTTTTAACCACAGCAATATCTTTTTCACAAAGTACAGAAACCTATACTCTGGAAAATTGTTATCAACTCGCAGAAACAAATTTCCCACTTACCCAACAACGCGATGTAATTACAGCAGTTACCGACGAAAGCATCAGAAAAATAGGAACTTATTGGCAGCCCCAAGTATACGTAAATGCACAAGCCACTTATCAGAGTGATGTTACACAATTGCCCATCAGTTTTCCGGGAATCGAAATTCCGGTGTTGAGTAAAGATCAATATAAAGCT
The DNA here is from genome assembly GCA_016706865.1 of Bacteroidota bacterium. Lineage (NCBI taxonomy): Bacteria > Pseudomonadati > Bacteroidota > Bacteroidota bacterium. The sequence continues at coordinate 193,164 of JADJIS010000003.1, read as the reverse complement.
ACATTAGACATCAATCAAATGTTGTATGATGGTGGAATTGTACATCAACAAAAAGAATTACAACTAAGCGGGAGCGAAATTGAAAAACAAAAAATAGAAGTTGAGATATATAAACTGCGCGAAAAAATAAATCAGTTATATTTTATTATTCTGCAAGCGGATAAAAATATAGCATTGGTAAATAATCTTCAAAATGAACTAAATAATCAGAAACAAAAAATTAAGGCGGGAATACAGTTTGGCACAGCATCCCAAAATTCAGCTGACATATTGGATGCGGAAATAATTAAAGCAGACCAGAAATTGATAGAGGTGAGATCAGCGCGCGAATCTGCCGTTTTAATGTTGTCCAGATTGATAGGCCAACCCATTACCCCAAGTGCATTATTTAAAACTCCTGAAGTGGAATTTAACATGAATGATACTTTGAATGTTCGTCCCGAAGTAAAATTATTCGATTTGCAGGAGCAGCAATTAGGATTGCAAATTCATTTTGCACAGGCCCCTACCCTTCCTAAATTGAGTTTATTTGCACAAGGCGGTTATGGTAAACCAGGACTCAATTTTTTGGATGATGAATTTTCTTTTTATTATATAGGAGGAATAAAACTCAGTTATCCATTGTGGACCGGAAATACAAAAAAGTATGATAGGAATATTTATTCTATGAATATCACCTCATCGCAGATCTACAGACAAAATTTTATTCTTAATTCCAGTATTCTTACAAGTCAGTACACAGGAGAGATCAAAAAATTGGGTCAACTTATCGAAAAAGACCTGATGCTTATCGGATTAAAAAAGAAATTGACAAGCTCGGCCTCACTGCAATTGGAAAACGGAATTATTTCGGCAAATGATTATGTTAGTTTTCTGAATCAGGAAACAGAAGCCAATATTAATCTGGCAACACATGAGATACAATTGTTAGCCGCACAAATAAACTACATGATAACCCTTGGTAAAATTAAATAATATGAAAACTGTTTTTGTTATATCTTTTATTGCTTTCACTTTTTTATCCTGTTCCAATAGCGAGGAGAATTTTTTCGCAACAGGCACCTTTGAGGCAAAGGAAATAATTGTGTCCACCGGTGTTGCTGGAAAAATTATGCTGTTGGATGTGGAAGAAGGAAATATGCTGGAAGCAAATAAAGTTGTGGGATTTATCGATACAACACAACTCTACTTAAAAAAATTACAATTACGTGCGCAGATCAATGCTGTTTTAAGTAAACAGCCGGATATCAATTCACAATTGGCAGCATTACAGGAACAAATTAAAACAGCAAATACTGAAAAGGTCCGGATCGAAAATTTATTATTGGCAGGAATTGCCACCCAAAAACAGTCCGACGATATCAATGCACAAATAAAAGTTTTGCAGAAACAATTAGATGCACAACAAAAGGCTTTGGAAATTACATCGGGCTCCATCTACAATGAAGTAAATCCCCTCACCTATCAGATAGCACAAATTGATGACCAATTAATTAATTCCAGAATAATTAATCCGGTAGAGGGAACGGTATTATCCAAATATGCAGAACAAGGTGAATTTACTGCTCCCGGAAAGGCCATCTATAAACTGGCAGATGTTCGGAGCATGACGCTGAGAGCATATATTTCAGGAACTCAATTGTCTTCCATAAAACTTGGTCAGACTGTAAAAATAAATGTGGATGGAGGTGATGAAAACATGCATACAATTGATGGCACTGTTTATTGGATATCGGCTAAAGCGGAATTTACCCCTAAAACAATTCAAACAAAAGAGGAAAGAGCAAATCTTGTTTACGCCATAAAAATAAGAGCAGAAAACGACGGAAGTCTCAAGATCGGTATGTATGGCGAAGTGAATTTACAATAATCATTATTTCAGAATATGTATTCCATTATTGCAGAAAATATTCATAAAACCTTTGATAAAGGAGCAATTACTGCTTTGGATACTATTTCGTTCTCAGTAAAAAAAGGGGAATTATTTGGGATGATAGGTCCCGATGGTGCTGGCAAAACATCACTCTTCCGAATCCTCACCACTCTTTGGTTGGCAGATAGTGGTAATGCTTCTGTTGAAAATTTTGACGTTGTAAAACAATATAAAGAGATCCGAAAAATAATAGGTTATATGCCGGGAAAATTTTCATTATACCAGGATCTTACGGTTAAAGAAAATCTCGAATTTTTTGCTTCTTTATTTAATACTTCCATAAAAGAGAATTACGAGCTTATAAAAGATATTTATATACATCTGGAACCATTTAAAGATCGCAGGGCAGGTAAACTTTCAGGTGGCATGAAACAAAAACTCGCCTTGTGTTGCGCACTTATTCATAAGCCGGAAGTATTGTTTTTAGATGAACCTACAACCGGTGTTGATCCGGTATCAAGAAAGGAGTTTTGGGAAATGCTCAAACGATTACAAAAATTAAATATCACAATTCTGGTTTCAACTCCTTATATGGATGAAGCAAATTTATGTGACAGAATTGCGTTGATTCAATCCGGAAAAATAATGAAAATTGATACTCCGAAAAATATTATCAGCAGTTACCAAAACATATTATTTGCGGTGAAAGGAGAAAATATGTTGCAATTAATAAAGGACATGCGAAATATGCCGGTCGTAAAAAGTTGTTTTGCCTTTGGCGATTATTTACATGTCACGTTAAAAGATCAAAACATCCACGCAGCAAATTTTGAAAGTGAAATGCCAAATTTACCTTATAAAATAACTGTTAAAGAAATAAAACCTGATATTGAAGATTGTTTTATGGCATTAATGTGAATTAAATGGAAAACGTAATAATTACTGAGAACCTCACAAAAAAATTCGGCGATTTTATCGCAGTGGATAACGTGAGTTTCGAGGTAAAAAAAGGAGAGATATTCGGATTTTTAGGCGCTAATGGTGCAGGAAAGACCACAGCAATGAAAATGCTCATCGGAATCTGGAAACCCAGTTCCGGAAATGCAAAAGTAGCTGGTTTTGATATTTATACGGAAACGGAAAAGATCAAAAAGAATATCGGGTATATGAGTCAGAAGTTTTCTTTGTACGAAGATATTCCGGTGATAGAAAATATTCGTTTTTTCGGTGGCATTTACGGATTAACTAAAAACGAAGTAAAAGAAAAAAGCAGATCCTTATTAGCGGAATTGGATATGTTGGCAGAAGAAAAAACCTTAGTAAAAGCATTGCCTTTAGGTTGGAAACAAAAACTTGCATTCTCCATTGCTATTATTCATGATCCAAAAATTGTTTTTTTAGATGAACCTACCGGTGGAGTGGATCCTATTACTAGAAGAAAATTTTGGGAATTGATTTACAAAGCATCAGAAAACGGGGTTACCGTTTTTGTCACCACACATTATATGGATGAAGCGGAATATTGCGACAGAATATCCATTATGGTGGATGGAAAAATTGGTGCATTGGATACACCTTCCGCACTTAAAGAAAAATACAATGCAGGATCCATAGACGAAATATTCACACAATTGGCGAGGGGAGCAAAACGCGCAGCAGACTGATATGAAACAATTTATCATTTTCGTAAAAAAAGAATTTTATCATATTTTCCGCGACAGAAAATCGCTGCTGATCATATTTGCTTTGCCCATTGCACAAATTCTCATTTTTGGTTTTGCACTTACCAATGAAATAAAAAATTCTAAAATTGCGATATGGGACCAAGCTAAAGATGAAGAATCACAAAAACTTATCGACAGGTTTAGTGCAAGTAATTATTTTGAGATCACAGAAAAAATTTCTTCCATGAAGCAAGCAGATCGTTTGTTTAAGGAAGATGCAATTAAAATGGCCATTGTAATTCCTGCACAATTTAAATCTGATCTTTTACACTCCAATGCTGCACAAATTCAGTTACTCGCTGATGCAACAGATCCCAACACTGCTACCACCATTATCGTATATGCAAATGCCATCATTCGCGACTATCAGAATGAGATCAACGAAGAATTTGAATTGCCTTATACCATAACTCCAGAACTGCGCATGTTGTATAATCCGCAATTAAAAGGAGCATATATTTTTGTCCCGGGAGTAATGGGAATGATTTTACTTCTTATATCTGCCATGATGACATCCATTGCCATAGTGCGTGAAAAGGAATTAAATACCATGGAAATTATTCTAGCCTCACCATTGAAACCGTTTTCATTAATTATAAGTAAGGCAATACCCTATATTTTTATTTCGCTTATTAATGTTTGCACCATTTTAATTTTGAGTGTCACTTTACTCGACCTTCCTATAAATGGTGACATTTTTTTATTATTTGGGGTATGTTTTTTATTTATTACAACTGCCATTTCACTGGGTTTGATGATCTCCAACCTCACAAATTCACAGCAGACTGCGATGTTTATTTCCATGATAGGACTGATGTTGCCGACTTTAATACTCAGTGGTTTTATGTTTCCCATTGAAAATATGCCCAAGCCCATGCAATGGCTTTCGAATATTGTTCCAACCAGATGGTTCTTTACCATAATTAAAGATGTAATGATAAAAGGTTTGGGAATAGCCAGTATTTGGAAAGAATTAAGTGTACTGGCAGGAATGACCTTGTTTTTTTTATTGGTAAGTCTTAAAAATTTTAAATCCCGATTAGGATGAAAATATTATTGATCTTATTGAGGAAAGAATTTCAGCAGATAAGGCGCAATCCTGCTATTATCAGGATAATATTTATCATGCCGGCAATACAATTATTGATATTGCCCCTTGCTGCGGATTACGAGGTAAAGAATGTTAATTTAAGTATAGTGGATTATGATCACTCCGCTTATTCATCGCTATTAATTAATAAATTAATGGCATCAGATTATTTTGTGGTCACCGATCAGGCAACATCTTATAACGCTGCGTTAAAAACTATAGAGGAAGACAGATCCGATATTATACTCACCATCCCTCAAAATTTTGAAAAGGATTTTGTTAAAGAGAGCAAGGCGAAATTGTCGTTATCGGTAAATGCTGTTAATGGTGCAAAGGGAAATATCGGCGCAGCATATGCTGTTAATATTATCAATGAATATAATAATCAAATCAGAGAAGACTGGATGATATTTCCGGAATTTAATCCGGTGCCGATAATTGATGTGGAATATTTGAATTTGTATAATGATGAAATGAGTTATACCCTATTTATGGTTCCAGGTATTTTGGTTATTCTGTTAACCATGGTAGGAAGTTTTTTAACCGCAATAAATATAGTGCATGAAAAAGAAGTAGGAACCATTGAACAGATAAATGTTTCACCCATTAAAAAATATCAGTTCATTTTAGGAAAACTCATTCCTTTTTGGGTGATGGGATTTGTTGTACTCACCATAGGATTATTGATCTCCCGATTTGTGTATGGAATAATTCCTGCCGGCAATTTAGGATTGATCTATTTATTTTCCGCAGTATATTTATTTGCCGTGCTCGGAATCGGATTATTGATTTCCACTATAGCCGAGTCACAACAACAAGCCATGTTCATTTCCTTTTTCTTTCTGATGATATTTATTCTGATGGGAGGTTTATACACCTCCATCGACGGCATGCCTTACTGGGCACAGATCATCACCAAATTTAATCCCGTAACCTACTTCATAGAAGTAATGCGCATGATAGTAATGAAAGGCAGTACCTTGCGCGACATGCAATCACAATTTGCTGCTATGGGAATTATGGCAGTGGTATTTAATGGATGGGCGGTGATCAATTATAGTAAGACGAGGTAGGGCAAAAGGAATTATGGGCTTCGACTGCCCCGCCAGAGTCTACACAGAAAATAAATCATTACATTTAAATATATCTTTCCCGTAGGACTCTGGCGGAATTGCGACGATAATCTCCGAACCCACAAGCGTCCCTCACGGGCATAATTGATTTTTTATTTGTGTGAGTTGACACTGTGGGGACACAACTATAGATGAAAGTCTATCCTCCGAGTCCACACAGTCCCTCACGGGTATAATTGATTTTTAAAGGTGTGAGTAGACTATGTGGGGGCATTTTCTACCCTATGCCTTGCGACTGCCTCATCCAGGCACAAAAAAAACCTCCGAAAACTAAATTCCGGAGGCTTAAGTATGGTTTGTTGTTAGAAATTACGCTGTAGCTTCTTCTTTTACGGGTAACACGTGACAATAAGAACGGTCTTTACGTCCTTTTGTGAATGTTACTACGCCGTCGATCAAAGCAAATATGGTATGATCTCTTCCCATGCCAACATTCTGACCCGGGTGAAATTCTGTTCCTCTCTGGCGGATTATGATGTTCCCTGATTCAACTGCCTGTCCGCCCCAGATCTTAACGCCTAAACGTTTACTGTGACTTTCGCGACCATTTTTAGAACTACCGACCCCTTTCTTATGTGCCATTGTATTAAGATTTAACTGATTTTTTCAATTTTGATTTTGGTAAAATACTGACGGTGGCCATTTTTAACGCGGTAATTCTTACGGCGTTTTTTCTTGAAAATGATCACTTTGTCGCCCTTTAAATGCGATAGAATTGTAGCAGAAACGCTGGAAGAAGCCACTGTTGGCGAACCTACAGTAATATTTCCGTCGTTTGCTTTCAACAGTACTTCGTTGAATTCGATTGTATCACCTTCAAGTCCTTCCTGACGATGCACAAAAATTTCCTGGTTTTCTTCAACCTTGAACTGCTGGCCTGCTATGTTTACTATTGCGTACATGATATTTTTTATGAAGTTGCAAAGGTAGTTAATAAGAATAAAATTAACAAAGGAGTGGTGAAAATTTAATGTTGGATGTCTCAAATCCTTTGCTGTATTTAGTTTTGGCGGAAAAATAAATATTGAAATCCACAGGTTTTTAACAGGAATTGATCGTTTTCGCGAATATTTCTGTGATTTTCAGACCTATTTATCAAAAAACCTATCCATGCTGTTCAGAAAATTGACTTTTTAAAATTCTATGTAAATATCTCTCTTTTGAGACAAAATTGCTCAAAATTTTGCAACCCTACGCGTCCTCATTTAAGCTTTATACACTTACAAGGCCATTTCACACTGTTTCTGCAGAACTTCATACATTAGGGTTTGTGCTGGGTTGGGTAAAGGTCTAGATTTACGGGCTCAACCAGGAATGCATGAAAAAATCTCAAACATTAAAACTCACCGGATATTCTGCTATGGCCAGTGCGTTTTTGGCCATATCCAATGATGGTAAATCGCAAACCATATATTTTGATATTGCTCCCAATTTAATAATGGACGTTGGATGGAATGAAACGCAGCACCTTGATTTGGATATGAATCTTGATGGGATTACAGATTTTCAATTTACAGAACAAGATTACGATCCTTGCTCATATTGTGTGGGTTGGGCTTATGATAAAGTTAGTCCTTGGGGAGCGAACCAAATTTCTTATATGGTGTATTCCTGGGAACAATATTTTATTGGTTGGACATCGGAATTATGTGCAATTCCTAACGATTCCGGGATGATTATTGACCCAGCCTTAGATTTCACCTCCGATCCTGTGAAATTAAAATTCTTCGATGCTACGCTTTTTAGTTCCTTCGGAGATTGGTATGGACCATGGGCAGGAATTTCGGGATTTCATTATGTGGGTGTCAAATTGTCTATTGATGGTAGTTACCATTATGGTTGGATAAGACTTAAATCTTATGGCACCTTCTTTGAATTAGATTCTTATGCATATAATATTAACCCGGAGGAAGAAATTGTAGTCGGTGAAATACCAACTTGCAATCCGCCAATGCCCAATGGAGAAAGTGCAATTACTTCAACAACAGCTAAATTAAAATGGCTCTCTGCAATTGACGTAGATCATTATGAATTACAATATAGAGCAGTAGGTGCCGCAACCTGGATAACAAAAGAAGTTGCTGCAATTAAAACTTTTAGAAAAGTAGCAGGCTTAGTTTGTGGCGCAAATTACGAATGGCAAATAAGAACTGTTTGTTTAGATGGGGAAACATCCGCATATTCTCCAATACAAAATTTTACCACAGCAGTTTGTAGAATTGTAAATGAAAATATAATTGACGAGGAAAATATCGAAATATATTCATATTCAAATCAACTTTATGTAAATATTGACGAAGATATAATCGAGCCTTTGCAATTACTTATTTTCGATTACCTGGGAAGAAAAATTTTAGAAAAAGAGATAATAGATCAACAGAACATTATTGAATTAAATGCTGCGGATGGTATTTATATAGTGAAAATATCCAATGGCGGGTCGGTGGTTGAAAATAAAATAATGTTACAAAGGTAAAAGAACATAAGACCTGATCGAGAACTTCAAGATGCTTAGAAACCAATCTAACAGTGGTATTAATTTTATCTTCTCCAATATAAATTCCAATTGGTAATTTCAATTAATGAAGGATTATTAATTGGTTTATTATTTAGATTCCCTCCAAATCCTTCACTCTAACTGCAAGATTCTCATACCCCTAAACATTTTTAATATATCATCCGCCGCGGCGGACGGCACTATTGTAACATGATAAAATTTGGACTACCATTATGCCATGCCTAATGGCACTTTCGAATAATTTTATAATTAGCAGTTAATTTTCATTCATTTAATAATGAACAGTCCTGTAGGGACGAAATATCGGTAGCGTGATAAGTATAGAGGATAAAAATCCCGTAGGGATGACATATAGAAAATTTAACGGTAAGGTCAACTTCTTAATCAGAAAAGGTAAGTTTCAATGCTAAATTATTTCAAATTTTCGTTGAGCATTTGAAACAATCATTAAAGTGATGCTGCTGCGTACAGCCTGGTTGATTATCAAAGGAATTAAGTGCTTTTAATTCAATTGGAAAAAGTTTATCAGATGAATCAGTTTTATCAGTTAAAAATAGTTCCTCTAATTCCAGAGTTGAATCTGATTTCATACTTTCGATACTATAAACTGCCTCTACACCAGTTGAACTTATAATCTCATCTGCCTCATAGAGGTTAGCAATTTATTGCATATTTATTACATATTTTTGAAGCTGGATTCGGATATTGGGATAAATAATATAAAGAATTGATATATACGGATCAACAAAGTCTATTGGTTGCTCATATTTGTCCTTTGCAAAATCATCACCATTGCTTGGTTGGCTTGGTTTATTCTTATCCCAATCTTTTAAATTCCATTCAGGCCCCCATAAATATTTAATCTCCTAAGGAGTGAACATAGGTCCTATAATATATTTATTTGCCTCATAGAAATCTTGCTATTCTTTTTCTGTTTTATTTTTATAATTCTCCCCTAATTTCAAACAAATGGTATTGGAAGTATCATATAAATCAGCTACCCATTTATCATGATCAAAAAGAAAATATCCGTTTCGGTATCAGAAGAATTCTGAGTATTAGCCAAACTATTAAAAAAAATACAAAAACAGAGAAATATAAATTAAAGCCGGAATATTTGTGTGTTTGAATTTTTCATGTTAATGGTTATTAATTTTTTATTCTTTCAATATATTTTAAAAGACTTTATTTAGCTGCCAACATTCAGGTGAATTTCAAAAAAACGCTGATATGTTATCTATTACTCTTTCACAAATTTTATTACCGCATTCTTACTTTCGGCGCCTGTTTCCAATAAATAAACCCCTGCAGCATATTTGCTTACCTCTATTTCAGTAACAGGAAATATTTTATTAAATGTTTCTATAATTTCCCCGGTAACATTTTTTAAATGAAATGTTCCTTGCTCATTGTCATTCCATTGAATGTATAATTTATTGTCAGTTGGATTGGGGTAAATAATAATTGCATTAGAAACTGTTCCATCAATTCCTAACCCTTCATCAATCAGTTCATCACAATTATCATCTATTCCATTTAATATTTCATCGGCACCTGGATAAATTAATGGATTGGTATCATCACAATCAGAATCATCTTCAACAAAACCATAGGGAATTTCACAAGAGAGCGAATCAACATCTATATTTCCATAATTGTCAGCATCAGCATCTTCATACGAATGAATATAGGTAAGGTTATCATCAATTATTCCATCACAATCATTGTCCAAATAATCACATATTTCTGTTTCGCCTGGGTAAATTAAATTGTTTGCATCATTACAATCGGTTGAATCAAAAACGTAACCTGAAACTAGTTCTAAACAGGAATTAATAAAAATATCAGAATTACCAAAACCATCTTCGTCAGCATCTATATAGAAAGTATTAATTATTAATCCTTCGTCAATATCACCATTGCAATTATCATCAACATCATTACAGATTTCGATCATAGAAGGATTAATTCCGGCATTTAAATCATTGCAATCAGAGCTATCAGAAACATAACCTATTACCTCTGAACAGGAAATTGAATCATTTAATGCATCACCAAAACCGTCATCATCAACATCAAGATACAAAGTTAGAAACGTTGCGTCCTCGTCAACCAACCCGTTACAATTGTCATCTATTAAATTGCAAACATCAATTGCACTAGGATAAATTAATACATCTGTATCATTACAGTCAGTGCTATCCGAAACGAAACCAATTGGAACTTCACAACTCGTAGAGTCGTATGCTATATCTCCAAATCCATCTCCGTCATTGTCTGCATAAAAAATAGTTTCTATACAAGGCGGTGCCAGTTTTACGACCCAAAAATCCCAATTTAAAATTATTCCATGATGTCCAGTGACATCACCATCACTTGAGGCGGCCCATCCTGTAACACAGAACCCTCCATCATTCGTTTGGATAATTGACAACGCAGCATCAGATAAACTACCGCCTAATGACAATTGCCAATTAATAGTTCCTACAGAATCAATGTTAACAAGCCAGTAATCTCCGTAACCAGCATCACCATGGTGTCCGGTAACATCACCATTATCTAGTGTTGCCGATACCCCCGCAAGTATGTACCCATTTTCTTGGGTATGTTGGATCCAAAATCCTTCATCTGTTCCATTGCCACCATAACATTTTTGCCAAATTAAATTTCCGGTGCTGTCTATTTTAGTCACCCAATAATCATAGACTCCTCCATGAAAGCCCGAGACATCACCGTTGTTTGATTCAATATATCCAATTACAATAAATCCGCTATCAGGCGTCATCTCTATGCTTTGTGCTAAATCATAATCCGTACCGCCAAACATTTTTGACCATTGAATAGCGCCTTCCGAATCAATCCTGAGTATCCAATAGTCAGTTGCTCCGTGATTGCCTGAAACATCCCCATCATTTGAATATGAATAACCCGCAACACCAAAGCCCCCATCGAAGTAAGGCATAATTGCGTGTGCTTGCTCGTCATTAGAACCTCCATAACATTTTTGCCAGGTCAGGTCACCTGTAAGGTTTAATTGGACCACCCACACATCCTGTCCTCCATGATTACCTGAAACGTCACCATTATTGGACGAAGTCATACCGCATAAAACATAACCAATATCATTTTGGGAAATAGAATAACCAATCTCATGTGATGAGCCACCATATGATTTCTGCCATTCAATAACGCCAGCCTCATCGATCTTCACTACCCAAACGTCATCTCCACCGTGGTTCGCTGTTAAATCTCCATCCGACGATGTTGAATATCCAATAAAAATAAATCCATTGTCAGAGGTTTCCTGAATTTGAAACGCTTCTTCACCAGCTGTCCCGCCATAAGATTTCTGCCACTCCAAACTGCCTAAACTGTCAAGTTTTAAAAGCCAAACATCAACTGAGCCATGATTTTCGGTTATATCCCCATCGTTTGATGCGGTGGTTCCAATTACAAGGAAACCGCTATCTGAAGTTTCAATTATTGAATTAGCGTTCTCATAATTACTCCCACCTAATGCCTTTTGCCATTGAATGTCAGGAGCTTGTGCCAAAAGCAGCCCTCGAATTAAAAGATTAATTGATAAGGAAGAAAATAAGGCTCTCACAGGTGGAATTTTAATAAAATTATAAAAAATAATTGGAAACTTATAAAGGTATATATTTGAACTCCCGATGAAACACTGAATGCAGGTTTCTTACCCACCTTTATCTAGTCGGGACATAAATAATTAACCACTTACTTATAATTAAACACTTACTTAAATTTTATGAGAATTAAAACACATGCATTTCTATGCTTTAAAACTTCACGAAGTTTTTTTATTAACTCCTTTTTATTAATGTTTTGTTTGGTTCAATTCATTAATACAAACGCCAAAAATAATAGAAATTATTTTTCGCTTGAGGATTTTTCAACTAAAAGTTTCCCAGATTCACTCTTTGAGGATAGCTTATCGGTTTATGAAAATGGGGATACTGTAAATCTGTTTACTTCAGGACAAGACACATTAATTGTAATTTATGCTTCCGAGAATGAAGATACCAGTACCAACGAAAAACTTATTCCGTTTGCTGCCGAGGATATGGTGATAAGTATTAACAGTAACTATCAAGCTGTGCAGCATGGTTTGTATGGAATAAATGTTTCAGATCTTTTTGAACATGCTGGCGAACTCACCCCCGCTGGTCTTCCAAATCCATATTGCGCTCAGGCATGGGATGCTATAGCCAGACTTGACCCAAAAGTTGTCCGTGCATTTAGTGGATCTGGAAGTAAGTTTATGCACCCGTTAGGTTCAGATAACACAGATCTGTCAAATCCTTTCGTAGGAACCAGAAATGGAGGTTATGGATATAACATTGAAGAACTTATTAGATATTATGACTTTACTGATGATCTCGGTAATTACCCTGGATGGGCCTCGTTTTTGTTAGACATGGCAGGAGCGCAAAATGTAACTTGGATTCAAAGTGGAGAAAGAACAGCTTTCCTTGAATTTTATACTAAATGGAATAATCAACCTCATTTTGACCCAGCCGTTATTCCCATTTTGGAAAATCAACCGCTTTATATCAACCAATTCATTCGACTAATAGAATTAATCGAAACAACAAATACTCTCTCTGGAAAGGTTGATGTCCTTATTGCTCTCAATATTTTAAGTCAGACCTCAAATGAAATGAAGGATATGTTTTCCTATTTGACCACGGATAATACTATTTATCCAGTTAAAATCGCGGGTGTAGAAATGGGAAATGAATGTTATTTCCCTTCACATAATCGATTGATTGGTTTTTCAGACTTTGACCACTATTGGTATTATATAAATGGCGGAAATGATTATCAAACTGAATTTAGCGATCCCTTAGATTTTGACTTGACCGATATTTTAAGCCCTGCAATGCAAGCTGATCACAATTTTATCGGAGATTTAAGAGCATACCTCCCAGTAGGAGCTAAAATTGGCATACCAGCAGAAAATCTTGCAAATGGCGATGGTTGGGCTTTTAAAACAGCAAACCCAGAGGATACTCTTTACGCGCCAACAGGTGATCCTGGTGGATTTTCGCCTTGTGAACTTGATTGGAATCAATGTTTAGCGCTGCATTATGGTGAAATGGCTGGTGAAGATTATGCATTTGACGCTGTGATTCTGCATCCTTATTATACGCCGGGTAATGACCAAGCTGTCGGTTTTGGAACAAATTGGGGACGTATTCCTACTAATTATGACACTAATCCATTGACTCCAAACCATTTAGATAATGATATTTCAATTGACAATGGATATCAGGACTTTACTACATCCCAATATACTTATGCTACACCAGATGCTAGGCTTCAAACTGCATTTCAGGGTATGGTTGGGATTCCAATTTCTGATGATGGTGGTGTCTCATTCTACGAGGGAACAGGGAATATCAAAACATTAATTAGAACAAGATATCAAGCAGAATATGTCGAGCATGCAAACGTTTTAAATTTTCAAAATACAGATGTCGGCTCACAGTATAAAGAGTTATGGACGACAGAATGGAATCTTCATGATGGGGATAAGTTAAATTTTATGGCTCTATTAGATCCAGATCGAGTTACCGTTACAGAAAGATTAGCTGTCTATAGCAACACCCTCGTTCACTTAGATTTGTTACAAGAATGGTATTTAAAAAATTTGAAGATAAATATTCAACCTGGGTATCGACATAATTTCTTTACCTATGCAACGCTTCAAAATATTGCTGGAGGAAGCAATATAGATGTGCTCAGCAACAGTCATTATCAAGACCAAATTAATTTAGGTTTTGCGATACCAGCGACTTGTGATGAAGATGATATATTACCCGATTATTATATTAGAAAAGGTTCATACTATGGATATTCATTGTTAAAAACAATATACGAGAAAAACCTGAATTATATTTCTTCGACTACCTCCATGTATGTACTTAACAACAACCTGGCTCCAACGGTTTTTTTGGCACCACCTTCAGAGTAAAAATTATATATTTATTATACTAATATTAAAAGCATACCCTAGCGATACATAATTGACCCTAACAACTTGGTTACAATATATACTGGAGCCGCGGGAATTTCATTTAGCACTCCGTCGATATTATGTGTTGATCCGCAACAATTATATTCAACTTCAGGCAGGTCCGCGATTTTAGATAAAATCACTAACCAATATCCATGTAGCACAAGTCCTCTTACCTATCCTAATTGGTTTGATTTATCAGCTGCTGCCGGCGTACCTGGATTTGGTTTTGTTTCATGTCCTCCAGGTGTTCCTGCGGATTGCAAATGCGTAGAAGTACCTGCTACATCAGTAGGTTATTTTGAAATCCCATTTACATTACTTCGCTTAGGAGAACTTGAAGATATTTATCGCATTTACCCAAACCCATCTTCTGAATATTTTATTGTTGAATTAATTACTCCAATTGAATTTGAAAATAAGGATTTTCAAGTTGACATATTTAATATGACCGGTAGTTTAATAAAATCTAGATTTGCAACTGAGGGTCAAAAAATTAGTGTTAGTGATTTGGCGGTTGGAGTTTATAATGTTGTAATTAAAAAAGAAGGATTAAGGACTGAATCTGAAGTATTTGTAAAAATGAAGTAATGAAATAGTGAATATTATTTCCTTGGATTAAATAGCAAGTGCCCGTTACAAAATGTAGCGGGTTTTTTTATTATATCAATTAATTAAATCTAATAGCCTCCTGTTTTCCGCATTGAGCCAGTTTAGTTTAAATATTAAGGTTAAAGATTTTTAGTAACTCTTGTTGATTGTCATGGGGTGCAAAAATGAGTGCTGATTTAGCAGAAGATTGGGGCATCTCAACGGTAATCCTGTAGATAGTTTTCATTAAATCAATTGCTTTTTCAATGGTGATTTAGTTTTTGACAATTTAGGAGTTAATTTTATTTGCCGATATCAATAAACAGTCCTGTAGGGACGAAATCGGTAGCATAATAGATAAATTGGACAAAAATCCCGTAGGGATCACATATAGAGAATTTAACGGGAATGTCAACTTCTTAATCAGAAAAGGCAAGTTTCAATTCTAAAATATTTCAAATTTACCTTGAGCATTGGAAACAATAATAAAAGTGATGCGGTTGTGCTGCTGCTCAGATTTCAACCTCTAAACCTTCTGTTTGGCAGGATTTCAGATTAATTTGTACCGAAGGTGGGACTCGAACCCACACGTCTGTTGAGGACACTGGATTTTGAATCCAGCGTGTCTACCATTCCACCACTTCGGCAATTATATTTTAAGAACGTTTATCAGGAATTTTGTGATCTACCATCCACAAAATTTGCTGTCTGCTATGCTACAACTTCGGCTTAAATTTTTAAGCACGATAACCTAATCGACCGCAAATTTATCCAACTGAGCCCGAATACGCAATAAATACTTGCGTTTATAGTAAAATTCTTTTATGGCCTTGTAATCGGTTTCTGTGGCAGTTTCTTCGTTATAACTGCTTAAAATGGGCATTATGGAGTCTAAAAGTGCAGTTTCTGTGGTTTGAATATGATTCAAAACTTCTTGTTTTTTTTCGGGTTCAGGGTCAAATTCCACTTCCATGGCTAGTTCGTTGAGGTCCATCATTTCCATTAAAAACATTTGGGGAAGGGCGAATTTTTCTTCTTCTTCGAGATATCCTTTCTCCATTAAAATATACTTAATGCGCTTGTCGAAATCGGATAAAGTTTGAAAAGCTTTGTTGTTTTGGGTGGATAATTCCAAAATTTCATGTTGTTTGCTTGCATCTGCCCCGGTATAAAAATCGGGATGAAACTTGCGGCTTAAAGCGAGATATTTTTGTTTTATTAATTTCTCATCTACAAGAAACGACATAGGCAATTCATACAATTGGAAGTAACTCATTTTCTTGCTCCTGCGGGATAGGTGGTAGTTGTTTGAATTGACTGTGACAAATAATCAGCAATGAGCGGAAATTGTTGTGATACAATTTCGTCGACATTGGTTTGTGCAGAACCAAAAGTTACTGTTATGGCATCTCCCTTTAATTGTTTTCCTTCCGCATTATAAACAGAATAATGCACCACCACCTTTCTTTCAAATGAATTTTCAGCCCTGTCGAGACAATGGTTATAGTTAGTAATTAATTCAAACTGATTTATGAATAAAAACAGATCGGTTCCGTATTTTTTTTGAAGATTCGGAAATATTTCCGGATGGGTGATCACTGCATTCATATATTTGGTGTTTGCAGGTTCTTCTTCCTTTTTGTTGAAGGAAATTTTCTTTTTTTCCTCTTCAACTTCTTCTCCCCCCAATCCAAAAATATCCGGCTGTTTTATTGTTTTATTTTCTGCACTATCCTTTGCATTAACATCCATTGGTTTTTCAAACTGATATTTAATGGATGCATAGATCATATTGAGATCTTGTCCTGATTGAAGTGTGGTGTCAACTAAAATATTATAAGGATCGTATGCTGAAATTACCCTTGCACTGATATTATAATTTAATCCGTATCTGAAAAGTGTGGAAATATCTGTTACATCCTTTTCATTTTTTTGAGCCAGTTCAGGATCAGCATCAGAAAAATAATTATACATATTAAACGGGATGATCATCACCTTGTGTTTTGGATATACCGTATCACCTGATAATAATTGTCCCCCTGTTGAATTTTGAGCAAAATTAATTTTTGCAAAAAACAACAAACAAATTGTTATAAATAAAACTCTTTTAAAAAAACGGGTCATTATTCAAACATTTTCACAATATCGTTTCCAACAGCAAAAACCATCAAACTCAGCAACAGCACCATCCCCACAACTTGTGCCCTTTCCATGAATTTATCTGATAATTTTTTACCGGTAATACTTTCAATTATTATGAACATCATATGTCCTCCGTCTAATGCAGGTATAGGTAATAAATTCATAAATGCCAATACCATACTCAATAATGCCGTCAACAACCAGAAAGAACTCCAATCCCAAACCGGATTAAATAATTTTGTTATACCTATTGGACTAGAAATGGAATCTTTTGCAGGAATATCACCCTTTAATATTCTCCATAAACTTATTGCCTGAAAATAAAATACTTCAAATGCATCTCTTGTTCCGTAACTCACTGCTTTTGCAAAAGTATATTTTACAGAGTCGTAAGGAAAAAATTCTATATCCGGTTTAAATCCTATTCTGCCATCGCGATTAACAGCAACAGGCATAGTATTTAATTGCCCGTTTCTTTCCACGGTAATAAATACCTGTTGATCTTTTTTAGATTGTAAAACATCTATCAGATGCGAATAACAGGTGATATCTACACTATCCACAGATCTGATAATATCTCCCATTAAAATTCCAGCTTGTTTTGCATTGAGCAAAGTATCACTAAGAGAATCAATTTTTACCGTTGCTTTAAGATCAAATAAAATATTTCCACGCATTTTATCTAGGAATGCAGAATCGGCAACAGTAATTGGAACTTGATTTCCATTGCGTTCCACCACTACCTTCGATCCAAAATATAAACGCGCATTCATATAATCATCCAAACGTTCGTATGAATTTCCGTTGATCGAAATTAATTTATCTCCGGTTTGAAAACCGTATTGTTGTCCGGAAGTAGTTGCATAAATACCTCCTTCCTTATTTACACCTTCAACAGTTGTATAATGTTTAGCGTAATTATTCAGAATAAAAATGTATAAAATAATACCGAGTATCACATTCATAACGATACCGGCTATCATCACAACAAATTTTTTCCAGTTTGCTTTGGAACGCAATTCCCAGGGTTGCGGGGGAAGTTTCATCGCTTCTTTATCCAGACTTTCGTCCACCATACCGGCAATTTTTACATAACCGCCGAGGGGTAACCAACCAATACCATATTCGGTATCGCCCCGTTTAAACGACCATATTTTTTTGCCCCATGCATCGAAAAAAATGTAAAATTTTTCAACTCTGACTCCGAACATTCTTGCGGCCAGAAAGTGACCGAGTTCATGTATAAATACTAAAATTGTGAGTGCTAAAATTAATTGTGCTACCTGTATAATTACCATAATTGCTGCGAAATTCGTGAATTTTACTGTGATTTAATGTATTGGAAAACTAAAGTTTGTTAACACTAGGTCCATTGTTTAAGTTCATCGGCTATCTTGCGGTCGTTACTGAGTCGGGCTACCTTGTTTTGTCCTCCTAACTTGCCAACAGAACGCATATAATCTTTAAATCCTCCGGGTTTAACAACGGTTATTACCAGTGGTCTCAGTATTTTTCCTTCTATGAGATCTTTGTAATAAATATTTTTTTGTTGAAGATAAGCATCAATTTTAGCTCCAAAAACATCCATTTCGACCAACGGGGTAGAAAACTCGACGAACCACTCATGATAAGGGATGCCTGAAGTTGGGTTAACCTGAGGAGCAACGGTAAATTCGACAAATTCCACTTTTAGCTCCTCTGCTGCTTTCATCATGGCAAACTCCACCTCCTCTCCTATCACATGTTCACCAAAGGCAGAAATAAAGTGTTTAATACGACCGGTTACAACAATTCTATATGGGTCTTTGGATACAAATTTTATGGTATCGCCGATATTATATCCCCATAATCCTGCATTATTATTTAATATGAGTGCGTAATTAATATTTAATTGAACATCCTTTAAAGAAATGCGTGTTTGATTTTCCTCAAAAATTTCTCCTGCAGGAATAAATTCGAAAAAAATTCCGGAATCCACGTTTAATAATAATCCTTCTTCTGTTTGCGAATCCTGGTAGGCAATAAATCCTTCGCTTGCGGGATATGTTTCTATTGTGTCAATTTTTTTCCCGACTATAGCTTCAATTTTTGTTCGGTAGGGTTCGTAATTAACTCCGCCATAAACAAAAAGTGAGAAATCGGGAAAAATATCTTTTATCTTTTGTTTTCCGGAGATTTCTAAAAGTTTTTCAAAGTACATCAATACCCAAGGTGGAATTCCACTTATGAGCGACATTTTTTTTGAAATTGTTTCTTTTGCAATTGCCTCTACTTTTGTTTCCCAATCTTCTATACAATTTACTTCATAAGAAGGCATTCGGTTTTTTAATAAATATGCAGGAACAAAATGATACACAATGCCGGATAATCTACCGACATTAATTCCCGCTTTTTCCGTTAATACAGGGGATCCTTGAAGAAATATCATTTTGCCATTTATGAAACTTGTATTTCCTGTTTCATGAATGTACATCAGCAATGCATTTCTTGCAGAATTAATATGGTTAGGAATTGATTCTTTTGTTAAAGGAATATATTTTACTCCTGAAGTAGTACCCGAAGTTTTTGCAAGATATAATGGTTTGCCCTTCCACAAAATATCTGCTTCGCCTGCAACAACTTTATCTATATAAATTTTTAACCCCTCATAATCACGGATAGGGATATTTTTTTTAAAGGATTCGTAATTATTTATTTCAGAAAAATTGTGATCCTTTCCAAATAAAGTAGATTGCGCATCCTTCACTAAATCCAACATGATCTCTTCCTGACAGTTCAATGCATTTTTCGCCGAATTTTTTACTTTTCGGGATATGTAAGCTGCAAAGGGTCGGGAGAATAGTGATTTTAGGCCCACGGCACAAAGATAAATAAAGATTCGAAGGGTTATTCATGAAGATTCGAAGGGAGAAGGGAGAAGATTCGAAGGGTAAGGTTCTAAGGATCTAAGGAAGGAAGGGTGGTAAGGTGGAAAAAGGGGAGCTCGATATTAACTGTAAATTTTACACCCTACTTTTAACTTATTCTTAGTAATAAAATTTTACACTCAAAATCAATCTAATCCCGATTCCCGCGTCCCGATTCGCGTGTCAATTTACGGCTCTGACTTCTGAAATTATACTACAATCGAAGTCACTTACGTTTTAAGTAATATGAAGAAGAACGTATTAATTGGAGGCAAACGCCGCGATAGGGTAAATTCATTACTCCCGTCCGACCGGGTCATCCGGGCGGGCATAACTCATTACTCATTTACCCGATAAATAATAACGAGTACGCTAATTTTCAATCAGTCTCCATACTGACCATTGACTCTTGACTCCTGACTATTGACATTATGAAAAGAACTTTTCTGATCGGTATAATTATCATCATAACTAATCAACTTCCGGCCCAAAAATACATCACCGCTGCAGGCGTTCGATTTTCGAATGAAGGTTTTGGATTGAGTTTACAACAACGCATTTTTGAACATACCACCATAGAGGCGATCGGACAAATTAATTTCAAGGAAGTTTCTGCCACCGCAATGATCGAACATCATAATAATTTATTATTTACAAAAAGTTTAAATATGTATGGAGGAATAGGCCCATCCGTTGGAAAGTATTTATTATCAGATTCTTCTTATGTTGGTTGCAATCTTGTTTTTGGTGTGGAGTATAAAGTATTATTACTCCCACTCGTAATTTCCGCAGATCTAAAACCGGCATTTAAATTACAAGAGGATGATTGGTTTCATTTAGGTATTGGTTTTTCGTTTAGATATGTATTGGTTAAACAAAAAAAGGGATTTAAACTTCCATTTCAGAAATAGAAGGATCCTGTTTCCCGGGTGTTTTTTTTGCCGGGAAGGCGGTAAGAACGGGAAGGAAACGGGAAGGAATTTTATTTGGAATGAAAGATTAATTTCCTACGAATATTTTTTTTGCCACGAAGGCATAAAGGACACAAAGTTTTCACGAAGAGGTTTATGAAATATAAAAGTAGAATATTTTCCAAATGACTTTAACACATTAATTAGTATTTAAAATAAAAGGCTAATACAAATCAATCCTATGTCAGTTTCCATTGTCCTTTGTCAGTCCTATGTCCTACTTCCTACTTCCTATTTCCTATTTCCTACTTCCAAAACCATTGATTTTTTGAATTTAACAAACCTTCAGCATACTTTTTCTATTTTAGCAGCCGATATCATATGAAGAAAATATTTATATTGACCTTAATTTTCTGCAAATTGTTCAGCAATTCGCTGCATGCACAGAAAACTTCCGATTTTACTAATCAGTTTAAATGGCTGGTGGGAACCTGGCAAATAAAAACGGATGGAGGTAATATGGTGGAGCAGTGGACGAAGGTAGACGACCAAACTTATAAAGCAGTTGTGAATTTTTTGCAAAACCCTACCGATAGCATCAATAAAGATCCCCTGGAAATTATTACCCTGAAACAAGAGAACGATACCATTTATTTTATTTCAGAAGTAAAAGATCAGAATGATGATCTTCCGGTTAAATTCATTTATTCGGGCATAGTTGATGAATGGTATATTTTTGTAAATCCGAAACATGACTACCCTCAAATAATTTCCTACAAACCTGTAAATAAAAAAACATTACATGCGAAGATCGAAGGTATGGTGCAGGGAGAAAATAAAGTGATAGAATTTAATTACACGAAAAGTAAATAAAATTAAAGAATGGTTAAATTTGTTTAATGGCTCATCTCAATGCACATTATTTTGAATCGCCACTCGGACTTCTTGAAATTAAAGGAGATGAAAATGCAATTCATTCCGTTAGTTTTGATATGTTACCAAATGGCAAGGAGTATATTAGCAACGGAATTATTGCCGAATGCAGAAAACAACTGGAAGAATATTTTGCAGGAACCAGAAAGAAGTTTGATCTGAAATTAAATCCTGTGGGCACATTTTTTCAATCCTCTGTTTGGAATCAACTTTTAGAAGTGCCTTATGCAAACACTGCGAGTTATCTCGATCTAGCAAAAAAGGTTGGCGACGAAAAAAGCGTTCGGGCAGTTGGTGCGGCAAATGGTAAAAATCCTATCGCTATCATAATACCCTGCCATCGAATAGTTGGTTCAAATAATTCGTTGGTGGGTTATGCAGGAGGACTCTGGCGAAAGCAATGGTTACTCGAACACGAAGCTCAATTTGGCTTAGGGGTATTGAAGTTGTTCTGATACCAAACAATGTTTGAACAATATTTTGAAAATTTAAATTTTTGATTACTTTTGTCATAGTCATTGTGCAACCAGTTTAAATTTGACCTGATATGAAACTACGCAGCTTACTCATGATATTTTCCATTTTACTGACCTTTTCAGTGAGTGGTCAAATTGCAAAAGCATCTAAAAGCGGAATTTGTGGCGCTATAAACACAGGAAATGAGGCTCCTGAGTTAAAATTAGCATTTGATCAAACGATATCCGTTTCACCAAATCCACTACAAAGATTAAATCCGATTCTCACGATATCTGCTGTAAACATTGAGGTTTATGGTTATATCATTGTAAATGGCACAGGTCAGATAGTAGAACTTGAAAACCTGAGCGGGAAGCCGGATGGTAGCATTATCAATCTTACAGGTGCTGTTAATTGTGGCACTTATATCATACGTTTCGACACCAACGCTGGTTATATAACCAGGAAGTTTATGGTTATCTGACCTTTCAGAAACGGCTCCATCCTATCTATGTGGATAACAGAGTGGCCTAAAATTTGGCAATACACCCTGTATTAACTAACTTACATCAATAAATGAAGCCTATTATGTTTATGCGAATGCTGTTCACATTGCTGTTAACCTCGGTTATAGCGGTGGGTTATGCACAACACGCCAAGACTGAAACGGGGACAGCGAGTTTTTACCACGATAAGTTTGTGGGGAGAAAAACCGCAAACGGAGAAATTTTTACACAGGATAAAATGACTGCAGCCCATAAATCGCTGCCCTTGGGAACCTGGGTAAAAGTGACCAATCTCCGAAACGATTCCACAATTATTGTTCGTATCAATGACAGAATGCCTTATAATAGCAAACGATCCATTGACCTGACTGAAACCGGAGCCTCAAAACTGAACTTTATCGCCAGCGGTTTAACGAAAGTTTTGATCGAGATCATCCCGGATCCAACCAAAAATATGATCACTTTTATCAGACCTGCAGATCTTCCTTTGGAACCTGTTGAAATGATCAAGGTAAGAGCAATAGAATATGATAATACCAGAGTTGTGGGTATATCTCCAATCCGTGATCTTATTGATTGGGAAGTTTTTTATGCGAATAAGGATCAGAAAAAAAGAAAATAAACGCTTAGATTTAACCTATAGAAAAAGGGCCTAATACAGGTCCTTTTCCATTTCCCAATGTGGTATGGTAACTTCCTCAAACATTTCTCCTACCTGTTTGTAGTTGAGTTTTAAATAAAAAGGAACTGCCGTGTCGCGAGCGTGGCAATAAATGAAATTATATCCCTTCTCCACAGCCAATTGTTCCGCTGCAAAGATCAACTTAGCTCCTATTCCCTTTCCTTGATGTCCGGTTGCAACTACAACTTGTTTCATTTTCATTTTACCATTTCCTTCGGGAACCAGAATAAGTGAAGCGATTAATTTCTCATTCTGATAATATGCCAGATGGAAATAATCCGATTCGGCAGCGAGTTGCTCTGATGTGAAGTGCAGATTTAATGGTTTGCGCAATATTTCATAGCGCAGCGCCACAATTTCATCGTATTCGGTGGAGCCGAAATTTACCAGACTAATCCTTTCAGTTGCAGAGATGCTAATTTGTTTCATAATGTATGTGCAAAATTCAGAAATAAATTTGACAGTCGGGTGGTGAATGGTGAGTGGTGAATATGCTCCGATTGACGATTCACGAAAATGAGTAATGAGTTATGAGTAATGAGAATGACCCAATTAAGAAAAAAGTTTAATCCCAAAATCAAAGCTCCAATGTTACCTGAGTCGTATTCACGGTTCACGACTCTCGAAATTAGTCAGGAGTGAAACCATCCGGCTCACGAGGAGCAATCTCAGTACTCACTATTCACTACTCACCTAATCGTCAATAGTCAATAGTCAAGAGTAAAAGCTCCGGCTCACGAGGAGCAATCTCATTACTCATAACTCATCACTCATTTCCCCATCCCAGTGAGACCCTCACTAAAAAAGTGAGAGCCTCACTTGCGTTTTACATTAGCGAGACTCTCACTTGCGGTCTAGGCAAACTCATCACTCATTACTCATTACTCACTTCATCACTTCACTTCCTCAAACTCAACATCATCTGTCTTTGCATTATTATTATCTGCCGACTCATTAGTTTGTGTTTGATCTGAAGTTGGATTTTCTGTTTGTGCACCTTGTTGAGCGGCGTACATTTCCTGACTTGCGTTATTCCATGCAGTATTTAATTTCTCCATGGCTGCATCGCAAGCGGCAACATCCTGTAATTTATGCGCTTCGCGTAATTCGGCCAAGGCATCTTCAATTGGTTTTTTAGCACCATCACTCAACTTCGCACCGAATTCCGTTAATTGTTTATCGGTTTCGAATATCATTCCATCGGCCTTATTTAATTTCTCCACTTTTTCACGTGCCTGTTTGTCAGTTTCCTCGTTTGCTTTCGCTTCATCACGCATGCGTTTGATCTCATCATCACTTAAACCTGTGGAGGCTTCAATACGGATACTTTGTTCGCGACCGGTTCCTTTATCCTTTGCTGTAACATGCAGGATACCATTGGCATCAATATCAAATATTACTTCAATTTGCGGAACACCTCTGCGTGATGGCGGAATACCATCTAATATAAATCGACCGATGGTTCTGTTATCTTTTGCCATGGAACGTTCACCTTGTAAAATGTGAATTTCCACTTGGTTCTGATTATCAGCTGCGGTTGAAAATACCTCACTTTTTTTAGATGGGATCGTAGTATTTGATTCTATCAATTTGGTAAATACTGAACCTAAAGTTTCAATACCTAAAGAGAGCGGAGTTACATCCAACAACAATACATCTTTTACTTCCCCTGTTAAAACTCCACCCTGAATTGCTGCACCAACGGCAACTACTTCATCCGGATTTACGCTGCGATTTGGTTTTCTTCCGAAGAATTGTTCCACTACTTCCTGAATTTTAGGAATACGGGTAGAACCACCAACCAGGATCACTTCATCAATATCAGTTTTTGCATAACCTGCATCTTTAAATGCAGCTTCACAAGGGCGCAATGTGCGTTGAATAAGATCATCGCTTAATTGCTCAAATTTTGAACGGGATAATTTTTTAACAAGGTGTTTTGGAACTCCGTCGATGGCAGTTATATAAGGTAGATTAATTTCCGTCTCCATAGAGGAAGATAATTCCACCTTAGCTTTTTCAGCAGCTTCTTTTAAGCGCTGTAAGGCCATTGGATCTTTTCTAAGATCGATATTTGGTTCTTCTTTTTTAAATTCATCTGCCAACCAGTCGATGATCTTTTTATCAAAATCGTCACCACCCAAATGTGTATCACCGTTTGTTGATTTCACTTCAAACACACCATCACCTAATTCCAAAATAGAAATATCGAATGTTCCACCACCAAGGTCAAACACTGCAATTTTCATGTCTTTATGACGCTTATCCATACCATATGCCAAAGCTGCTGCTGTTGGTTCATTTATGATACGTTTTACTGTAAGTCCTGCAATTTCGCCGGCTTCTTTTGTTGCCTGACGCTGAGAATCGTTAAAGTATGCCGGAACAGTAATAACTGCTTCGGTAACTTCCGTTCCAAGATAATCTTCTGCCGTTTTTTTCATTTTTTGTAACACCATGGCAGAAATTTCCTGTGGTGTATACATTCTGTCACCAATTTTAACTCTCGCAGTATCATTATCGCCACGCACCACTTCATAACTCATCATACCGATCTCATTTGCAACTTCGCTATAGCGATGACCCATGAATCGTTTGATACTTGAAATTGTTTTTCTTGGGTTTGTAATGGCCTGACGTTTTGCGGAATCACCCACTTTGCGTTCACCATTTTCCAAAAATGCCACGATGGAAGGCGTAGTTCTGCGACCTTCATCGTTCGGAATAACAACCGGTTCATTTCCTTCCATTACGGATACACAACTGTTTGTAGTTCCTAAGTCAATACCAATGATCTTTCCCATATCTTGCTTTTTTTTATTTACGCTTTTAATGCACGGTTGCCAAGTCAATGATTATACCATTGGTAAATTTATGACAACGTGACAGATTTTTTGTTCTGAGTTCTGGGTTCTGGGTTCTGGGTTCGGGGTTCTGGGTTCTGGGTTCTGGGTTCGGGGTTCTGGGTTCTGGGTTCGGGGTTCTGGGTTCGGGGTTCTGAGTTCGGGGTTCTGAGTTCGGGGTTCTGAGTTCGGGGTTCTGGGTTCTGGGTTCTGAGTACTGGGTTCTGAGTACTGGGTTCTGGGTTCGGGGTTCTGGGTTCTGACATGTAGTAGATCTCCTGCGTCGATCACTACATGTTTCAGTTCTGGGTTCTGAGTTCTGAGTTCGGGGTTCTGAGTTCGGGGTTCTGAGTTCAAAACGGAGGAAAATCATCCGGGGGAGGATTGTTGTTGCCTGTCCGTCCATCGACGGGTTCTTTATTCCTTGTTCTTTATTTAATATTATATTTCCTTAGTAGAGTTGAAGGGGTTGAAGGAGTTGAAGGGGTTGGGTTCGGAGGAAAATCTTCCAATGCTTCAAACTGCGACTGCGACTGCGACTGTTCACTGTGTTGCCAGTTCAGACGAAAATCATCCAATGCTTCAAACTGCCCAGTGCCACTGCCCACTGTTGACTTCATTCCTTCATCCCTTCATTCCTTCATTGTTTCATTTATCTTCTCCAACAACCAATTCTTATTCGCCACCGAAGCATTTATTACCTTGGTTTTAAGACTTTGTTTTCTTTCGTTGTATAGGGCATTTCCTAAAACCTTTTTATTGATATTGAGCATGGATAATTTGTAGGTATATAAAAATAAATTGCGGTAGAGATCTGCTTGTTTTTTGGAAAGTTGTTTCCCTCTTAATAAATAAACGCGCACTGAATTGTATAAGGAAGAAATTGCATCATGATCTTTATCGGCATAATAAATTTTCAGCAACATACTTCTGGAGTCGAGATAATAAACCGGGTCGGTGAATTGTATTTTATTTAATTCATCCATTGCCTCAGAAAATTCGTTTTTTTCAAAATAAATTGCGGCGAGATTATAGTGATAGGCATTAAATTTAAAATCGTGATGCAACCTGCCCTGATATACTTCCACAAAATCTTTAGCCCGTTCAAATTCTTTTAATCGCAATGCCACCGTTACATAATTTTTAAAGGTATATTGCGTCATATAGGGGCCTTCGTACATGATATTTTCCATGAGCATTAAATTATAAAGATCAAAGAGTTCGGCAAGCCAGTTAGTGTGATTCAGATTGATGTGATTTACGCACTGATTTTGCCCGTATAAACAGATCTCACGGGCAGTTTTAGGATGCATGGATTTAATTAAACGGGCCAATAATAATTTGTATTTTTTGAATGCCTCTTCATCATTTAAATCGCGCAAAAAATTAAATACCTGGTAATACAATTCTATCAAAGGATCTATATCCTGAACCAGTTGAACATTTTTGAAGTATTGTATAAAAGTTTGCAATTGTAATTCGTCAAAATCCTGAGAACGCAAATTTTTTCTGTTCACTAATTCGCAATACATACGCATTGTTTCCAACAAATAATATTGTTGGAAATCATGAATCACAGGTTCTAATAATCCGTATTCTCTTTTTTTTGCAAGGGCTGCTGCGTATTCATCTTTGAGAAGTCTTTTTTTAAATGTAAAAAACGAATTTTCAGGCGATTGATATTGTTCATCATTTAAATCATCATCATTTAATTTTTCAAATTGCCGGAGTAAACCTTTTTTGAGAAACATTTCTGATAATGCCCAGCTTTTAATATTTTCGTTTTCCATGATCCAACTTATCTGAAGAAATTGCAGGAGCACTTTTTTCAGATCTGACAGATAATTACTTATCACCTGAACATTGAATCCTTTTTTTTCGAATACACTGTTATATAATCTCTCTGCTGCATTTTCATCTATATTGTTTCTAAAATGCAAAATGCCTTCCGCAAATTTTCCCAAATGCCGGGTTTGGTCAATTAATTCCGACTTTGTAAAGGCACAAAATTCTTCGGCCTCCTCTTGAGTCAGTTTTTCATATATATTCCAAAAGGACGAATCCAATATTAAATTATTATTTTCAACCATAAGTTAATATATATTATTGATTATCAATCAATTATAAATTTTTATGTCGATTTTAATGGTTAAAAATACGCAAATAAATTCTTGGTTGCTATTTTAAATCCCATCATCTTTGGTATCAATAGTTAAATAATGAATAAGATCTATCGCCAAAAAGTCCTTTTTATATTTTTTATTCTGCTCTGCTATTCCCAGCAAATGAAGGCTCAGCTTGCACCTTGGGTATATGTTGGCGGCTCAGGTATGCAGGATGAAGCCTCTCAAATATTGAACGGCCCCTCCGGAGAATATATTTCCATTATCAATGGAGGCGAGTCGGATACAATTACCTTTTCCGTGATCAGGTTAGATCATGAGGGAAATTTGATCTGGTTCAGACAATTTGGGAAGAATGATTATGTTGAATATCCTAATAACCTGGATTTTTCTGAGGATTCTGCATTGATCTACATAACTGGATTTGCCAATGCGGATACCTCCATTTGGGGAATAGAGTTGGATTACAATACCGGAGATCTAATTGCAACAACCGAAGACTGGTCGGACGACAGTGGTTTAGGCAGTGGAGTTAGCGTAAGAGGATTTAAAAATGGTTTTGACAATTACACGTTGTATGGTTATGCAAACGGAAAATTACATGTATACAATACTTTGGATACAGAAATCTTATTGGACTCGGTGTCTTATTATTATCCGGTTACAATATCTGACGAGAAATTAATTATTAATGATGCAGAACTAACTGGTTATGGCAATATACTGACAGGATCATATGGCCCAACTTACATACCATATGTTTGGTTGGTATATGAACTGGATTCTATTGAATTTCATGAATGGGGCCGAGACAGTATATTAATAAATGGAGTAAAAAAGGTAAAGGCACTTAGAACTGCAGTGGTAGGGAATAATTTGGATTCCTCGCAAATCTATTTTGCAGTTTTTGATACCATTGACGGATTTCCAATATTAATAGATATACTCTTTCCAGATCCCGGTTATAAAATTGTGGCACATGATGTAGTGCAACATATTGATGGTTCGTATTATATTTTAACTGTTCAGTATTTGGTATCCGGAACAAAAACTGTATTAATTAAATTAGATGAGGACGGAAATTATATTTCGGAACAAATAATTCTGGAGGATGCGGGTGACGTTGAACTTACCAATATTATAACAAACAATTTTTACGACTCCGATTATCCATTTGTTTTATCCGGATTTATAGATACCGAAACGCCGGAAAGGGAAAAAGAATATTTAATTGTAGGGTCTGATGAATTAGGCAATTTCCCCGAATGTGTTTTTAATTGTGTATGGCCAGGAGATGCTGATAATTCGGGGTTGGTGGATATGAGCGATCTTTTCCCGTTAGGAACCGGATATTTATTTACAGGTCCGCCGCGCGACATCATTACCGATGATTGGATGGGATACAATGCAGATCTTTGGCCAGATTCTACAGGATTATTTTTAAATGCAAAATACGCCGATTGTTTGGGTGATGGTGAAATTAATGAAGATGATACAACTGCTATAATTTCGAATTACGGATCAGGTCATGCTGTATTTGATCTACGATTATCAGATGGTGGTGATTTTCCTATCTGGTTAAATACAGCAGGAATTATTTTACATTCCGGATATAATGAAATACCTATCATGTTGGGAACGGAAGCAATTCCTATTGATGAAATTTATGGAGTGGAATTTACGATCAGTTATGAAGGAGCTCCATTTATAGTTGATTCTCTTGGTTTATCTGTGTATTTTATTGATTCCTGGTTTGGAATTGTAGAGGATGAGCTGATCACATTAAATTACAAACCAATTGAACCGAGAGTTGACGCTGGTGCTGTTAATACAAATTATATTAATAAGGGTGGATATGGCCAAATTGGAAAATTAGGATTTATTGTAGAGGATAATATTGCTGGCATCATGATAGAAAGTGGTGATAGTTCCATCATATTTAATATTACCGGTGCCACAGGAGTATTAAATGATCTTACTCCGGTAATGTTGGATGGTTCGGCCTATGAAGTTTGGGCGGTAACAGGAATACATGATATAGATCAGAAAGAGGATATTATTTTATATCCTAATCCATGGCATGGTGAGGAGTTGAAAGTATTTCCGGAAAATTATATTCTGCAAAATTTTGAGACATATACAATACGGGACATCACAGGAAGGATGATTTTAAAAGGAAACATCAATTCAAATACAATTCCAATCCAAAAAAATAAATTACAGGAACAGGGCAGTTATATTCTCGAACTTACAGGTAAGGAATATAATCGGCTTTTTCATCTGATATACATAAAATAATTCACCATTAAAACTTAAATTATGAAAAATCTCCTTACAACATTTTTAATCGCATGTGTAACACTAATGGCCGGGAAAAGTTACGGACAGGCAGCAGGTGTTACCTTTATTAGCGAAACAGACTGGACTGCAGAATCAAAACCAACCACAGATGGCAACATTATTTCTATAAGTCGTGGTACCGGAGGTCTGTATGATTATTATTTAACAAAACTTTCCACAGACGGCGACATCATTTGGTCAATTGGAATTGATGGCCCAGTTGGTTATCCAAGTTTACAAGATATTTTTAGTTTATCAGATGGAAATTATGTAATGTTTAGTGACAATTATTTTGTAAAATTTAATTCCGAAGGAGCTGTTATTTCTGATATTTTCTTTACCTCAGAAATATTGGGTTATGATGATATTCCAGGGGATGCAGGTTTCGCTGATTATGTTGATGTTGCCCAAGTGGATGGTGGGTTTATTTTTTATTCCAGGGGCACTGCAGCAGGAGAGGATTTTGTTGCAATCACAAAATTGGATGAAGACGGAAATTCCATATGGTCCTACGCCTATAGTTATGACAATTTCAACAATTACGCCGTTGTTGTAAAGGATGAATATGTGTACTTTTCAAATTCGCATGGGTATCCTGATTATACACATCCTTTAACAATAATAAATTCACTTGATGGTTCAATAGTTTCAGAGACAACCCCTGATGAATATTTATATAATATTGATCTTATTAAGGTTGAAGATGGCATAATCGAAAGCGGAAGAGGTGATTACCTAGGTGACATTACGGATGTGCTAACCAAGTATAATTTTGATGGCGAAGAACTCTGGACAAATTTCTTCACTTATACTGGTTTCGATAGCGGTTATGTGATAGAAATAATAACATTGGAGAGTGGTAATTTGATAAGTCTCAATGTCGCTTCAGGAGTTGCAGAGTATGAATATCTATTGAGGTATTATGACGAGTTTGGTGATACGATTTTAAATGTTCACAATTTTCTGGATAAAGAATATTTTGACATAAATGATATGGAAAGGAATGGCGACGAACTTATTTTTTCAGGTAAATATTACGGTTTGGTAGATGGTGTGGGTTTTGTTTTAATTACAGATACCTTGGGTCAATTTAATCAATTGGTGATTCAAGGGACTGTTTATTATGATGCAAACGATAACGGACTTGTTGATCCCGAGGAATTTACTTTTCATGACAGATTAATTACCACTGATCCACCGGGAAATTTTGCCTTCTCAAATGCTGAAGGTGATTATACCATGCATATTTATGAACCCGGAATTTATTCCATAAGTACAGAAAACCCTGAATATTGGGATATTATAGATCCGTCAGAATATTCCGTTGAATATGATATTTTAGGATTGGAAGACACTTTATTTAATAAGGATTTCCGTTTGGATTATACTACTCCCGTACTTGATCTTCGTGTTAATTTATACCAGTCAATTATCGCACCCGGATTTTCAACAAATAGTTGTATAACGGTAGAAAATGTAGGTAATCAGGTTGCAGTGGATGCAACAGCATACTTACATCATCCATCAGGATTAACTTATAATTCAGGAACTCTTTATTCAGATTATACAGATACTACAATTACGTGGGAATTACCTGATTTTAATCCTTACAAGCCGATCACATTTCACTCGTATTTTACAGCTAGCGCCGATTTTTTAATTGATGATATCAAACTTACCGTTGGCTCCATCGAACCGGTTATCGGTGACTATATAATCGAGAATAATGTTGATAGTATATTCACCACAGTTGTAGCAGCATGGGATCCTAATCATAAAACAGTAAATCCTGCAGGTATAGGTGACGAAGGTTATATTGATCCGAATACGGAATGGCTGGAATACACTGTTGAATTTCAAAATGTGGGTACAGCCCCTGCAACATTTGTATATATTGATGATGCGATTGATTCTCATCTAGATTTGAGCAGTATAGAAATATTGGGCGCTGATCATGCTTATTGGATGGAAGTATCAGATGAAAATAGAATTACCTGGCATTTTGACAATATCAATTTACCGGATAGCGCAAGCGACCCTGCAGGAAGCAGTGGTTTTGTAACTTATAAAATAAGGGTGAAGGAAGATGCGGTTGTTGGCACTGTAATTACAAACACTGCATACATTTATTTTGATTACAACCCGGCAGTCATTACCAATACAACTAAAACAACACTCGAACTTCCAAATTCCATTCAGGAATTTAATAAGTATTTAAATGTTTACCCTAATCCTGCGGGAGACCATATTATTTTGCAATTAGAGGAAGAAAATACTTCCGGTTGTAATATTAAAATTTATAATATTAACGGCGAAGTTGTTTTAAATGGAGTTCTTGAAGCTGGAAATCAAATGATACAAATTAATTCGTCAAATTATCCGAATGGGATATATTTTATTAATTGTTCGGATGTTGAGGGAATATTAAAAACGAATGCTAAATTTATTGTGGCACATTAAAATATTTCTTTTTTTCAGATCAGGTAATTTAGTGGGAGCCCCCATCTCCTTCTAAATCCTGATTACTAAATAAAAAGTAAAAATATTATGAAAAATACTAATCTACTAATTACTATATTATTATTTACCCTTTTTTCTAATTTTAAGGTAAACGGACAACTTTCAAATCTGGTTATTATACCTGAAACAGATTATACATTAGAGGCTAAACCAGCTATAGACGGCAACATAATCGCTTTAAGTAGACCAATAGGTTGGGGCCTCAATATGAACCTTACTAAAATGGATGCGATTGGAAACATTATTTGGTCATCTTCAATTGATGCACCACCATACTATGACAATCTCGATCACGTTTTCAATATTTCTGATGGCAACATAGTTGTTATTAAGTATGTTACGCTTTTGCAATTTAATCCAATTGGTGAACTAATATATTACAAAGAATTTGACAGTGAAAATCTGGGATTTTCTCCAATTCCGGGTGATCTGAACAACAATGGCTATGTAGATATAACGCAAATTGGTGATGAATTTATTTTATTAACAAGAGGATATACATCTTCCCCCACAAGCTCCGCTTTTTATGCTGTTACAAGAATAGATCAGGCTGGTAATACAATTTGGTCGTATGCATTTTTATTGGATCCATTTTTTTATCCGGTGGATCTTACCGTTAGTGGCGATTTCATCTTTGTAAGTACTAGAAAATCAGAAATTTCCAGAATCGCAAAAATAAATACAGTTACAGGGTTGATTGTTGAAGAAAATGAGTTTAATCTTAATTCTAACATAAAGGATAAAATAGATATTGGCACCGGTTTACTAGAAACACGCATATATTATTCGCTTGATACCGTTTCTGATATTTTAATAAAATATAACTATGATTGCGATACAATATGGTCTAAAGAATACGAATATCTAGCTCCAGATAGCTCAGGTGGGATGATCAAATTACTGCAATTGGGTAGCGGCGCTTTGCTAAGTTGTAATTTGAAGTACAATATGGCACTTGGAGAAACTGAATATGTGTTGCAATATTATGATGAAGATGGTGATACAACTCTTCAAATAACTAACTTTCTTTCAACTTCTGCCTTTGCAATTGTAAATTTTGATAGATGGGATGAAAAATTAATTTTCACAGGAGTCCACTATGATTTATTTGGCGAAAGCAGCGGGTTTGTTCTACTTACTGATACTTTAGGCGATTTTCTTCAATTAACCATAAATGGGACTGTATTCCAGGATATAAATGGAAATGGATCACTTGATCCGGAAGAATTTAGTTTTCATGATAGAATTATCACATCTGACGTTGGTGAATATTACGGTGTTACAAACTCGGAAGGTGAATATTTCTTAAATTTATATACAACAGGAATCAACAATTTATCTACTGAGAATCCTGAAAATTGGGATATAATTTCCCCCAGCTCACATTCAATTAATTTTGATCCCTTATTAGATGGAGATACCATTTTTAATAAAGATTTTCTGTTGGATTATTCGACACCTGTTAAAGATATCCGAACTACTTTATATCAGGCAAATATTAGACCCGGATTTGAAACATATAGTGAATTAACAATAGAAAATATAGGGAACCAAATTATTTATGATGCAACGGCATATTTACAGCATCCCTCCGGGTTAATTTATATTGGTGGTACCCCTTATACTGATTATACTGACACTATATTCACTTTATCAATACCTATACTTGAACCTCTTGCACCTGTCTCATTTATAGCTGAATATACCGGGAGCATTGATCTTGAAATCGGAGATCAAAAAGTATTCATTGGTAAAACTGAACCAATTTTGGAAGACATTGATCCAACGAATAATATTGACACTGTTATAGAAACAGTAATTAACGCCTGGGATCCAAATCATAAAACCGTAACACCATCAGGTTTTAGTGAAGAAGGGTATATCGACCCGAATACCCAATGGCTTGAATACACTATTGAATTCCAAAATATCGGAAATGCACCGGCCACCTTTGTAAATATTGTTGATATAATCGACAGCGATCTTGATATCAGCAGTATTCAAATTTTGGGTGCTAAACATAATTACTGGATGGAAATTACCGGCGCTAATAATATTATCTGGCATTTTGAAAATATTAATTTACCGGATAGTGCAAGTGATCCTCTGGGCAGTTGTGGATTTATTATCTATAAAATTAAAATAAACGAAGAAGCAACCGTTGGCACTGTAATTACAAACACTGCATTTATTTATTTTGATTACAATGATGCAGTTATTACAAATACAACCAAAACAACTCTTGAACTACCGAATTCCATTCAGGAATTTAATAAGTATTTAAACGTATATCCTAATCCTGCAGGAGACCATATTATTTTGCAGTTAGAGGAAGAAAATACTTCAGGTTACAATATTAAAATTTATAATATTAACGGTGAAGTTGTTTTAAATGAAATTCTTGATGCCAGTAAGCAGATGATACAAATTAATTCAGCGAATTTTCCAAATGGGATATATTTTATTAATTGTTCGGATGTTGATGGAATATTAAAAACGAATGCTAAATTTATTGTGGCACATTAAAATATTTCTTTTTTTCAGATCAGGTAATTTAGTGGGAGCCCCCATCTCCCTTTAAATCCTGATTAAAAATGTAAAATTTAATTTTATGAAAACTATAATTAGAATTTTTACACTCCTCCTTTTGCTGGTAATGCATAAAACTGTTTTTACTCAAGCCGGCGGAGTAACATTTATACCCGGATATGAATGGACATGGACTGCAGAAACAAAGCCCACTGCAGATGGGAATTTAATTGCTTTAAGCAGATCAGCCGTTGACGGAATTAATCAATATAAACTGACCAAACTTGATTTGGATGGAGATATTATTTGGTCAAATGACACTGTTATTCCTGATGCTGTTAACTATAACGACATTTTTAGCTTAGAGGATGGCAGTTTTGTCGTATTTAATTGGAATCATTTTCTCAAATTTAATTCAGTTGGTGAACTTACCAACTTCAAGGTCATTACTACGGAGGATCTTGGATATGATCCAATACCAGGTGATATGGGTGAAGTTGATTATGGTGATGTACTGCAAATTGAAGATGGGTTTATTTATATTTCGCAAGGGCACACAGACTTAGAAGAATTTACATCGGTGACTAAATTAGATGAAAATTGCAATTCCATTTGGTCATATGCATATATAGTAAATAACAGTTTTTGCCAAGGAGCTGCGATACAAGATGGTTTAGTATATATAAACTTTGAAAAATTATTTGGTATTGATATTAACTATTTATTAATTATCGACACATTTACAGGCTTAATAGTTTCTGACACAGAAATTGAAGCTAATTTGATCTACTGCAGTTTGGTGAATACAGGCACAGGTATTCTTGAATTTGCAACATATATGGATTCTTTAAATATCAAAGATCAATTTATTAAATATAATTATGAAGGCGATACCTTGTGGACCAAAAAATATGAAAATACAGGAATAGGTATCGGAATCTATCGAGACCCAGTTTTATTAGAGAGTGGAAATATCATTCAATATGGTAGTGTTTTAAATCCAGATGGTGAAGAAGAATATATAATTAGTTATTACAATAGTGAAGGAGATTCATTATTCAGAATAAGTAATTTTTTAGAACATGAGCCATTTAGAATTTTAGATATGCAGTTATCTGGTGATAATCTCATTTTTTCGGGTGAATTTAATGGACTAGATGATGTTAACTGGGGCTTTGTGTTAATTACAGATACTTTAGGTAAATTCTTTCAATTAGTAATTAATGGGCATGTATATTACGATGAAAATACAAATGGAGTTGTAGATGAAATGGAATATCGTTTTCATGATCGCATTATTACAACAGATCCGCCGGTTTTTATAAGCGCTACAAATTCTGAAGGGGAATATTATTTGCATTTTTATGAAGAAGGAAGTTATACCATCTCTACTGATAATCCTGAATATTGGGATATAATTGACCCAGCAGCATATACAATAAATTTTGAAGCAATAATGGGTGGAGATACTCTTTTTAATAAAGATTTTCGTCTGGATTATACAATTCCAATAACGGATCTTAGTGTTACTGTAAATCAACAAAATATAAGACCAGGTTTTCCGACTTCAACTACATTGACTGTAGAAAATATCGGCAATCAAATTGTTGAAGACGCAACAGCATATTTAAATCACCCATCAGGTTTAAATTATACAGGTGGTACACCTTATACTGATTATACTGATACAACCATCACCTGGTCAATTCCAGAGCTTGTACCTAATGAACCTATTGCCCTATCTGTTGAATACAATGCCAGTCCTGATTTAATATTTGGTGATCACAAATTGATAGTTGGCTCTATAGAACCTGTAATTGGGGACTATGCAGCTGAAAATAATATTGATAGTGTGGTGGAAGTTATAACCGGCCCATATGATCCTAATCACAAAACGGTTGATCCTGCAGGCTTTAGTGAAGAAGGATATATCGACCCTACCACCGAATGGCTCGAATACACTATTGAATTCCAAAATATCGGAAATGCACCGGCAACTTTTGTAAATATTATGGATGTAATCGACAGTGATCTTGACCTTTCAAGTATTCAAATATTAGGTGCTAAACACAATTACTGGATGGAAATTACAGGAACTAATAATATTATCTGGCATTTTGAAAATATTAATTTACCCGATAGTGCAAGTGATCCGCTTGGTAGTTGTGGATTTATTACTTATAAAATTAAAATAAATGAAGAGGCAACAGTTGGTACCTTGATTACGAACACTGCATTTATTTATTTTGATTACAATGATGCTGTTATTACCAACACTACCAAAACAACTCTTGAACTTCCGAATTCCATTCAGGATTTTAATAAGTATTTAAATGTATATCCAAATCCTGCAGGAAACTATATTATTTTGCAATTAGAGGAAGAAAATACTTCAGGTTACAATATCAAAATTTTTAATTGTAACGGCGAAGTTATTTTAGAGGAAGTTCTGGATGCCGGCCAACATATGATACAAATTAATTCATCAAATTATCCGAATGGGATATATTTTATTAATTGTTCGGATGTTGAGGGAATAATAAAAACGAATGCTAAATTTATTGTGGCACATTAAATGTTTTCTTTTTTTCAGAACAGGTAAATATGTGGGAGCCCCCATCTCCCACTTACAACTGATTACTCATGATAAAATAATAATCCTATGAAAAATAGTAACCTAATAATTACATTATTATTATTCAGCCTTTTGTCTTATTTAAATGTAAACGGACAACTTTCAAATCTGGTTATTATACCTGAAACAGATTATACATTAGAGGCAAAACCAGCAGTAGATGGTAACATTATTGCCTTAAGCAATCCACAAGGTTGCTGCGACCTGGATATGACCCTTACTAAAATGGATCCGATTGGAAACATTATTTGGTCATATTCAATAGATACCACACCGCTTTATGAAAGTCTCTATAATGTTTTCAATATTTCTGATGGTAACATAGTTGTAATTATGGGGGTTACACTATTGCAATTTAATCCAATTGGAGAGTTAATTTACTATAAAGAATTTAACAGTGAAAATCTGGGATTTTCTCCAATTCCTGATGATATGAACAACAATTCATATGTAGATATACAACAAATTGGTGATGAATTTATTTTTTTAACACGAGGTCACTCAGCTTTCCCTACAAGTTCAGTTTTCTATGCCGTTACAAGAATAGACCAGACAGGTAATTCAATTTGGTCGTATGCATTTTTATTGGATCCATATTTTTATCCAGTAAACCTTACTGCTGAAGGTGAGTTTATTTATGTAACTACTCGTGAATCATATTTTAACACCAGAATCTCAAAAATAAATACAGTTACTGGGTTGATTGTTGCAGAAAATGAGTTTACTATTAATTCTTCCATAAAAGATAGGATAGATATCAGTACCGGTTTTCTAGAAACGCGCATGAATTATTCACTTGATACCGTTTCCGATATTTTAATAAAGTATAACTATGATTGTGATACATTATGGTCTAAAGAATATGAATATCCTATTGAAGATAGCTCAAATGCTATGCTCAAATTACTTCAATTAGGCAGCGGTGGATTACTTAGTTGTAATCTGAGATATAATACAGCACTTGGAGAAAATGAATATGTATTGCAATATTATGATGAAAATGGTGATACAACT
Source organism: Bacteroidota bacterium (assembly GCA_016706865.1). Classification (NCBI taxonomy): domain Bacteria; kingdom Pseudomonadati; phylum Bacteroidota; species Bacteroidota bacterium. The sequence goes on along the minus strand of JADJIS010000003.1, from coordinate 153,655 downwards.
CTACAAATAAATAACTTTCTTTCGACTCCTTCTTTCGAAATCGTAAATTTTGAAAGCTGGGGTGACAAATTAATTTTCACGGGTGTATACTATGATTTATTAGGCGAAAACAGCGGGTTTGTTTTGGTGACAGATACCTTGGGTGATTTTCTTCAATTAACAATAAATGGAACTGTATTCCAAGATTTAAATGGAAATGGCTCACTTGATCCTGAAGAATTTAGTTTTCATGATAGAATTATAACTTCTGATGTTGGCGAATATTACGGTGTTACAAACTCGGAGGGTGAATATATTTTAAAATTATATGCCTACGGAATCTATAATTTATCTACGGAGAATCCTGAATATTGGGATATAATCTCCCCTAGTTCACATTTAATAAATTTTGATCCATTATTAGATGGAGATACCATATTTAATCAGGATTTTCTGTTGGATTATTCAACACCTGTTAAAGATATTCGCACTACCTTATATCAGGCAAAAATCAGACCCGGATCTGAAACTTATAGTGAATTAACAATAGAAAATATTGGGAATCAAATTGTTACTGACGTGACGGCATATTTACAACATCCCTCCGGATTAACATACACCGGCGGGACTCCTTATACTGATTATACTGACACGATATTCACTTTATCAATGCCTATACTTGAACCTTATGCACCTGTCTCATTTATTGCTGAATATATTGGAAGTATTGATCTGGAATTAGGAGATGAAAAAATATTCATCGGTAAAACAGACCCTATTTTAGAAGATATTAATCCAACGAATAATATTGACACAGTAATTTATCCTGTAATTAATTCCTGGGATCCAAATCATAAAACAGTGTTCCCTGCAGGTTTTAGTGAAGAAGGATATATCGACCCCAATACCGAATGGCTTGAATATACCATTGAATTCCAAAACCTCGGAAATGCACCAGCAATTTTTGTAAATATTATGGATGTAATCGACAGTGATCTTGACCTTACAAGTATTCAAATATTAGGTGCTAAACACAATTACTGGATGGAAATTACAGGAACTAATAATATTATTTGGCATTTTGAAAATATCAATTTACCTGATAGTGCAAGTGATCCGCTTGGTAGTTGTGGATTTATTACTTATAAAATTAAAATAAATGAAGAGGCAACCGTTGGCACTGTAATTACAAACACTGCATTTATTTATTTTGATTATAATGATGCTGTTATTACAAACACAACCAAAACAACTCTTGAACTACCAAATTCCATTCAGGAATTTAATAAGTATTTAAATGTATATCCCAATCCTGCCGGAGATCATATTATTTTGCAATTAGAAGAAGAAAATACTTCCAGTTGTAATATTAAAATTTATAATATTAACGGCGAAGTTGTTTTAAATGGAGTTCTTGAGGCTGGAAATCAAATGATACAAATTAATTCGTCAAATTATCCGAATGGGATATATTTTATTAATTGTTCCGATGTTGACGGAATATTTAAAACGAATGCTAAATTTATTGTGGCACATTAAAATATTTCTTTTTTTCAGATCAGGTAATTTAGTGGGAGCCCCCATCTCCCTTTAAATCCTGATTAAAAATGTAAAATTTAATTCTATGAAAACTATAATTAGAATTTTTACACTCCTCCTTTTGCTGGTAATGCATAAAACTGTTTTTACTCAAGCCGGCGGAGTAACATTTATAACCGGGTCTGAATGGACATGGACTGCAGAAACAAAGCCCACAACAGATGGGAACTTAATTGCTTTAAGCGGATCTTTCGATGACGGAATTAATCAATATAAACTGACCAAACTTGATTTGGATGGAGATGTAATTTGGTCAAATGACACTGTTTTTCCTGATTATGGTAACTATAACGACATTTTTAGCTTAGAGGATGGCAGTTTTGTCGTATTTAATGGGAATCATTTTCTCAAATTTAATTCAGTCGGTGAACTAACCAGCTTCAAAGTCCTTACGCCGGATGAACTTGGTTATGACCCAATTCCAGAAGATATAGGAACAATCGATTATGGAGATGTCCTTCAAATTGAAGATGGATTTATTTATATTTCACAGGGATCTACTGGTTTTGAAAGAATAATTGCTGTAACTAAATTAGATGAAAATGGAAACTCTATTTGGTCATATGCTTATATTTTGGATATTGCCTTTTGCCAAAGTGCAACCTTACATGATGGATATTTATATTTAAGGTTAGAATCATCATACATTGAAAACACGAATTATCTTTACAAGATTGATACATTAACAGGATCAATTGTTTCTGAAACGGAAATTGAAGGTACAATTTACTACTGTAGTCTATTGAATACCGGAACCGGAATTCTTGAATTTGCAACCTTTCAAGATTCTTTAAATATCAATGATCTATTTATCAAATATGATTATGAAGGCGATACCTCATGGATCAAAAAATACGAATATACTGGAATGGGTATTGGAGATTATCGAGATCCCGTTTTATTAGAGAGTGGAAATATCATTCAATATGGTAGTGTTTTAAATCCAGATGGCGAAGAAGAATATATTATTAGTTATTATAATAGTGAAGGAGATTCATTATTCAGAGTAAACAATTTTTTAGAACATGAGCCTTTTAAAATTAAGGACATGCAGTTATCAGGTGAAAATCTTATTTTCTCAGGGCAATTTAATGGATTAGATGATGTTAACTGGGGGTTTGTCCTAATTACTGATACTTTGGGGAATTTCTTTCAATTGGTAATTAATGGTCATGTTTATTACGATGAAAATACAAATGGAGTTGTTGATGATTTTGAATATCGTTTTCACGATCGCATTATTTACACAGATCCACCGGTTTTTTTAAGTGCTACAAATTCTGAGGGGGAATATTATTTGCATTTTTATGAAGAAGGGAGTTATACCATCACTACTGATAACCCTGAATATTGGGATATAATTGACCCTGCAGTATACACAATAAATTTTGAAGAAATAATGGGTGGAGATACTCTTTTTAATACAGATTTTCGTCTGGATTATACAATTCCAATAACGGATCTTAGAATTACTGTAAATCAACAAAATATAAGACCAGGCTTTCCGACTTCAACTACATTGACTGTAGAAAGTATCGGCAATCAAATTGTTGAAGACGCAACAGCATATTTAAATCACCCATCAGGTTTAAATTATACAGGTGGTACACCTTATACTGATTATACTGATACTACCATCACCTGGTCAATTCCAGAGCTTGTACCTAATGAACCTATTGCCCTATCTGTTGAATACAATGCCAGTCCTGATTTAATATTTGGTGATCACAAATTGATAGTTGGCTCAATAGAACCTGTAATTGGGGACTTCGCAGCTGAAAATAATATTGATAGTGTGGTGGAAGTTATAACCGGCCCATATGATCCCAATCACAAAACGGTTGATCCTGCAGGCTTTAGTGAAGAAGGGTATATCGACCCTACCACCGAATGGCTCGAATACACTATTGAATTCCAAAATATCGGAAATGCACCGGCAAATTTTGTAAATATAGTTGACGTTATTGATAACGATCTTGACCTTACAAGTATTCAAATATTAGGTGCTAAACACAATTACTGGATGGAAATAACCGGCACCAGCAATATTATCTGGCATTTTGAAAATATTAATTTACCTGATAGTGCAAGTGATCCGCTTGGTAGTTGTGGATTTATCACCTATAAAATTAAAATAAACGATGAGGCAACCGTTGGCACTGTAATTACAAACACTGCATTTATTTATTTTGATTACAATGATGCAGTTATTACAAATACAACCAAAACAACTCTGGAACTTCCAAATTCCATTCAGGAATTTAATAAGTATTTAAATGTATATCCAAATCCTGCCGGAGACCATATTATTATGCAATTAGAGGAAGAAAATACCTCAGGTTATAATATCAAAATATATAATATTAACGGCGAAGTTATTTTAGATGAAGTTCTGGATGCCGGCCAACAAATGATACAAATTAATTCAGCGAATTTTCCGAATGGGATATATTTTATCAATTGTTCCGATGTTGGCGGAATATTTAAAACGAATGCTAAATTTATTGTGGCACATTAAAATTTTCATTTTTACAGATCACCGAAGGAGGGAGCTTTTAGTTCCCTCTTTTTTTTCTTCTGAAAAAACCATTACAGATCCTTGATTATTACGGAAGAATAAATTAAATTTTTATCCGAAAAAACACGCATTAAGTATGTTCCTGAATTCAAGTTACTTAAGTTGAGTTTGTTTGTGTTGGTGGAAGATAACTCTGCATTAACCAATAAATTTGCGGAGAGATCAAAAATTTGGACAGAATATAAATTTGATAAATTACTGTTAATTATATCAATATTAATGTTTTCCTGAAAAGGATTCGGGTATATCACAACCTGATCAGGTGTTTCAACTGTAACATTTATAATATCACTGTATTTAGTATTCCCATTTAGATCCATTTGATTTAGGCGATAATAATTATTGCCCGAATAAGGCATATCATCAACAAAAGTGTATTGCTTTAATTCCGTTGAATTTCCTGCTGCTGTAATTTCACCAATTGGGACGAATTTACCCTCCTCCCCCATTTTCTCCACAATAAAAAGGGCAGAATTATTTTCACTTGCGGTGGTCCAAAACAAAGTATTAGTTAAGTCCCTATTTTCACCATAAAATGTTTCGAGTGTAACAGGTAGTAAACATATTATTTCAATAGTAGCACTATCAACACTGCAATCGGCATCCGTTACCGTTACCGTATAAATTCCGGCGCATAAATTAATTGCCGTTTGGGTGGTTTGTCCATCGCTCCACAAAAAAGTATAGGGAGCTATTCCACAATCAGGTAGTGCAATTGCAGTATCCAAACAAGCGCAAATATTTGAATTATTTGTAGTAATATCTAATGGCACCGGAATAAATTGCGCAATAAATGCTTCATCATCCCCATTATGCGAACCATCATAATAGGCACCACCACCGGGATTTACCAAAGGTACAGCTTCACCCGGGTCGTATTCATTGTATTGTCCGGTCATATATAATGATTTTCCGTCAAGATTATCAATTCCTATGCAACTATTAAGGTCTTCATCTTCAAAACCAAAATAGGTAGCCCAGGTTTGAATTCCATCATTGGTAAACCGTGAAATAAACAGGTCACCAAAACCCGCATAAGTTCCATCGTAATAACTGCTGCATCCTGCATCTAATAATGGCATAGCAGATGAAAAAGTTGTGAATGTTGTATATATATTGTTACAAATATCCATTGCCAATCCATCCCATTTAAACATATTTTCTTTTCCGGTACCACCTATATAAGTTGACCAAATTCTATTTCCACTGTTGTCAAATTTTAAAAGGCATGCGTCTGTTTGACCTCCGTTTACCGACTGAAAAAAAGTGCCATTATCCTGCACCGGAAAATTTGTTGATTCTGTGTATCCCGAAATAAAAATATTATCAAAAATGTCGGTAATAATACTATTGCCATAATCGGCTAAGGTGCCACCATAATAAGTGGACCATAATCTGGTGCCATTATTCGCAAATTTTAAGATAACAATATCTGTATCTCCGGCCATAGCAGGTTGGTAGTAAGTTCCTGCATCATACGTTGGAAAATTAATTGATCTGGTAATTCCGGTTATAAATATATTTCCAATAATATCGGAGGTTATTGCATATCCGTTATCGAATAAACTTCCTCCGCAATACGTTGCCCATAATCTGTTTCCTGCATTATCAAATTTTAGAATAAACAGATCTTCAATTCCCGCCATAGCAGCTTGATAATAAGTGCCTGCATTTAATTTAGGAAAATCGTTCGAATCGGTATATCCCGTAACAAAAATATTTCCGGATGGATCGGTACAAATAGAATAACCTCCTTCCTTTTTGGAGCCGCCGTAAAATGTTGCCCACAATCTGTTTCCGTCATTATCAAATTTTAAAATAAATACATCTTCATCACTTCCGAGTGTTCCATCATAATATGTTCCGGCATTGTAGGTAGGAAATGTATTGGAAACCGTTTCTCCTGCCACAAAAACATTTCCTGCATTATCTGTTGTAATGGAATGGCCCCAATCCTCATGATTCCCACCATAAAATGTTGCCCAAATTAAAACATGCGCAGGTGAAAATTTTAAAATTACCGCTTCTTCATCGGCGGATTTTACACCCTGATAAAATGTTCCTGCATCCGAAACAGGAAAATTCGGAGAATCGGTCCATCCGGTAAGAAATAAATTACCATCTAAATCTGTAGTTACACTGTTAAAACATTCCTCCATCGCACCTCCATAATAAGTGCACCAATGTAATTCAGGATCAATAATTAATTGTTTCCTTTTATCATAATCACCGATCAAAAATTTTACTTTAAGTTCGTTAAAATTATTTCCAGCATTAATTCTTAAAAAAGATGTTTCAATCACATCGCCGGTTTGTGTGAAACTTATTGGTTTGTTTTCAGATAAATTACCATGTTTTGAAAATAATTCGATCTGGCCACTTTGGTTTAAAACTATTTTATCTCCGGAGTTATATTTTATTTTAATAATATCAGGGTCGGCAAATGGATGAACAATAAAATTATATTTAAAACCCTTTTCATCAGAATTATATATTTCCCAATCGATACCCGGGTAAATTTCCTTAATTAATATTTTGGTAATTGGTGATGAATGCACACCATCCGGTTTTTGCGAATTGTAAATGTGGTATTGGGTAATACCTGAAACAGTTTTAACAATATTTTCAGCCTTGATATGTGCACCATCCAACAGCATTTCTATACGCTCCCATTGCACCTTTCGATCAATCAAATAATGTTCTATTGGTGATTTTTTTTCAAGTGTGAGAAAGGTGATACCACTCGTTGTAATAAAAACCTGCAGATCAGGTAACTGCGCAGTGAAAAGAACATTTGGAACCGGTTGACCATTCATATCCTCCAATTGACCAACATTTTCAACAAAAAGCACAGGTATACTCAAATTCGTATTTTCGGTATTGTATACAGCATTATTTTGCCCGGATACAGAGAAAATGGAACATTGGAGAATTAAAATTAAACTAATAAATTTTTGTGTGTAACAGAGGATAGTTTTGTTTGGGTTGAAAAACATCCTTCTTAATTTCTACAAAGGTAAAATCATCCATTGCGGAAAAAGATGACAAATATTACCTTTTTCCGATTTTTTAGAACAGTGAATTTTATCGGTATATACATATTTAATTAAATTAGATATAATCTAAATAACCTGAGTGCCCCATGAATAAACCTTTGCATAAATATGATTGTTAACTAAAAATTAAATCTGCTTTTAACCGGGAAAGATTATGCGGCTACATTTCCAATAAGTACAAGACAAATTTTCCAAAACAAATATAAATCAGGATAAGGTTCCGGTATAATCAAAAAAAAAGAGGGACACAAGGCCCCTCCTTTTAGAACACACAAGCTACTTTTATTTGTTAACGATAACTTTATCGATAACCTGGTTTTCACCATTTTTAATTTGAACAAAATAAACTCCGCTTTCAAGATTTCCTAAATTCAATGAATAAGAATTTATTCCTGAAACTGCTTCTTTTACTTCGCTGATATATTTTTTTCCTGTAATATCTAATACACTGATCGTAACTGAACCTGCATCATCTGTAAGATATCCAACAGTTATAGATTCGGTTGCAGGATTAGGGAAAATTTCCATCATGTTTTCCATCATTTCACCTTCTTTACAAGGAGTAGAGAATGGGAACCACGCTGAAAATAATTTTCCGTCAACAGGGCAATGAACCAAAATACGGTATTCATATGCTGTGCATGGAGTTAATCCACCTAAAGTATGAAAATTAGCAACAACAGGCACTTTTGTAATTTCACCACCACCTGCTAATCTATAATCAATACGATAAGATGTTCCATCTTCTGCACTCCAGCTAAGGAATACTGTTGAAGGATCTACAGTAGTAGCAGTTAATGAAGTTGCTGCATCACATTCAGTTTCACCAATATAATCCACAGGTAAACCACCGCATTTACCGTCGCCAGCCCAAGGGTTTTGAACATATGGGAATTTAGTTCTTAATGGAGCATCATTTGCTTCTACACCGGTTGTATATAAATATACATCCAATAGATCAGTGGTAACAGGTGAAGGATCTACTAAAGGATCATAATCATCATACCATAATCCGATAGCTGCTAAAACGATACCGCTTACAGCTTGTAATTCGATACGAGTAACATCATCTTCCAAACGGCGACCGTTAGGGAAACCATCCATGTTAGGAATGAATTCTAAAGATGCAGTTGCTGTATAAGTAGGATCAGTTAAACCTAATACCGCAGCCTGAACAAGACCTAAAGAGCTGAAAGCAGGATCTGTTCTTGGAGTTGGAGGAACTGCCATGTTTAAACGTAGCATGTCACCACCATTCGGTAAAAAATTGTTGATGAAAGGTTTACCAACTGCCAATGGGTTACCGGCTTTTCCTGTTGCCAATTGATAAGGCGGAAAATTAGGTGCACCTGTAAAAAATATTGGCCAAAGGTCAACCGAACGCGGTTTACCTGCTGCAGGTAATAATAAAGTACCGTAAATAGCATCATCCAAAGCAGTTCCTGCAACAGCTGCAGTTCCTTTTAATGGCCATAAACCATCGGCACCGTTTGTAAAGTCATATGCACCTAAAGATGCTTTTTGAATTCTCAATGCAGAAAAAGCCGGCACTGCACCACCAAATAGATCATCATCCATATATAAACCTAATTCAGGATTGAAGAAATATTCAAAGTGAGCTGGATCTTCACCGTAAGGAGATAAAGAATTCCAATAATCTTTTTGTCCGATTGGAATAACTGCCTCATTGGTTAAAGGCATACCTAAACGAGAAACCTGGATCCAGTCACCTGAAGTTGTTTCAGTTCCGTCACCATTTAAAGTTCTCATTGTTTGGCGACTTGCACTTGCCCAAACACCGATAACGAAATCGCTGTCAAGAATATCATCTGCCATAGCAGCTGTTAAACCATCTTTTTGCAAAGAAGAAATAGGGATCTGAATTGCAATTACATGCACGTTCATACAAGCAACACCATCGTGAGGTGTTCCACCTGCTCTTGGAGCATCTCCAAGATCGAAAATACCACCTAAGTCAACAAAAAATGGATCATCAGCAGGACCGGCATATACTTTTCCACCACCAGGTAATGCAGTAACTGCATCAGCCACAAGGCTATAGTAAGATGTTCCGAGACCAACAACCGGATCGTTGATAGAACGTGCTCCGATATTCGGTGGAGGCACCATTCCATCTGTAACTAATGTTGTGAATGTTACTCCACCATCAGTACTTCTTTCCATTAAATAGGTCATTTTGATATTTTCTGCACCTAAACGGATATTGAAGAAAGTGGTCGGATCTTCATCTGTTCTGGTGAAGGTGAATCGAAATATAATATCATCACCTAAGGTTGCAATATTATTATCGATGTGAATTTCATAACGAATATTCTCTCCGAATGTGGAGTAATTTGGTCCACCTTGTGGCAGTTGCAATGGGATATAATTTGCAATAATTGTGATCATATCCGGATTATCAGGGCTGCGGAAAGCGTATAGATCCGTATTATCTGCCAAGGGATCGTCGGCAATAAGCGGAGCCTCTCTGTGGCTAGAAGCCGAGGCGCGGAAAGAACCTGCGAACATCATCAGTGCGATGAGTATTGCGCTTAACTTTCCCGTATTATTTATAAATATCTTTTTCATTTTTTAGATTTTTGCTGAAGTTTGGAATTAATATTCGAAATCTACTGAAGTTCCTCTCCAAGGCGCTGCCAGGTATGGGAAACTAGTTTGAAATGGTGCATCATTATGTTCAACACGTGTTGTATAATTGATCACATCGCGCATATCTCTTGTTAAAGGAGATGCATCAACCAATGGATCATAATCATCATACCACAAACCGATAGCAGCTAAAACGATTCCGCTCACAGCTTGCAATTCGATACGTGTAACATCATCTTCCAAACGACGACCATTAGGGAAACCATCCATATTAGGAATAGCTTCTAAATCAGCCGTAGTATTAAAAGGTGCAACCGTTAAACCTATTACAGCAGCGGCTAATAAACCTTCAGTGCTGAAGAATGGACTTGTGCGGTCAGTAACCGGAGTTGCCATATTCAAACGCAACATATCACCACCGTTTGGTAAAAAGTTGTTGATGAAAGGTTTTCCTACAGCTAAAGGGTTGCCTGCTTTTCCTGTTGCCAATTGATATGGCGGAAAATTAGGTGCTCCTGTAAAAAATAATGGCCAAAGATCCACTGAACGCGGTTTGCCGGCAGCCGGTAATAATAATGTTCCATAAATAGCATCATCTAAAGCAGTTCCTGCAACAGCTGCAGTTCCTTTTAGAGGATATAAACCATCAGCACCATTGCTAAAGTTATAAGCACCTAAAGAAGCTTTTTGGATACGTAATTTTTGGAAACCGGGAACAGCAGTTCCGAATAATGCATCATCCATATACAAACCCAATTCAGGATTGTAGAAATATTCAAAATGAGCTGCATCTTCAGCGTAAGGAGATAATGAATTCCAATAATCTTTTTCTCCCAGTGGTATTACAGCTTCGTTTGATAAAGGCATTCCTAATCGGGAAACCTGGATCCAATCGCCGCTTGCAGATTCAGTTCCGTCACCATTCAGGGTGCGAATTGCTCTGCGACTTGCACTTGCCCAAACTCCGATAACAAAATTGCCATCTAAGATGTTTTCAGCCATATCCGGGCTCAAACCATCTTTTTGCAACATGCTGATTGGAACTTGAATGGCAATAGTATGGGTATTAAAATGACCCAAACCATCTTTTGGATTTTCGCCTGCACGAGGTGAATTTCCTAAATCGAAAATACCACCAAGGTCAACAAAAAACGGATCGTCAACCGGTCCGCAAAATACTCTTTCGCCTGTAACAGCAGTTGTAATAGCTGCAGTCATCAGATCTTCATAAGAAGCTGCACCTAATCCTACAACAGCATCTTCAATAGAGCGTGCGCCAATGTTGATAGCAGGAACCACACCATCAGTAACAATTGTCATAAATGTTACACCACCATCAGTACTTTTTTCTAAAGTATAGGTGGTTTTCAGATTTTCTGCACCAAGTCTCACACTAAAGAAAGTTGTTGGATCTTCATTAGTGCGCGTAAAGGTTGCGCGATAAATAATATCGTCACCGGGAGTAGCGATATCATTATCAATGTGTATCTCATAACGGATGTTTTCGCCGAAGTGATTGTAATTAGGCCCGCCAAAAGGGATCTCGGCAGGAATAAAGTTGGCAATAATTGTTACAGTGTTCGGATCATCCGGGCTCCGGAATACATAGAGATCAGTGTTGTCGGCAAGCGGATCATTAGCGATAAGCGGAGCCTCTCTGTGACTCGATGCTAATGCCTGTGTCGCCATCAACCCTGACGCCATGAATAAGCAGGATAGTGCTGCATTTTTCATCAGCTTTTTAGGCTGGGTTAAAAATTGTTTCATGCTAAACATTTAAAGGTTAGAAAAATTTGTTTTGCAGCATATACGCTTAATGTTATGTGTTTGGATTTAATTTAGAAAAATGTTTTGACATGTTGTTCTGAGTTCTGAGTTCTGGGTTCTGAGTTCTGGGTTCTGAGTTCTGGGTTCTGAGTTCTGGGTTCTGGGTTCTGAGTTCTGGGTTCTGAGTTCTGGGTTCTGGGTTCTGAGTTCTGGGTTCTGGGTTCTGAGTTCTGGGTTCTGGGTTCTGAGTTCTGAGTTCTGAGTTGAAATTTTTTTTAATTGTAGAGCCGCAATGCATTGCGGCTCTATAATTAAAAAAAATTTCAACATCCGGACTGAAACCATTCGGCTCACGAGAATCCAACTCATTACTCCCGTCCGACCGGGTCGTCCGGGCGGGCATTACTCATTTCTCATTTCGTGAATCGTGAGTCCGTTCCTGCAAAACGTTGGAACATTTATTTGGGCTACTAACTTTAGGGTAGTGTGGAGCATGCTCACCACTCACTATTCGCCACTCACCATTTTTCCCTATTTTCGCAATAAAAAAAAATGAAACCCACACTCTTGCTGATTTGTTTTGCCGTAATTATTAACTTCTGCAAAGCCCAACCCATAGTTGATCATCGCATTTATCAGTCGGCTGTAAAAAGCCAGGCGAATCGTGGAACATGCACGGCTTTTGGTTTGTGCGCTGCGATGGAAACTTTTCCGGGATTTCCTTCCGACCTAAGTGAACAATATTTATATGCAATGGCAAAGTCGTATAGTTATAGTGATGAAACGGATTATGATGAAGGAACTTTTCTCAAAAATTATATCGACCTGATGCAATATCAAGGAACCTTACGTGAAGATCAGGAACCTTATAATCCTGATAAGGTGAAAATAGATACGAGCTTATCCAATTTCGAAAATATGAAAAGTGATATTGCGGGAACCAGTTTACTTAAATTATTATCGTTTCAGGATTTTAGTTATAAACTTCAACCTGAAATGTACATTTATAAAGAAGGTGATGGTGCAAGGGATATAAATTATATTAAAAAAATGTTGGACGATGGAAAAAAAGCGATCGTAATTTCTTATTCTTTAAATGGACATTATTGGAGTTCTAATTCGGGTGAAGAATCAGAAAAAATAGATCCGAACGATTTTTTAGTCTATTATGATGAAGACGAGGAATATAGTTTTAATGCCGCAGTTTCCATATTTGGAGATAAGGTATTTGAACCAAATTCAGAAATATATTACACGGATACTATTTACAGAATTGATGGAGGACATGCTGTGAGTATTGTTGGATATGATGCCGATGGTTTTTTAGTAAAAAATTCGTGGGACGATGATTGGGGAGATGATGGATATTTCTGGATTAGTTTTAATTACCACAAATTATATGCCCATGAATTAATGATTCCTATATTAGGAAAGGTTTATGTTGACCCATCTGTTAATGATCTTGGTGGTTGGACAAGTGATCAGTTTTGGCTTAAAAGTCTGCCCCACCAATATGATTCGGAATCACTTAATATGCATACAAAATCTATTTCATTAAGTGTAGTATATCACGGCAATTCGCAAATGCCAAGGTTTAGCCAAATAGAATATTTGGTTTATGATGCTAATAATAAATTGATAGATACTTACTATGGCGGTACACAAGGTATATTCGATGGAAGAGAGACCGGATATGAAACTTATATCTTACAACAATCAAATAATTCGTTTCCATCGGCAAATAAAATAGTTGCCAATTTTAAAACGGATAGTGGTAAATCATTTACGAATACCTATTATAATATAAGTGCTGTTAATAAAGAATATGCACCCGTAAAATAATATTTTATGTAATTACCAATAAATATTAATTAACCTGACATGAAATTTTATCTTGTTTTATTTTTATTAAGTTGTCAGGTTTTACAAGCACAGGAATTTGTCCCCTTCAACAGAGGATATATTGCATCCGACAGCATTGTTAAAATGCATATCAGTTCAGAAACTGTTTCGATATTTTTCTGGACAGATACAATTTTAGAAAATGAAAAGATCAACAATATTTATGATACTGCAGGCAATTTAATTAATCAGAAAACCATTTGTGAACTCCCTTGCAGAAGCACGATTCAAATAAGAACCTTCGATAAAAAGAATAGAATGACAGAGGACAGCAGATATTATTATCCTGCTACTCCTATTTCAAAAAATATTTACATTTTTAATGATGATACCATGCCGTTAAAGATGGAAATAGTTGGATATCAATATACAGAAGGCATTTTAAACAATTTCTCCAGACATATTTCTTTGTATAATGAAAAGGGACATTTGCTGGATTATAAAAATTATGATCAGAACGGAACGATGATCAGACATGAAAAATATCTTTTAGATGCCGTAGGAATAAGATCAGCAACAATAAATTTTACAAATAATGATAAGGATTCTATTATTATTTACAAGGAGGAAGATTATGGATTACCTTTTAATAACACAATTTCTGACTATAATTCACTGGTAAAATCCGACACTATAGAATACCTCTTAGATGATGGCTCCAAAATGCTCTATATCTATGAAGCTCCCAATGTTCCTGTTAACATAAGCTCCGATCTTGTTGAGATTAAAACCTACTATCCGAACGGATTGATTCGGGAAAATAGAAAATTAAACCAAAGCATCATTCGGTTTGAATATCAATTCTATTGAGTAAGGTAAACAGTTGGCAGTGGCAGTTTTCCGATGCAAAACTTAAGATATTCGTTGCCCGGCTGCTCAAATTCTCCATTCTCAACTCTCAATTCTCAATTCCCCCTATCTTTGTGTTATCATGGCGCGTATAATATTAGAGGGAATGTTGTTCAAGAGTCATATTGGTGTTTATGATTATGAGCAGATGTATGGAAATAATTTTGAAGTGGATCTTATACTGGAAAGCAGTGAGATAAGCAGTGAAACGGATGAATTATCCAATACTGTAGACTATGATCATTTGTATAAAATTGTGCAGCAGGTGATGCAGGGAAGGTACAAACTAATAGAAAGTGCCTGTAAACAAATTATTGAAACCATCCGAAAATTCAATATTCCTGCAACCCGTATTCAGGTGCGTATCGCAAAGATTCATCCTCCACTGGGAGGTGAGGTGCGCAAGGTTTGGATTGAAATGGAAGGTTGAACTAAAAAATAATTTATAAGGTTGTGCCAGAAGTTTATATTTTTGCGCTCAATTAATGGTCGGATGGCCGAGTGGCTAGGCAGAGCTCTGCAAAAGCTCGTACAGCGGTTCGAATCCGCTTCCGACCTCAATCCATAATCCCCCCGATTAGGACAAATTTCAAACAAAAAATCCAAACCGAATGTCTCATTCGAGTTTGGATTTTTTGTTTGAAATTTGGACGCTGAGCGATAGCGAAGAGGGGGATTATGGATTGAGCTGCTCCCCCACCACCGGATCATGTCTCATAACCCGCTAACACCGAATGTCTCATTCGAGTTTGGATTTTTTGTTTGAAATTTGGACGCTGAGCGATAGCGAAGAGGGGGATTATGGATTGAGCAGCTCCCCCACCTCCGGATCATGTCTCATAACCCGCTAACCGAATGTCTCATTCGAGTTTGGATTTTTTGTTTGAAATTTGGACGTTGAGCGATAGCGAAGAGGGGGATTATGGATTGAGCAGCTCCCCCACCACCGGATCATGTCTCATAACCCGCCAACCGAATGTCTCATTCGAGTTTGGATTTTTTGCTTGAAATTTGGACGCTGAGCGATAGCGAAGAGGGGGATTATGGATTGAGCAGCTCCCCCACCACCGGATCATGTTTCATAACCCGCAAAAACTGAATGCCTCATTCAAGTTTGGATTTTTGGTTTTAAAAATGGACGCTGAGCGATGTCGAAGAGGGGATAAAAGGATGTAATGGCTCCCCCACCAGCAGATGATGTTTCATAATCCACAAAAATTCATAATAAATATAGCTCTGACACCAGATACGAAAGATGAAAAGGGTTGAGTTAACTCATTTCTAATATGATCTTCAGGTAAGGTAACTTATTATATATAACTTTGAAATATTCCTCACTCCTCCCCCAACCATTCCCAACTCCCCTTAATAGAAATCATTTTGATCATAAAAGGAATTTGCAACAAAGGTTCTAACGGCAAATTATTATCCTGACTATAAATTGCATTTATGATAACACAAATCAAACCAATAATACTTATTAAAAACCCTAATAAAGGAGCCCATTTTTTTGCCCACAATAAACCAAATGCAGTTATGCCACTTAAAAGAAAAAATAATACAACAGCTATTCCCTGTGGATGATAGGGATTATCGGCGGAAAATCCCAAAACAGATAATTCAAGTGGTCCATTATAAACTAAAGGAAGAAATAATATTATAGGTGTGGTTGCTCCTAACACCAAAAAGATCCAACTAAAAAATTTGATCCACTTGGGAAGTAATTTTAATCTTTCTTTTTTGACGTCTACTTTTTCTTCAACATCTAAAATATCTTCTGTCATGGAGAATTAATATTTTAATATAATAAATTAATATATGGAAATATTAATTTATTAAATGATCCGTAATAAGAATATCATTTTGTTCCCTCATCCATCACGCACCTGCACATCATGCCATAATTTTTAGAAAAATAATTCGCATATACCAAAGGCAATTTATCTCTGATAAAATAATATACCCATGCAGTGCTTGCATTATTTTCATCCGCACTCCAGAAACTCGCCTGCAGATCATCGCTGCTGTATCGTCCGCTCACATTTGGTGGATATCCAAATACAATATTGAATTGGAGGTTTGCCCCAAAAGCAAGCGCATGCCCTGCAGTTTCATATCCACCCAAAGCGGTGATCAGAGTATCCCATTCATGTTTAGATGGAAGGTGCCATCCTTTAGGACAAGCACTTTTTGCTTCCTCCCAGGTATACAGTCGACCGAATTCTTTGCAGTTACCAGCCTTGTCCTCATAACACCAACTGTGTTTAGTATTATATCGCAAATTCTCGCCCATCCATATCATACCGGCATAACTTAACGCTTCATATTCCTTTCCATCACGGCTATCCTTGAAAGTAAATGCACTATCTGCGGTAATTTCATTATAATTTTGCTGGGCTTGCAAAACCGTAATCCCCATGAATAAAAACAGAATATTTAAAAACAATTTCATCAGTGTATGTTGATTTTTGTGCAAAATTGCAACTATTTTTCGAGCAATTTCCTTCAATTATAACAATTTTGTTTTACTTTTTTGATGTTACCTTCGCAGTATGAATATCTGTTTAGTTGTAGCCACCCCGTCGGAAATCCCGCATTTTGTTGCGCAAATAACTGATACTCAGTCACAATTAAATCCCGGCATCTATAATTTTAATTATAAGAAAGGAATTAATATTTCCATTCTCATCACAGGTGTTGGAATAACACATGCAACCTATCAAATAACTGATGCTCTGAATAAAAACCAATTTGACCTATGTCTTCAGGCGGGAATTTGTGGTGCATTTGATCGCAATTTATTGATTGGAGAAGTTGTAGAAATAACTGCAGAAAAAAATGCACAAAGTGGTGCAGAAGATGGTGAAATATTTATTGATGTATTCGAACTTGGACTGCAAAACAAAAATGAATTTCCTTATACAAATGGATGGATAGAAAATGATCCAAAACCTTTAAATAGTCTGCAAAAAATAAAAAAAGTAAGAGCGATCACTGTAGAAACGGTTCATGGAAATGAGGAAAGTATTATTCGGACGGAAAACAAATACCATCCTGATGTTGAAAGCATGGAAGGATCCCCGTTTTTTTACTGTTGTTCCATGAAAAAAATTCCATTTATTCAGATACGTGCGGTTTCCAATTATGTAGAAAAAAGAAATAAAACGAACTGGAATATTCCTTTGGCTGTTCAAAATCTCAACACCATTTTAGTACAATTAATTAATGAAATAACTACATGAAATTAAGTTTAGGATTTTCTCCTTGCCCGAATGATACCTATATATTTGATGCACTAGCTCATCAAAAAATTGATACCGAGGGGTTGGAATTTGATATCGTTTTTGCAGATGTGGAAACACTTAATAATAATGCACATCACGAAGACCTGGATATCACAAAATTGAGTTATCATGCTTATGCATACATGAGTAGAAATTATCAGCTACTTACTTCAGGATCGGCATTGGGCAGGGGTTGCGGACCACTACTCATTTCTAAAGGTGAAATTCCAAGGTCAAAAATTGAATTCTGTTTAGTTGGAATTCCCGGAAAATTAACAACAGCAAATTTTTTATTATCCATGGCCTTTCCGGAAGCTGCAACCAAAAAAGAATATGTTTTTTCGGAGATCGAAAATGCTTTGTTAAGCGAAGCAATAGATATAGGCGTTATAATTCACGAAAATCGTTTTACGTATCAGGCAAAGGGATTAAAAAAAATTATTGACCTGGGAGAATGGTGGGAAAAAAAATATCAATTACCTATTCCACTCGGAGGAATTTGTGTCAGAAGAAATTTCGATACCGATCTCAAACAAAAGATCAACCGTGTATTAAAACGCAGTGTGGAATTTGCAATGAAAAACCCAGATCAAACTATGGACTTCGTTCGACAACATTCGCAGGAAATGGAAGAAGAGGTGATGAAAAAACATATACAACTATATGTAAATGATTTCACCGTAGATCTCGGCGCAGAAGGAAAAAATGCCGTAGAGAAATTATATGAGGTTGCTATGGAAAAGAGGATAATTGGCGGGATGGTTTATCCGTTGTTTGTTTAGAGTAGACCAGAACGTATTGGTTGAATTTGCATTTGAATTTGTAGAGTCACAAAATTTTGTGACTCTACAAATTCAAATGCAAATTCAAAACCCCGAACGCCTCTTCTACCGTCTCCCCAAAAACAAAAATTCCATCTTCATGACCGGCAGTTACAAATATCTTTTCGCGTTTTAGGGTCTGGTCATTTTTTAATAATTCATCGATATTTTTTGCCAATTGTGGAGTACCATAGGCGATATTTTTATCAATTGTAGTTACTTTATTTAATAATGATTCCCATTTTTCTGGATGATGAACATGAATAACACAATTAATTTTTGGATCCGCCAAATAGATAGCAGCATGTGTAAGGGCTTCGGAAGATGCTTTAACAGGACCTTTACAATAAAGCTTATTCTGATCTATATCAACACTATATACTAAACTAAATTGACCTGCATCAGCAATATTGACATCTGCAGTTTGGGTTCCTGAAATGATAAATTCATTAGATATACCTACTCTACAACTCACATTCCCAAAACCGATTCCATTTGGGTACACTCCAATGAGATTCAACGATTTGAGGTTGTTTCTGCAAATTATCAATTTTGCAAAATCGCAGTCTTTTATTTCGGGAGAATTTTCCCAATTAATTACATATTTAATATAACCTTCATCAAAAATCATCCTTTTCTTTAAGCTATATTAATTTTTGTATTTGAGAATTTTTCAGGAAACAATTTCATTATTTCTGTTTCCTCAGCTTTGCAAACTCCTCTTTCCGTAATCAACCCAGTAACATATTTCGCCGGAGTAATATCAAATGCATAATTACTTGCAGGCGTTTCCTTTGGAGAAATTAATACAGATTGAATTTTATTATCCAATAATCCCTGAACATATTTCACCTCATCTCCATTTCTTTCTTCAATAGGAATTTCTTTAAATGCATCTTTAATATTAAAATCAATACTCGAAGATGGCGCTGCAACGTAAAATGGAATATTATTGTCAAATGCAGCCAACGCTTTTAAATAGGTTCCTATTTTATTTACAACATCACATGTTGCCGAGGTTCTGTCGGTACCTACCAAAACCAGATCAACCATTTTATTTTGCATAAGGTGTCCGGCAGCGTTATCTGCAATTAAGGTATGTGGAATATCATTTTCTAATAATTCCCAGGCTGTTAATTGTGCACCTTGATTTCTGGGTCTTGTTTCGCTAACATACACATGAATATCAATTCCTTTTTCCTTTGCCAGATAAATTGGAGCAGTAGCAGTTCCTCTGTCAACAGTTGCCAACCATCCAGCATTACAATGAGTTAAAATATTTACCCTTGCATTATTTTTTTTTGCTGCTATCTCCTCTATAATTTTTAATCCATGCTCGCCGATAAGGGTATTGAATTTCACATCATCGTCGCAAATCCATTCCGCTCTTTTTTTTGCATACCATTTGGATTCAATAATAGAATCGTTTCCGGTAATTGATTTCAACATTTCATCCAAAGCCCATTTCAAATTAATTGCTGTTGGACGGGTTTTTAGTAATTTGCCATAACTTTCCTCGAAAAAAAAATCGCGTGCACAACTCGCAGGCACTTCCACAGCCGATAAATACATTCCCCATGCTGCTGCAGCCCCGATCAGTGGTGCACCACGAACCCACATATCCTTGATTGCAATACACATTTCATCTACAGATCTGATATCAGCAACAACAAATTTATGAGGCAACCATCTTTGGTCAATAATTTGCACTATATTTTCGTTTTCCGGATGCAGCCAGATAGTTTTGTAATGTTTACCTTTAATTTTCATAGATGAATAAAATTGTTAGATATCAATTGTTGTTTTTTGTGGCAAGTCTGCTATTAACCAATTTGACGAATGCTCAAAATGGCAATATTTATTTGTTCATCGACTCCACCACAATAATCGGGAATATTTCTGACAATAAGGTTTATGTTTCTGAAACGGAAATTGCTTATACCATACAGGGAAACATCATTTATGCGCGTGATACCAATTCAAGGCAGAATATGTTATTTACGGTGAATGCAAAGGACATCCTCAGCAAAAAAGTGGGACTGATCTACCAGAACGATGCAAAAACAATTCAATACATCACTCAAAATTCAGAGTTTTTTTTAGGTGATCATCCAATAGATAAAGAGAATGAAAAACTCTGTACCTTCGAAAAAATAAACGACTCAGTGCTTAATGTGTATGAAGGAATAACAAATACCTACATAGGAGTAGCTCAAGGTAAATTCACATCGCAGGTGCAATTGGTGATGGCTGCACATTTATATATAAAACACTTTTCACTGGATGAAAAAGTACGCGCAAAGATGCAAAGTTTAGAACCAGAGGTTGGAATGCCTGTACAAAGTTATATTCGTCCATATCTTGATCATGGACCATATTACGAATGGGTTTGGGATGGGAAGATATTAAAACCAGCCTGGGGCTACCGATCTGAAGATGAATGGTCATTTGATGGTAAATATTTAAAACCGGTTTGGAGTACCGATCCTCAATCGGAATGGATCTGGGATGGAAATATGTTAAAACCATTTTGGGATAGTGGAGTTCAAAACCAATGGAGTTGGACCGACAATGTGCTAAAACCCTTCTGGGACTCCAATCCCGACCTGATGTGGACCATTGAAGGGGACATTGTAAGGCCTATGTGGAAGTTTGATCAGGAATTACAATGGCAGGTGGAAGGTGATGTACCACTCGCTATAATCACACTTATTATTCTGGGCAAGGCTGACCGCTAATTTGAGGATATGCGCCATTTGACTATCTTTGCCCTTCATTTTAAAAATAAAATATGAAGCAGATCAAAATTATTTTAGTATTAATTATTGTTACAGCCGCAACTTTAGCTCAAGCTCAGCAAGCCAAAATAGCCTATATTAATTCACAGGCATTATTGGAAGCAATGCCTGAAGCAAAGGAAGCAAATGCCAAATTAATAGCTTACGCAAATGAATTCGACTCTCTATATCAATCTTATGCAACCGAATATCAGCGTTTAGTGAATGAAATTCAAGGTAATGCCGCTTTAAGTGAAGTTGCAAGAGAAGCAAAAATTCAGGATGCAATGTTATTGGAACAACGCATTCAACAATACGAACAAACTTCCCAACAAAAATTGGATGCTAAAAAAGCGGAATTATTTCAACCTTTGATCACAAGTACAACAGAGATCATTAAAACAGTTGCAAAAGAAAACGGATATACCTATGTAATTGATAATTCACTTTCTATTTTAATAATGGCTCCGGATGGTGATGATATTTTACCTTTGGTGAAGAAAAAACTTAATATTCAATAAATTAATTAAGACCAGATTTGTAGCCGGGTAATGTATAATTATCCGGCTATTATTTTTTTAGTATAGACCTCATTCCCTTGATACATTTTTATTAATAGCAATCCATTTTTAAAATTTGGGGATAACGCTATTTTGTTTTTCAATTGCGGATACGTTTCCGCATATAAGATCCTTCCATATATATCAACTATTTCAAATTTATCCAGAATTACTTTTGATTGGATAATAATATAACCTTGTGCCGGATTTGGGTAGACATCAATATTCATTTTGAGGAATTCATCCGTTTTTATTTCCGTTATTAAATCAAATCCATCATAAATAAGTGTAAACATTACATTATCACCAACTGCAGTAAATCCACTCACCCAGAAATTACCAAAACCATCCGTTTTAATATCATAACCGAGGTCAGCACCTGTTCCGCCAAAATATTTTCGTTCAATTTCGGTTAAAGTATTATCTACATAAACCACAATAATATCATTGTTCTCCGTTGACGGATTATATCCAAAGCCTGTAAGGAAATATTCTCCGGATTGAGCCTCAGTAATATCGTATGCAGCCTCCACCCCTATTCCGGGAATGGTATTGAGGAGGATAATAGTTCCATCACTATCAAAAGTAACGAGCAAAATATCAAACAATGGCGAGATCTCTGATGCTGTTTCTCCACATAAAATAAAATCTCCCGCTAATGTTTTTTGTAATGTTTTACATCCGCTGTTTACCGGCAAACTTACAAAGTGATCCCACACGATTTCATTGGAGTTATTAATTTTTGCAATAAATGCATTATAATATAATCCAGTAGTTGCACGGTCGCCGCTGATTATAATGTCACCCTCTTCCGTTTCAGCAATTCCCATTCCAACATCATTCATGTTTGAACCAAAAACAAACTCATTTAATACATTACCATCTGTAGAATATTCAACAAACAAGACATCGTTTCCGGTTCCTACTGTTGAGGTAATAAATCCGGTTATCGCAATATTCCCATCTTGAAGAATTGTTATACCATAAAAATCCTCAATGGTAGAATCAGAACCATAAGTTTGATAAAAGATCAAAGTTCCTGATCTGTCAAATTTCATAATAAATCCATCGAGATCACTTGTTTCCACATCACGAACATCTCCACAAATGATTAAAAAACTATCGATCGTAAACACCATATTATTTACAAACTCACTTTCCTCATTTCCATAATTGTAATTCCAAATAATGTTTCCATCCATTCCGAACTTATATAGAGCAACATCGTCACTTTCCATTAATCCATTAGAAATGGTTCCTGCAAAATAAACATTTAGATCGGCATCTACGAGTGAAGCAGAACCACGATTATTAGATGTAGTATCCCCAAAATTCAGTGTGGAATAAGTAATCTGCGCTTTTAAAGAAGCAGAAAAAGAGGTCAGCAATAATATTATAAAATAAAAACGCATTCTTGATTTCCCTGAATCAAAAATACAAAAGTATTCTATCCCTTTTTCTTGAGATACAGATAGTCGAGATAATACAACACCTTTATGGAAAAATTATTGGATTGCGGTGAATCAAAAACGGTTCCAAGATCACTAAAATAATTCTCCGGCAACAACGATCCATATTGATAGATAGAATTTTTCCAGACAATGTTCAATTCACTTCCCGGAGCGAAAAACCAGGTGTAAACCAAGTCAACATTAAATGCATTAAAATTAACATCATCCGTTGAATTTCCTTTTGCATTAAAAGTATTATAACTTGTTGGCTCAAGATATCCGTCATCACCCAAATTGTAGAATTCTTTATATTCGGCATAACTCCAATAATGGCGGCCTCTCAAGGAGAAACTCATCTTTACATTAGGTGTATAATTTACCTGTAAAAATGTTTCCATGGTTAAGTTATCTCTTCTGCCAAAAATGATGGAGTCTGCGCTGAAATTAACCCAACCTATATCATTAGGCCAAAAAAATCTTCCGGCACTGGCTATGATCAATATTTTGTCGTTAACCCTGTATCTTGGTGATAAATCTATATTTAATCGGTATCTGCCTTCTTCATCAAATATTCTGAAATTACTGTTCACATCAATGGCGAATTTTTTGCTGTAATTAGTGGAAAGCCATCCTCCAAAATTATAATTAACAGGATAGGTGTAGAACCTTCCAAATACACGTGGTTCAAAATAATCGTAGGTGGTGATAGGTTCCATATCAAACCATAATCCGGCAAATAAATAATTTTTAAATCCAGCATATGTTTCTCCATAAATGTTGTAATTGTGAAATACACTAGGATCTACAAGTCGGGTATAATTAGTTTCCAGATAAAAATTATATTCATTAAAATGCCAAAAGGGTTCGTATTCATGGTAACTGGTGTTGAGATTGAAATTCACCAGATTATTTATTTGAAGAAAGCCCAGATCGTTAGGATCGTAGGTGCCATCGGTATATTCATACCCGGCTTGAAATTGTTTTTTCCCACCCATTTTTCCTGCGAATAAATAATGTTTAAATCCTAGTTCAGAACTTTCTGCCTCCGGAAAAAATTTCTGACTTGCCGCTCCTCCTCCTTTAATTCCCCAGATATTTTTCTCATCATTGAATTGAAACGATAAACCAGAAACATTAGCATCATAATATTCATCATCCCTTAAAACATTTGTATTTACAAAACTTATAAAAGAATTATTTTTTAAACTTTGATCAAATGCCATAACATTATAATTCGTTCTCGGTCCTGTTAAAAGGGAGAATTCATGATCTGCAGAATCCCGTACAATGGCATAAGTTTCTCCCTCAATTGCATTAAAGATTCCTATGCCCAAACCCTTTGCAGTTCTGCCTGTTACCTTAATTGCATTAAGTAAATGCGACTGAGAAGGATTACTTATTATTTCACTGGCAGTATCTATCATAGATTCAACACCATAATAATTATAAGGTGTACTTCCCACCCTTCGGGAATAAAACAGATCTCCTTTATTAAATAATTCTGTACCCTCTGTAAAAAACTGACGTTGTTCAACAAAATATGTTTCAAAGGGAGTAAGATTTAAAATCTGATTATCACTTTGCACTTGCCCAAAATCAGGTATCAAAGTCATGTCTAAAGTAAATGCATCATTTAATCCAACCTTGAGATCCGCGCCTCCATTAAAACTTGTAGAATGCGAGGTGATGTCATTTTCAAAATCTGAATAAACATCATAATAAGCCGATACGTATGGAGAAACCGACAATCTTAATGGAGCTTCAATATCATTTATTCCTTTTAAAATTCCACTTTGATTAATAAATCCCTGAATTTCCGGATCAATTGGGTTCCATGCACTTTTGTCGCGATTTCTTTTTACCTCGCGTACAAAATTAATTCCCCATGTTTGTTCTTTTTCATTTGGAAAACGAATTGCAGAATAAGGAATTTTTAATTCCGCTACCCAACCATTTTCAGTAATAGTAACCTCACTCACCCAAACTGCGTCCCATGCAAAATCTTCACTTGATCCACCACCCTGCGGATAACTTTTTGCCTCTCCCTGCACACCACTTGCCGTTACAAAAAATTCCAATCCATTTAATCCTTCCTGGTAAGGATCAATTATAATTCCTATAAAATCGGCTATGCCAAATTCATCTCTTGCAGTAAGAGATTTTTCTATACTATCAGGTGCGGCGTCGTACATAATTGCCCCTACATAAATGGCAGTATTATCATAAACCACCTTCATTTCCGTTCGAAATGCGGAAGGAATACTCCAGTTAAATTGAAATTGCGTAAAATTATCAGCAGCCTGAACATCCTCCCACTGTGTATCATTTAGAATTCCGTCTATCTGAATATCTCCGGATATTCTTTTGGCTAACAATTCTCTTTTTTCAGCCGACTGAGCATCCAATTCAACTAAGGAAAAAATGGATAGGATAATTGTAAAAATTCTGCGCATAAAAAAAATACTATTAATTGCAATAGTATTTCTTTTTTTAATAAAAATCATTGTTTAAGGTGTTAATTGATGTTAACACACTTAAAGTATTATTCATGCTATTTATTGAGGTTTCGGCGCTGCTTCCTCTGCTTTTTTAATTTTCTTATTTTTAAGATTCGGGGTCTTTTTATTTGTTTGCGGTTTCATCTCCGGAATTTTAATAGTTTCCACAGAAGGACTGCCTGAAAGATATCCAAGGCTGATCATAAATTCATCGGTTAATTTTAGCGATTCCAGAAAATATTTACCGCCTTTGTTCTGCATGGATGTAAAACCATGTTTTTCACCTTCATAAGTATGCAGATCCATTTTATTACCGGCGGCGATATAATCATCACTAAATTGTTTAACAAATTTATAGGCTGAAATTTTATCCGCTGTGCCATGAAATGCAATAGCAGTAGGCATTCCAGGTTTGATGTGGGTCATAGGATCTATCTCACTTGCGTGTGATTCACTTTCAGGAGCCTTTTCATCATCCAGAAATTTTGCAATACGGAATTTATGTTCCATGGCATTAACTACAGGATTTAACAAAACTAACGCGTTGGGAACCGGCGAAACAGCAGCATTATCGCTTGCATCCTGCCACTTGGTATCATTGATAGCACATTCTATTGCCAAAAAAGCACCTGCTGAACCACCGGCCATCACGATCTTATCAGGATCAATGTTTAGTTCCCGGGCATGTTCACGCAAGTAACGAATTGCACTTTTTGCATCATAGATACAATTCAATGCATTTCCTTTATTTCTAGAAATAACCCGATAATCTGCTGCAATGGCAACAATTCCTCTACCTGCAAAATATTTACAGTGTTCTTCAAACTGTATTGGGCTTCCATGAATAAATGCGCCGCCAAAAAAATAAATAATTACCGGTGAAGGAAGATTTGTAAGGTGATTTTCCGGATAATATATATTTAAATGCATCTCCACGGAATCTCCAATCTTTTTATATACAGGAGTGGCCGATGCGGAGGATAAAACAGGATCATAATTTCCTGGTTCTTCCTCTTGCATTTCGTCAAGACTTTGATCTTTTTTTTCCAATTTCGATTTGCAAGCGCCTAACAGGAGAGCAAAGGCTAATAAACACAGGGTAACTTTTTTCATTTTATTAATTTTCGTGGCACAAAATTAACCGATTTAGGCAATTTTAAAGGTTTAAAACCGCGGAGACATGGGATTAACGAACATTTTACAAATTCAAAAGCATTTTTTGGGAAATTCGCAGCTTAATATGGTTCTAAAGCACATTTTACATCAAACTAACTTGGGTTTGCTCCCATTCCCAAAAAAATAAAAAGTGGTAAGCTTTGTTTACCCTATTTTTGCACTCGAATTTTCAGAATAGTAAAATGCAGGTAGAAAAGATCCCATTAAGGGGACAGTTGTTATACGCGGCCGGAACCATGGGATGGAGCATAGTAGTGAATTTGCTTGCAGGCATCATTATCTATTTTTATCAACCGGTTGGAGATGCCGAGCTCAATAATCTCATTCCCAAGATCACCATTCTTGGTTTTATTAATGCTCTCACCCTGGTGGTTTTAAGTGCACGTTTGATAGATGCTGTGATCGATCCATTTATTGCTCATCAAAGCGATAAAAGTGAACATAAAAAAGGGAGAAGAATTCCATTTATGGCATTTGCACTTTTACCAATTCTTATAACAGGTATATTATTATATATGCCGTTAAACAGAACAGAAAGTTTTAATAATATATGGTGGCTTGCCGGTATCCAGATCGCATTTAATATTGCTATCTCCTTTTATGTGATACCGTATAATGCATTGTTACCTGAGTTGGGGTATAACAGCGAAATAAAATTACGTATATCCACCTTTCAATCAATTGCATATACACTTGGACTTGTGGTTGCCAGTGCTTCCAATGCCTTGCTTAATTTTTATCAGGATGCTTTTCATATTGAGGATAAATTTCGCGCATTTCAATTAGCTATTTGGACCATTTTTTTAATTGGATGGTTATTTCTTTTACTTCCGGTTTTTATCAATGAAAAAAAATATATTATTCCCAATCGTGTAACACAATCAATAAAAGATAATTTCAAAACTGTATTGCGCAATAAAAATGTATTGTTATACCTTATTGCAGATTTTACCTATTTCATTTCCTTAACAATTATTGGAACAGGTGCCTTATATTATATAAAAGCGCTTTTACATCTGGAGGAAAAACATGGCACAGGTATGGTTGCAACAGCCGTGGGGCTTGCCATGCTGTGGTCGCCACTGGTTTATTACCTTGCGAAACGATATTCTAAAAAAATGATGATCCTCGTTTCACTTATTATGTTGTCGGCGGTTTTTTCAACAGTGAGATATCTCGGACATTTTGGAATGGATAATATAACAGAAGCATATTTATTCGCTGCAATTCTCTCTGTTCCTTTTTCAGTTTTGGGTATTTTACCGCCGGTGATATTGGCAGAACTTACCCATGCAGATGCACGGGAAACAAAAGAAAATCGCGAAGCCACTTTTTTTGCAATCAGAAGTTTATTTATACAATTAGGCCAAACATTGGGAATAGTAATTTTCACCATTTTAATCGGTATGGATCAATCAAAAGGTTTGGGTAAATATTTAGCAGGTGTTTTTGAAAAAATACCTTTTGAGGAATTAGGGATCAGATTATCAGGAGTATTCGGTTTTATTTTATGTTTTATTGCTGCAATGATATTTGCCTTTTTTGATGAGAAAAAATTGAATGCTTCTATTGATAAGGAAAGGAGTGAAGAAATGAAAGAATGAAAGAATGAAGGAATTAAGTCCGACGACCTCACAGGTCTCGGAGACCTGTGCAGGTCTGAGGGAAGGAGGAAAGGAATGAAAGAATGAAAGAATGAAAGAATGAAAGAATGAAGGAATGAAGCAAACTATATTAATTCGATCTCTCCATTTTTTTAGCTTTCGCTTCTACAGTTAATTGCAATTTCTTTTTATAATCCAATATTTTATTACGGATGTCAAGGTCGCTGCAACCTAATATTTCTGCAGCAAGTATTCCTGCATTTTTTGCTGCATTTAAAGCTACAGTTGCAACAGGAACTCCATTGGGCATTTGAAGAATGGATAATATGGAATCCCATCCATCAATAGAATTACTCGATTTTATCGGAACCCCTATAACTGGTAAGGGAGAAATAGAAGCAACCATACCCGGTAAATGCGCAGCGCCGCCGGCTCCTGCAATAATAACTAATATACCACGACCATGCGCTTTGGAAGCAAAATCTACCATTCGTTTTGGAGTTCTATGTGCACTTACAATGGTAACTTCCACCGGGATACCAAATTCTTTCAGAATATCAACAGCGTCCTGCATAATATGCAGATCAGAATCACTTCCCATAATTACACTAACCAATGGCTGTTTTTTTAATACGGGAACTGCTGATTTTGATTTTTTCATAATATAATTATTAAGCCTAGAAATTATTAATTCAACTTTGCACTTTCAATGTTTCTTTTACAAAATTCGCTTTTTCACGCAACACTTTTTCATCGCTTCCAATAATTGTTACATGTCCCATTTTTCTGAATGGTTTAGTAATTTTTTTTCCATAAAGATGAACATAAACACCTTCCATTTCCAAACAATTTTTTAAACCCAAATATTTGGCCTCGCCACTAAAATTTTCATCCCCCAAAATATTTATCATCACAGAGCTGCTTCGGGTTCCTGTACTACCAAGTGGAATATTAAAAATGCATCGCAATAATTGTTCATATTGCGATGTGTAATTTGCTTCAATAGTGTGATGTCCGCTGTTATGCGCACGTGGCGCCACCTCATTAATTAATATCTCCCCTTCTTTAGTCAGAAACATTTCCACCGCAAGAATTCCATACATATTAAATGCTTCAATACAATCGATCGCAATTTTATAGGCTTTTTCAGCAGTAGTATTATCAATATGAGCCGGTGCAAACAAAAATTCTACAAGATTTGCCTCCTTGTGAAATTCCATTTCAACAACCGGAAAACATTTTGTTTCACCGTTGGTATTTCTTGCAACAATAACGGCAAGTTCCTTTTCAAAATCAATTACATCTTCAATTACACATTCTCCTTCCAAAAGATCATCAATATCACTTTGTCCTTTAATTACTATTACACCTTTTCCATCATATCCGGCAGTACAAGATTTTTGAACAAATGGGAAAATGATCTTCTCCTCGCGAATTAAATTTATGAGTTCGGTTTTATTTTCTATGATCTGAAAATTTGCAGTCGGCAAAACATTATCCTCATAAAACATTTTTTGTTTACCCTTGTCCTGAATTAATTTCAACACCTCTGGTTTGGGAAATATTTCTTTGCCTTCTTTTTCCAGCTGAAACAAAGCCTCAACATTTACATGTTCAATTTCAATGGTGATTTTTTGAAGATTCTTCCCAAACTGATAAACCGTTTCATAATCTTTAAAACTTCCGCAAACAAAATTAGGGGCGAGTAATGCACAAGGGCATTTCGGATCGGGATCCAATACGTGACACTGTATGTTCCAGTCGCTTGCAGCCTCAATAAGCATTTTCCCTAATTGTCCACCCCCCAATATCCCCAACTCTAATTCTCCCGAAGAAATAGCATTCATACTACAAAACTAAACACAATATCTCTTTTAATTAAAATCTATAATTTTACAGGCATGAAACTACTGCCCGCACTTACCCTGATCACCACACTTTGTATGCAAGCGGTAACCACTTTAGTTGCACAACCCTGTTTGTTTGTAGAGGATTTTTCGGACGATGCTGCCTACGAATATTTTTATTACTACTACCCCGTAACAGGAGCCTGCCTTTCCGATGAACAAAGTGGTTCATTAACGATATCTGCCGGTAAATTAAATTTTAATGCCACCAACGACGCAAACGATACCCGATATTTTCACGACCTGGGATTTGACATGTATGATGATTTTTGGACCACTTCATTCGATTTTACTCCAACTCAGGGTGGTGCAATGGGAAGAACAGGCACCGTTATTTTTGCCTTGAGCGAAGGCGATGATAATCCAATTTCTGACACCTATTCCATCTGTGAGTTTCAAAATACTGATGCAATGATGGTGATGTGGATGTCTGATTTTGATGTTGACCCCGACAGTGTTGGATTTGAGATATGGCTCAACGACAATGGGGTTGTTACCCAATCACCGAGGTTTGAAGTACCCTATGGAGAAACCTATTACCTGCAGTTTTCACGAATTGCTACAGAATTCACAAAATTGGATGTTTTTAGTGATCCTGCATTTACCGAATTAGTTGGAAATATTTCTTGTTTTGATGTTCCTATAACTATTACCGGTCTTAATACTCTTCAACATGGAAATTTCCCCGGAGGATCCTATCAGCGAAAACTTACCGCAAGTATTGATAATATTTGTATTCGCAATGTGGATGTTGTTGCAATAGATATTGAAGGCCCAACAACTGTTTGTTTAGGTAGTGTAAGTGAATACACTTTAATAACATTGCCAAGTGCAAATATTGAATGGGATATCCCTACAGGAGTTACTTATACTGGCGATGAAACAGAAACCATTACGGTAACTGATTGGCCCGGACCGGGAACCTACGAATTAACCGGTTACATTTCATATAATTGTTATTTCGATACCGCAACATTTACTGTTAATGTGGTTGAACCGGGATCAACCGAATATATTGAAACGGGATTTTGCACCGGTGAAAGTGTTACCGTTGATGTATCCACTGTTGATGCAACTTATTTGTGGTTCGATGGTTCAACTAACAGTACTTATACTTTTGATGAACCCGGAATCTATTCGGTGGAAATATTATCGGGGGGATGTTCCTTTTCTGACACCATAACCATTACCGAATATGAAAATCCAATAATTGATCTTGGAAATGATATTACCATTTGCGGAATTACAAATGTGAATGGCGTTTCCGGTTTTGATATTTATTCGTGGAGTAATGGTGCAAATACCGAGGACTTTACAACAAGTATTCCCGGAATTTATACACTAACGGTTACCGATGAAAATGGATGCACTGCAAGTGATGAAATAGAATTAATTAATGGATGTGAGGATCATATTTCCATGCCCAATGCTTTCTCTCCAAATGCAGATGGAGTGAATGATATTTTCGGCCCGAATTATTCGGGCGAAATAAATGAATATCAATTACAGATATTTAATCGGTGGGGACAATTAATTTTTGATAGCCATAAAATTGATAAATCATGGGATGGCACTTTTGAAGGGGAAATTCAACCATTAGGCACCTATACTTATGTATTAAACGCTAGACTAAATAATAAAAAAGTTGATCTCACCGGTAATTTCACCTTGGTAAAATGATTTTAATTGACGCAGTATCTGCTTATCCCTATATTCTCGCCACACATATTATATTTATTGTAACATGGTTTGCCGCGTTGTTTTATATAGTCAGATTATTTATCTATCATGTGGAAGCCACACAAAAACCAGAACCTGAAAAAAGTATTTTAACCAATCAATTCAGCATTATGGAAAGGCGTCTGATGAACATCATTGGCACTCCATCTATGATACTTGTTTTAATTACAGGAAGTATTTTACTAAGTATAAACAATCAATTTTTAGCGCAAGGCTGGATGCAATTCAAATTATTTTTTGTTGTGTGTTTAATATTTTATCATACCTATTGTTTGAAAATGTTACACAAATTAAAAACAACATCATCTACCCCATCTTCCCAAAAACTTCGGATGATAAATGAGCTCGCAACAATATTTTTAGTTGCTATAGTTTTTCTCGTAGAATTAAAAAACCTGTTGGATATGGTTTGGGCACTTTGCGGGATAATTGTTTTAATGATCGTTCTATTCATAGCGATCAAGATCTATAAAATTCGAAGACAAAACTAAAATTAATTGAACTTAGAAATATGACATAAGACCTAGGAAATAGGACCTAGGACAACAATGTCTTGTCCTGAAATAGGTTGACAATAAAACGGTCGTAAGCCGAATTGCTTAGTTTACCCGGCTGTTCCAATTGTCAATTATCAATTGTCAATTATCAATTTTTTGTGGCTGTTCCAATTGTCAATTATCAATTATCAATTGTCAATTTCTAAAAAATCCACCTAAACCCAAGTGCCGGATCAAAGGCTACGTCATCAAATCCATTTACGATTGCAAATTGGGGTAATACATCAAGTGAGATCTGAAAAGGTAAACTTTGCCAATTATATTCAACACCTAATTGTCCCCCACCCATAATAAACAATCCCTCCTTTCCATTGCCTAAATAATCGTTCTTTAAAAATTGACTTCCTACCGTTATAGCAGGACCCACATAAAAGTTCCATCCTGTCCCAATATCAAAAACCCAGTGATAGGCCGCTGTTAATCTGAAATAGGAATACGAATTACCTAACCCCATGCCGAGGTCGGCCTCCACGCGATTGGTTTTATTCAATTGATGCTGGTAGGAAATTCCTCCCCCATAACCAAACCTTACGCCCAATGCATTACCATAAATTTGTGCCGAAGCCACTGAGAAACTGCCGATTGCAAATAAAATGAGTAGTAATTTTTTCATATGTGTGATTTTACACAAATAGACGGAAATTTGGATTAATAATCAAATTTTGCCCTTCCAAACCCACTTTTCAAAGAAATAAATCATCTAAATCTTACCTTAATGATATTTCATTGATTATTTCATTCATCTAAATCTTACCTTAATGATATTTCATTGATTATTTCATTTAATTCCGCTAGTTAGATCCTCCTATGAACGAAAGTCCCACTGGAGGGAACTTTACCATTAGTGAGCCCCTCGCCGGAAGCGAGAGCCTCACTGCCACCCGAGAAGCCCTTTTTCACCCTTTCCCCACTCTTCCTTCCTTTTTCCCTCCTTAGAACCTTCCCCTTCTACCTTCGAATCTTCTCCCTTCGAATCTTCACTTCATCACCTTTCGAATCTTCAATTTGGGATTATTACCGCTAGTGAGACCCTCGCTGGGAGCGAGAGCCTCACTCCTAGGCAAAAAGCCCTTTTTTACCCTTTACCCACCCCTTCCTTCCTTTTTTCTTCCTTAGAGCCTTCCCCTTCTCCCTTCGAATCTTCTCCCTTCGAATCTTGTTTTATGTCACTTTTGTGTAAAACCACCCTACCCTTATACCAATATATTCAACATTTCGGTTTAACATCGCACAACCGTTATAAACAATTATATTTGAATACGGTTAACATAAAAATAACAACAGCAAATTGTGGATTTCTTAATTAAAAAAACACTTTTTTAAAAATTAATCTATATTTGCCAACTCTAAACATTTAAAAAGGAAATTAAATTAAACCTTATGGCTCAAACAGCAGCAAAACCAACTAAGAAGACCACGATCACGGGTCTTGGAATCATCGTTATGGGTGTGAATCTCGTTATCGGGATATTATTCTACATTTTTGTAGCCGGAAGTGATTCCAACTTCACTGCAGATGGTAAACCAATTCCGGGTAATTATTTAGCCCTAGTTCATGAGGGCGGATTTATCGTACCTATTTTATTGGCTTTATTTTTAACAGTAATGGTATTCTTTTTCGAAAGATTAATGACCATCTCCAAAGCAAAAGGCAATGGATCAATTGAATCATTTTTACAAAAGATCAAATTTCATTTAAGCAATCAGGATATGACAGCAGCATTAAAAGAATGTGATCGTCAAAAAGGTTCTGTAGCAAATGTTGTGAACGCAGGTTTACATAAATATGCTGAAATGAAAGCAGATAAAGAAGCTACCACTGAGCAAAAAGTATTGAACATCAGTAAGGAAATTGAAGAAGCAACCGCATTAGAAATGCCTGCTTTAGAAAAACACCTTCCAATTCTTGCAACTATTGCATCAATAGGAACGTTAATTGCCTTATTGGGAACAGTATTAGGTATGATCAGAGCCTTCGCAGCACTTGCGGCAGAAGGAACTCCCGATCCATCCGCTTTGTCAGCCGGTATCTCTGAAGCCCTTGTAAATACAGCAATCGGTATCGGAACTTCCGCTTTTGCCATCATTTTCTATAACATTTTTACAGGAATGATCGACAAACTGACTTACGGTATTGATGAGATCGGATTTACGATCACTCAAACATTTGCTGCTTCAGAAAAATAATCCTATTAAGTGCACGTTTAAAAAAACGTAACGATGCCAAAAATTAAAGTAAAAAGAAGTAGTACGATAGTGGATATGACCGCCATGACTGACGTGTCGTTCCTTCTGTTGACTTTCTTCATATTAACGGCTAAATTCCGTCCTTCACAACCGGTTGTTATTGACATGCCGAGTTCTGAATCGGAAACCGTGGTTCCGGATAACCTTATGGTTATATCAGTTGATAAGGAAGGAAAGGTTTATTATTCCATGGACAATCCAAAGGTTAAGATCGTAACACTTCAAAACCTTATTGAGCGTTATGGGGCAACATATCCTGCTCTTAATGACCTTACTGATCAACAAATTGCAAATTTTGCCAATGTGGAAATGATGGGTTACGAGATAGCACAATTACCTCAGGTATTGAGCATGCCTCCGGATCAATTGGCTGCATTGCGCGATTATCCCGGCGTACCTATCGATTCTGCGAACAATGAACTCCGCGACTGGATTCAATCCGGACGATGGGCCGACAGACTGGATCGTGAAGAATCAGGTGCCGACCGACCGGAAGTGCGTATTGCAATAAAAGGTGATAAGGATGCCAATATTCAGGCAATTCAGGAGATCATTAAAACATTGACCAATGAGCCTGTGAACATTCATACATTTAATTTAATAACCACTTTGGAAGGACCGGTAACAGGTGCAACTGTTGCTCCGGTAACCAAATAAAAACTAAAAGGTTATGTCAGATATTCAAACCCCGGAGAAAGGGAGTCATAGTAAACACGGTAAGGGTAAGGTCAGGTCGAAGAAAATGTCGACCCGTGTGGATTTTACCCCAATGGTGGATCTTGCCTTCCTCCTTATATCTTTCTTCATGTTAACCACTACCCTAAATAAACCGGTGGCAATGGAGTTAAACATGCCAAAGAAAGATGATCAGGTAAAAACAGACGTTAAGGAATCTATGGTTTTAAATGTAATATTGGATAAGGATGATAAGATCTGGTATTACGAAGGACAAGTGGTTTTTGATATGAAAACCACCAATTATTCAGCAGAAGGAGTTCGCGATATTATTTATAAAAAACAAAAATCTGTAGGTAAAGAACACGGTGATCCCGAAAAAATGATCGTGATCATAAAAATGACAGATGGCGCCACTTATAAGAACATGGTGGATATTCTGGACGAGATGGATATTACCAGTACAAAAATTTATGCTATTCAGGATATTGCTGAACTTGAAAAAGAAGCAATTGCCAATGGCGGTAGATTAGATGTTGTTCCGGAATAATAATTGAGTGAATAATTTATGGAAATTTAATTCTATAAGCATCAGACAAACAAACGAATCGTTATGATGGAAGATAACAAAAAATATTTAAGGCAATCGATGGACGAAATTGTGTTCGACAATCGAAATAAAGCCTATGGTGCATTTTTTCTGCGCCAATTATCGGTAAAAAACACATTAATTGCATCTGCTATCATTTTTGGTGCAACTATAGTACTAACCAGTGCAAGTTATATCGATTTTGGTTTTTTAAAGAAAAGTAAGGAAGATGAATCCATTAACCGTATTGTAACTTTAACAGCACCACCACCATTGGATGAAGCTGCACCACCCCCACCTCCACCTCCCCCGCCACCTCCACCGGTAAGACCTACCGTTAAGTTTGTGGAAATGGTAGTTAAAAAAGATGAGGAAGTTGCTGAAGAGGAAGAAGTAGTTCGTGTAGATGAAATTAAAGCAGACATCTCCACTGAAACTCAGGAAGGTGATGAAGATGCAGAGATCATCATCGAAACAGTTGTAACAGAAAAAGAAGTTGTAGAGGATAAAACCATTTATAGTTTTGTTGAACAAAATCCGGAATATCCGGGTGGTGTTAAAAAATTATACGAATATCTCGCAAGTCATATTGAATACCCTCGTATGGCAAGAGATAATGGTATTGAAGGAACTGTTTACCTTAAATTTGTTGTTGACAAAAACGGTAAGGTTTCAGATGTGAAAGTTCAAAGAGGAATTGGTGCAGGTTGTGATGAAGAAGCCGTGAGAGTAGTTAGCACAATGCCGAACTGGACACCGGGAAGACAAAACGGAGCAGCTGTAAATGTTTATTTTACACTACCTGTTAAATTCGACCTTTCCGATTAATAATGATTCAATCAATATTTAAAACCATCTGAGGCGAAATCCTAAGATGGTTTTATTTTTATATAGCTATGCGATTTAATATTTTAAAACATCCCGTCCTTTTGTTAAAGTCCTTTGCATCAGTAATGTATATTACCATTGGGTTTATACTTATA
The DNA here is from genome assembly GCA_016706865.1 of Bacteroidota bacterium. Taxonomy (NCBI): domain Bacteria; kingdom Pseudomonadati; phylum Bacteroidota; species Bacteroidota bacterium. The sequence goes on along the minus strand of JADJIS010000003.1, from coordinate 116,446 downwards.
TTGATACCGGACCTTATAATTGCACTTGGAAAAAATTATAGTTATGCACTAGGTATTGTTTTATTAGTTTACGGAATTTTCAGAATGATCCGTATAGTTTCAGAAGCTAAAGAGATAATGCGTGAAAACGAATAATGAATATTAAAAACATATATAAAATATTTTTTCTTTTAGTAATAGGTATTTGCTTTTGGCGATGCAGTTCCAATTCATTTGATAAGGATGTGGAGAATATGAATAAAGGAGAGATCGTTATTTATGCAGATGCAAGTTATACTTCGCTGGTTGGAGAATTGATAAAATCTTATGAAAACGTTTATCCGGAAGCAAAAATAAAGGCTACTTATGCCAGCGACCGCGAAATACTGGATGCCTTTTTGCAAAACAAAACGCAAATGATCATTACAGGAAGAGAACTAAATGCAACAGAATTAGCTGCCCTTGAAAAAACCCATAAATTCGAACCCGAACAATTTAAAATAGCTACGGAAGCCATTGCAGTTATCACATCTCAAAATAATCCAGATTCTGTTTTCGATATGAACGAATTTATCAAAAGCAGAAAACCCGGTTATACCGGTAAATATCAAAACACAAATTTTGTTTTTAATAAGGCAAACGGTAGTATGATCAATCAATTGATCGAAAATGAAGGTGCTTCTTTACTTAATATGTTCTCCCTTGATGATAAAGATACTTTGGCCTCTTACATTGCCGCCAACCTGAACACAATCGGCTTTATATCATTCGCCGAAATAAGTGATATGGATGACCCAACAGCACAGGCAATACTGGAAGGTGTTAAAGTATTATCTGTTTCAAAAACAAATGCAGAGGGTATCAAACAAGTTTACGAATTGTCGCAATCCACCATTGCAACCAATAGTTATCCGCTTCAAAGGAGCGTTACAGTAGTAAAAGGGAACATATCTCAGCTGTTAGGCACGGGTTTTGTCAACTTTGTTTACAGAAGCAAGGCTTCAAGAATAATTTTAAAAGCAGGACTCATTCCGGCAAAGATGCCTGAACGGGAAATAAAAGTAGTAGAATAAAAAACCAAAACTGAAAATGAAGATCATTAGAACATTAATTGCAGTATTATTAATTCAGACCGTTGTTCAGGCTCAAACCTTACCTGAAGCAAAAAAAGCGATTGAATCTGAATATTATTTCAAAGCGAAAAAAATATTATTATCTCTAAATAGTACTACACCTACTGTAGAGTCAAATTATTATTTAGGTAATGTTTATTTATTGACGAATAAAGTGGATTCTGCAAAGTATTACTTTTCAAAAGCCGGCGATTTTGTAGAAAATAAAAATGCATTAATTTTTGTTGCAAAAGGAAAGGTTAATTTATTAAACAACAAACCTGCCGAAGCAAAGTTAAATTTTGATGACGCCATTAAAGTGAGCAAATCAAAAAATGCAGAGATCTTTTATCAGATCGGCGATGCATATTATAAAATAAATAATGCGGAAGCGATCAAAAATTATGAGATCGCGTATTCCACTGATCCAACTTTGATAATTAATTTATTGGCCTATGGTGATGCATATTTAGATATGGATGACCCCGGAAAAGCAATGACGAAATACGAACAGGCTGAGGCTGCAAATCCGAATATCGCTGTTACACATTTACGTATTGGCCGTGTTCATGCAAAAACCGGTAAACATAAAGAAGCAATTGAAGAATTTTTAAAAACAATACAACACGATCCGAATATTGCAGTGGTATGGAAAGAATTGGGTGAAGAATATTATCTGGATGGCCAGTTTGACAAGGTAAGAGCTTGTTTTAATAAATATGTGGAATTAAATGCAGAAGATAAGGAAGCTCGTATTGTTCCTGCAGTAACCTGTTACCAGATTGGTGATTATATCTGTGCTATTGAAGAGGCTAGAAAGATCATTGCTGATGATCCATCCAATTTCATTGCATGGAGAATTATTTATTACGCAAATTATGAATTGGGTGATACATTGAGAAAAACTGATGCTGAAGCTGCATTGTTAAAATTTACTGAAGGATATGAGGCATCACAAACTTTTTGGAATATTGCTGAAAAGAAAGTACAACCTTTAGATTATCAATATTCCGCAAAATTAGCAGTGGAAATGAAAGACACTACAAAAGCAGTTTTTTATTACACCATGGCAATAGAAAACGATACAAACACCACTGTGGAAGTATTTACAGAATATGCTAAATATTTATATTCCACAAAAAAATATCCGGAAGCAATTGTTGCCTACAATAATGCAATCACAAAATTTGGTGGTGGACCTTTGGATTTCTATTTCCTTGGTCGCGCATATTTCTTAATCAATGATTATGTGAATGCTGATACCACCTTTGCGCAGTTTATAATTATGCAGCCGAATTCACCGGATGGTTATTTACAGCGTGCAAAAACGAAGTTGAAAATAGAAGAAGAAGTAACTGGAGAAGCACTTCCCTATTATCTCAAATTTATTGAGTTGGCAGAAAAAGATATCGAGAGAAACAGAAAGACCTTGATTGAAGCATATTCCTATTGCTGTACATATTATGCATTGGTAGCTAATCAAAAAACTGAGGCTTGTATTTATTACAATAAGGTAATCGAATTAGATCCGACTAATGCCTATATATTAACCCTCGAATTGGAATGTAGAAATTAGGGAGTGGTGAGTGGTAAGTTTATTCTGAGTTGAGCCATATTTATTATATGAGAAATGAGTGATGCCCGCCCGGACGACCCGGTCGGACGGGAGTAATGAGTAGATCCACGATAGCCGAATGATTTTACTCCTGAATAATGAATATTGACACAGGGGTGAGTAGTGAGTGATGAGTGGTGAGTTTGATCCTTGTAAGCCGGATGCTTTTACTCCTGGCTAATGACTAATGACTAATGACTATTGACTAATGACTATTAACCAAAAAAGCCGCAAAGAAAACCTCCTTGCGGCTTTTTAGTAAATTTTATACCCGGTTAATATGGTAACGTAATATCCGTGGTAAATTCTCCAATGGTTAAAGTTGCATCATTATCACAGGCACCATCTCCGAAATCCAATTCGCGGGTTGTGAGGCCTTCGGGAGTAACTTCTAAAATTCCACTTACTATCCAGATACAATCCATTTCTTTTACCAGAGGTTCTGCAATATGTGTGGTGAATGCCACTCCGTTTCTGTTAATACCGGAAGCTGCAAAATCGGCACCTATACCATCGGAAATTGCATAAATATCATCCTCCAAAGCCAAGGTTTCTTCTCCTTCCCGCCATTCACGTGTGCGGGTTGCGTCCCAGGAAATTGTTTCTCCGGTTTCTAGAGTTATTAGACCATCAACTACGGTTACGGAAAAAATAATATTTCCATCATCATTCAAACCATCATTTGTAACCGTTTTAGTTCCTTCCACTTTATTTCCGTTAACAAAGTAGTTTTCTGTAGTAACAGTTATAACTGTTCCTGCTGTGGAGTAAGGTCCGCTAAAAGTTGCCATTACAATACCTGATCTCTCCAAACCGAGGTAACTCACACAACTTTCGCCAAAATCGATGGTCATGGTGTTCGGAAATTCTCCAAGCGGGGCACTAAAGGTGGTTGTAGGGCAATCATCTGCCACTTTACCGTATGTTTCGGTCAAAAGCCCTGCGAAACCATTTTCTGCTGCCTGCTGGTTTACAACGGCCTGCAGATCATTAAATGAAGCGTCGGCAATAGAATTATCAAGGGAAGCATAGATGTCGGTGTCAGCTCTTTCTTTTTTACATCCAAACAGCAATGCAATGGCAAAAGCTGTGATGCAGGTGGTTTTTACTGCGATTAGTTTCATATTAAACACAAATTTAAGTTATGACCGCAGGAATCGAAAAGGGTTTAAAAAGCCATTTAAATGATATTTGGAATTTTAGCGGCAAAACACCTATCTTTGCAGTCCATTTATAAAAAATCAAACAAAAAAAATGAACCAGTACGAAACAGTCATCATTTTCACTCCTGTCCTCTCAGATGACGACGTGAAGAGGACCGAGGAAGCCTATAAGGATTTCCTTCGTTCGAACGGAGGTGAAATAGTTGCCGAAGAGCACTGGGGCCTTAAGCAGTTAGCTTACAACATCAAGAAAAAGAGCACGGGAATTTATTACGTGCTTGAGTACAAAGGCCCAAGTGACATCACCGGAAAATTGGATATCCAGTTTAACCGTGATGAGAATGTGTTGCGTTTTGCAACTATTCGCCTCGATAAGTATTCCATCGACTACAACGAACGCAAACGTCGCGGTGAAATTGGCAGAAATGCTAAAACCGGCGCACATGCAGCTAATAAGTTAAACAAAGAAAAAGAAAAAGCAGAAGCGTAATCATGGCAGCAGGAAAAAACATCAGATACCTCACAGCACCCAAATTAGGGATGATGCGCAAGAAATACTGCCGTTTCAAAAAAAGCGGAATTAAGTATATCGACTACAAGAACCCTGAATTCTTATTGAAATTTGTGAACGAACAAGGTAAACTTTTACCTCGCCGTTTATCAGGTAACAGTTTGAAATATCAGCGCAAAGTAGCTCAGGCTGTAAAACGCAGCCGTCAATTGGCGTTATTGCCGTATGTTACAGACCTTTTAAAATAACGAACGATGGAAGTAATTTTAATCAAAGACGTAGATAATCTTGGCGATTCTAATACACTTGTAAAAGTTCGTGATGGTTATGGTCGCAATTACCTGATCCCTAGGGGATTTGCAGTACTTGCCAACGAGGGCAATCGTAAAATAATGGCGGAAAGAACCAAAGCTTCCGACAAACGCGAAAAATTATTACTGGATAAAATTCAGGAAGTGATCGCGAAATTGCAGGCAACAACAATTAAGGTTGGAGCAAAAGTGGGACAAAATGACAAGATCTTCGGATCTATCACTAACGTTCAACTTGCGGAAGGAATTAAAAAACAATTAGGTTTGGTTATCGACAGAAAGAAAATTGTTCTTCCTGAAGAAGTAAAAACCTTAGGCACTTATGCTGCAACAATAGCACTGGATAAGGATCATAATATTCCGGTGAATTTTGAAGTGGTAGAAGGATAAATCAAATTGACAATTGACAATTGACAATTTAACAGCCGAGGTGAATGTGAATTATGTTTCACTTCATCATAAAAGAAAATGGTTGGAGAATATAAATAGACCTCAGGGCGAAAGTTCTGAGGTTTTTTTTATGATTTTGATAATTGAAATAATTTATTGCACAATTATTTTTTGAGGATAGATTCCTGTTTCTGTTTCAAGTTTCACAATATAGATACCCGGCAGTTTATGAAATGGAACTTTAATATCATCACCATAAATGTCATCTTCGAAAATTTCGGTACCTTTAAGATCAAACACGCGTAAGTTACCCTGTATATTTCGGCCTGAAGAAATAAAAATTATATCTTCCTTGTAATAAATATTAAAATCTTGCAATACATTTTCAATGGAATTTGGATTTGCTTTAAAGGAGGCATAGTTGGACACATCACTTAATTTATTTAAACATGTAATTCCATCCTTAGGTAATACAAGAATTACAGCGCGATAAAAAATAAATGGTTCCAGAAAATCTCCATTCCAGGTTTTCATATTTTCCGGTAATTGAATATTAAATTCCTGCGTGGGCAAAATTTCAATGTAATTTTCAGGAAGAGCTGATTCTGCATTTTCCAAAGTAAATTCATCCCAAACCGACCCCAGAATCATCATTATTCGAAATTTACTTGATACCGTTGTATCAATTAATTCGTCGATAGACACAGATATATCAGAAGAATTATACGCAACTTCAGTGCTAATCAAATTTACTTCAGTGGGAGTTTCGGGGAAGCTATTTACTCCAATTTGTGCAGGATTTGATATAACCATGGAACATTCATTACTGAAAGGAAATTTAGAAATAGAAAATACAGTGATTTTGATATCCGATAATATGGGTAACTCATCACCGATATAATTAGTGAAATTTTTTGGCAGCCGAATATCTATATCATTACCTGTGGGTAAAACACTAAGGTAATTTTCGGGAGAAATTAATAATGCTTCATTTGCAGAAAATCCATATCCCGGAGTAACCATAATGCGATATTCGCTAACTGTTTCCTCATCCAATGCTTTCTTGAATTGCACCTTCAATTCATCCGTACCCCCGGTACATGAATCAGTATATAAAACAAGATCATGCACTGCATCTGCTATTTTATCTTTTACCGTAATAATATCTGCAGGTGCAGAGGAACAAGCGAAATCATTTATATACAATGAATCATCATTCCACCCTAAACGCAACCAACAATAATTTGTATCAGTATCAATAATTTGAAATCCTAGAAATTGTTTAGATGCATGAAAATCATATTCACCTTGTGTGCAATCCTCACCATAATATCCACAAATATGCGTTTCAAAAATATCAGTTATTTGATCCCAATCAATAAATTCTGAAATAGTATCCCCTTCAACGAAAACCCTTGCAACATTTTGGCCGGGAATAATACATTCGGTTGATGAATATCCACTCCCAAATGTAGAAGACAAATAGCATGCTTCTGCAAATTCTACTGCGATTTTATTAGAGCCATATAATTCGAGATTAAAAAATGTCCAGGTTGGGCAATATCCACAATCATAAGCTGTATGAAAACTTAATCCAATATCAATATTACCATCAAAATTAAAATCAATATATTGCATACCTTCGTCTTCAAGCCATCCACCTTCCAAACTGTAAAGTAATATGTCGGGTTCTACGTCGGTATAAACAATTTGTGCTTCTGAATTATTCGCAGCTAAAAATCCGAGAGCAAGTGCTGAATAATTTAACATTTTTCCAGAGCGATCATTTCTCATTGGACGAAAATTTTTTGTCGGTAAATTCCGGTTTCAGTTTCAAGTTTCACAATATAAATACCGGGTGGTTGAGCAAATGGAATTTTAATATCATTAGCAAAAATTTCATTTTCAAAAACCAGAGCTCCTTTAAGATCAAACACGCATACAGTGCCTTGTATGCTTCGGACTGAAGAAATAACTATTAAATCTTCCCTATAAAAAATATTAAAATCTTGCAATACATTTTCAATGGAATTTGGATTTGCTTTAAAGGAAGCATAGTTAGAGACATCACTTAATTTATTTGCACATTTAATCCCATCCTTATACATAACAAGAATAAATGCCCGATAATACGTATCTGGTTCCATTGCATCTCCATTCCACCTTTTCATATTTTCAGGCAACTGAAAATTGAAGTTAAATAATGGTGGTATCTCAATATAATTTGCAGGAGCAATTGCTTCCGCCTCAGCTAATGAGAAATCGTACCACTCGACACCATTAACTATAAAAATTCTAAAGGCACTGGATTGCGAAGTATCAAAAACTTCTTCATGTGACAAAAACAGATCGGAAGGATCATAAGCCAAGGTAGTTGCAGTCAAACTTAAATCATCTGGCGTTTCCGGATAACTGTCAAGACCGAATTGTGCAGGAAGTGATCTGACCAGGGAACACTCATTAGTTATTGGAAATTTAGAAATTGAAACAACAGTTATTTTGATATCCGTAAAAGGTGGTAATTCCTCACCCAAATAATTTGGAAAATTTTTAGGGAGTCTGATTTCAATATCATTACCTGTTGGCAAAACGCTTACATAATTTTCAGGCGCAACTATTAAAGCGGAGTTGGGATTAAATCCATAACTGGGAGCAACCATAATACGATATTCACTTACTGTTTCCTCATCCAATGGAGGTTTAAATTTCACTTTTAATTCATCTGTTCCACCTGTGCATGAATCTTTTATTAAAACCAGATCGCGCACCTCATCAGCTATTTTATCTTGGATAAAAATGGAATCGTCGGGTGTAGATGAACAGGCAAAATCTTTCATAAATAAAGATTCACCTTCCCATGCCAATCGCAACCAACAATAATTTGTATCGATATTAATAATTTGAAATGCTAAAAATTGTTTCGGGGAATTAAAGTCGAACTCACCTTGAATACATCCTCCGCCAAACATTCCACATTTATTGGAATCAAAAATCTCATCGATCTGATCCCATGAATTAAATTCGGAAACTATTTCACCTTCTGCAAAAACTTTCGCAACATTTTGCGCAGGTATAATACACACCGTGCTGGATGTGTATGTAGACGAAAGGTAACATGGTCCCGCCAAATCAGCTGCAATATTATTTGAACCTGTTAAATCGAGGTTAAAAAATACCTGTGTAGGGCAATATCCGCAACCATAATGTGTAGTAAAGCTCAATCCAATATCATTAACTCCATCTATATTAAAATCAAGGTATTGCATCCCAATTTCATCCATTTCGTCAAATAACATTATATCAGGATATATGTCAGTATAAATTACCTGCGCATCCCCAAGACCAAGAGTAATTATTCCAGTAGCCAATGAGGAATAATTGAGGAGTTTTTTTTGATAATCTTTCATAAAGTACCACAGGTTGTGGAAATAAAGCTACACTTTTTTAATTGAAAACGTTTCAGAAATTACACGAAACTATGCATTTTAAATGCGAAATGGCCTATTCATTTATTAAACGAAGAACCGAAATCATTATGAAAGCCTTAACCTGAACTGATTAAAAGGAACTTATGTGGAGAAATATGTTAAAATGATATGAAAATCAATCACTTGCATGGAATAAAATTTGCCCTATTATAGAAAACTACCTATATGATATACATAAGTATTGCATTGTTCTGTTTGGCAGGTGTACTCGGAACAATTTTAATTACCAAAGTAGTAGGTGGCAGGCCTATTTCAAAATCACTAAAAAATATTCATTCTGTAATTGCATTTGCAGGGTTGATAGTACTCACCATTTATTTATTTCAGCTGGAATATATATCCTATTATCTGCGATATAGTTTAGGGCTTTTTATTATTGCGGGCTTTCTAGGATTCTATGCATTTAAACAATACAAACCCGAAGACCGGAGACCACAGGTTTATGCCTTACTACATGCATTAATGGCTGTTGGAGGATTAATGATGTTGTTTGTTTATTGGGCGCTGTATTTGTGAGGAGAAAGGAGAGAGGAGAAAGGAGTGAGGAGAAAGGAGAAAGGAGAAAGGAGTTTAAATTTCTTGCGAAATTTTACTAAATCCCATTGTTTTTCCTAGGTCTTATTTCCTACTTCCTATGTCATAAAAGAGGAGTTTAAATTTCTTGCGAAATTTTACTTTATCCCACTGTTTGTTTTCCTAGGTCTTATGTCATAGGTCATATGTCATAGGTCCTAGGTCCTACTACCCCCGCTCTCTATCAACAACACTGATCTTATTATCATTTAAAAACCAACGATCATTTACAAAGTCGTAACTGAATTTGATATTAATGGTTCCTTTAGTACCAACTGCGGATTTAGCATCGGAATTATTTTTATCTGATATAATGATATCATCCACAGTTTGGGCTGATAAAATAAATTCTGTGTTCTTGTTATTGTCCTTCAACGATGGTAAACCATCAATAAATTTCAACATCAGATCATTGGAAATAGAGTAACTTTTTTTCGGTGCGGTTCGGTTTTCTGAATTAGACATTTTCAAATATACACAAATTAATTGAGAGTTGAGAATTGAGAGTTGAGAATTAAACAGCCGGGTTAACGAAAAAATTGAGTTTTGACACCTTACATAAAGAATATTGCTAGAGAAAATAATTGAAATTCATTGAGAATTGAGGACGGATTAAAACATACTAAGTTTATAATTTTTGTGAAATAACAATTCGAAGACACAGGCCCCAATGTTACCTACTGCCCACGGGCCCCCAGCCCCAAAGGGGAGCTATAGTTCTTGTAATAAATTTAGTAACCATTTATAATTCGAAGCTACAATTTCCAATGTTACAAACTGCCTACTGCCCACTGTTGACTGTTAACTGCCCACAGTAACCTTCAATGGCTTAATAAATTCATCATGTGAAACGAGAATTAACATGCAAAGTAACATTGTCAATTATCAATTGTCAATTATCAATTACTCGTAACGTAGCGCCTCAATCGGATCCATCATAGAAGCACGGCGGGCGGGGATATAACCTGCTGCTATACCTGTGATCACACAGACTATCAGTCCAATAAAAATCCAAAGCCAGGGAAGTATAAAGTTGGCATTTAATGCAAGGGCAACCATATTTCCGATGAAAATTCCTAAAATAATACCGCAAATACCACCAAGAATACAGATAACGATACTTTCAATCAAAAATTGACGACGGATCGTTGTTCTGTTTGCACCAATGGCCATGCTGACACCAATTTCTCGGGTGCGTTCATTTACCTGCACGAGCATGATATTCATCAAACCAATTGCAGCTCCAATTAATGTTATAAATCCGATGAACATGGCACCAATGGCAACATATGATAAACTGTCGAGCATTACACTTACAACCGAATCACTTTTAGATACATTAAAATCATCCTCCTCCCCTATTTTTAATTTGCGCACCTGACGAAGCAAACCGGTGGCATCGCCAATTGCGGGTTCCATATCTTGTGCATTGCTAACTCCAACAGTAATGATATAATTATCAGCACCGGATTTAGGAAAAACACTTCTCGCAGAGGTTAGCGGTATTAAAACACGGGTATCCGATTGCATAAAACTGCTCCCCTTGGGTTCCAAAATTCCGATTACCCTGTAATATTGGTTATTTATGGAGATGGGTTTATCGATGGGATTGTCCTTTTCGGTAAATACTTTTTTTGCAACATCACTTCCCAAAACCACAACGCGGGAGGCACTTTCTAATTCCTGCACGGAAAAGCCCCTGCCCTGCTCAATTTTATATCCCACAACCGAAATAAAATTTTCATCCACCCCATATACATCAACATTGGGATTCGTTTTTTTAGCAGCCTGTTTCACCGTTCCCGAACCTTGAATAAATATGCTGGAAATCGAAACATAAGAACCAGGATATTCATATTTATCTTTGAAATTACTAGCCTCCTTATAACTGATGGGTGGTTTGGGTTTTTCATCGCCATCCGACATCTCATTGAAATTGCGGATAGAAAAGGAATTTGCACCTAAGGTGGTAAAATTGGAATTAATGGAAGATTCCAATGCATCAATGGCAGTGAGTATTCCGATCAAGGCAGTTAGACCGATAGCAATTATCGTGATCGTGATAATACTTCTCAACCTGTTTGCCTGAATGGCCCGTAAGGCAAGACTGATATTTTCTTTTAAGGTCAAATTATTTTAAGTTTGTCTAAATTATAATTTTTACTAGTTTAAATAAACTACTTCTGTATTTCCTGTGTTACCTTTGCAGAAGTTTTACAAAAATACACGAATAACGGTGAGCATCCGCAACATCTTAACACATTTTGAGAAATAAAATACAATTGAATTATGGCTTTCGATATTGAAATGATCAAACAGGTTTATGCAAATTATCCTGAAAAAATTGCAGCTGCACGTAAAATATTAAATCGCCCCCTTACCCTTACCGAAAAAATTCTATACACCCACCTGAGCGAGGGTTTAGCAACAAAAAATTATGTGAGAGGAGCTGATTATGTTGACTTTGGTCCTGATCGTGTTGCGATGCAGGATGCAACAGCTCAAATGGCACTTTTACAATTCATGAGTGCGGGGAAAAAGAAAGTTGCCGTGCCTTCCACTGTGCATTGCGATCACTTGATCCAGGCAAAAATTGGTGCCGATGCAGATTTGATCACTGCTATGGATACAAATAAAGAGGTTTATGATTTTCTTGCTTCGGTAAGTAATAAATATGGAATCGGATTTTGGAAACCGGGTGCAGGTATCATACATCAGGTAGTATTGGAAAATTATGCCTTTCCTGGTGCAATGATGATAGGAACAGATAGTCATACCGTAAATGCGGGTGGACTTGGAATGGTGGCAATTGGTGTTGGTGGTGCAGATGCTGTGGATGTTATGGCGGGATTTCCCTGGGAATTAAAAATGCCTAAATTGATAGGTGTTAAATTAACGGGAAAAATGAGCGGCTGGACAAGTGCGAAAGATGTAATATTAAAAGTTTCCGGTATTTTAACTGTTAAAGGTGGAACGGGAGCGATATTGGAATATTTTGGAGAAGGTGCGGAAAATATTTCCTGTACAGGTAAAGGAACCATTTGTAATATGGGTGCCGAAATTGGTGCAACCACTTCACTTTTTGGATACGATGATAGTATGCGCAGATATTTAAATGCAACAGAAAGAAATGAAGTGGTATTATTAGCTGATAAAGTTGCAGAACATTTAACAGGAGATGCCGAAGTGTATGCAAATCCAGCTGACTATTTTGATCAGGTAATTGAAATTAATTTAAGTGAATTAGAACCCCATGTAAATGGTCCTTTTACTCCGGATCTTGCATGGCCAATTTCAAAATTAAAAGATGCTGTAATAACAAACGAATGGCCTGAAACTTTAGAAGTTGGATTGATTGGAAGTTGCACAAATTCCAGTTATGAAGATCTTACACGAGCTGCGTCTATTTCGCGACAAGCATCTGCAAAAAAATTAAAAGCTAGATCAGAATTTACTATCACTCCCGGAAGTGAATTAGTTCGTTTTACTGTGGAACGCGATGGTTTATTAGATGATTTTGAAAAAATTGGTGGCGTGGTTTTAGCAAATGCTTGCGGACCATGTATTGGTCAGTGGGCGCGACATACTACAGATCCAAATAGAAAAAATACTATCATTACTTCTTTCAATAGAAATTTTGCAAAAAGAAATGATGGTAATCCAAATACACATGCTTTTGTTGCATCGCCGGAAATTGTTACAGCAATGGCAATTGCGGGTTCTATAACATTTAATCCGTTAACTGATTCTTTAATTAATGAAGATGGAGTTTCCGTTAAATTTGACGAACCAACAGGAATTGAATTACCTCCAACCGGATTTGATGTTGGTGATGCAGGATATCAGGAGCCGGCTGCAGATGGTTCGGGTGTAACCGTTGTGGTTGATCCTCAATCAAAAAGATTACAATTATTAGAACCATTTAAAAAATGGGAAGGAACAGATATTACGGGATTAAAATTATTAATAAAAGCAAAAGGAAAATGTACAACCGATCATATTAGTATGGCGGGTCCTTGGTTAAAATTCAGAGGACATCTCGATAATATTTCCAATAATATGTTAATTGGTGCATTAAACTTTTTTAATGAAAAAACGGATAATGTAAAAAATCAGTTGACGGGTGAATATGAATCAGTTCCTAAAGTTCAACGGGATTATAAAGCTGCAGGAATTGGAAGTATAGTTGTGGGTGACGAAAATTATGGTGAGGGATCAAGTCGCGAACACGCAGCAATGGAACCAAGATTTTTAGGTGTAAGAGCAATACTTGTAAAATCGTTTGCACGTATTCACGAAACAAATTTAAAAAAACAGGGAATGCTGGGTTTAACTTTTTCAGATAAAAATGATTATGATAAAGTTCTGGAAGATGATACGATCGATATATTAGGATTGACTACATTCTCTCCGGGAATTCCGCTTAATATTAGATTAAATCACAAAGACGGAACCTCTGATACTATAAGTGTTTTCCATACTTATAATGCACAACAGATAGAATGGTTTAAGGCGGGAAGTGCGTTGAATTTGATTAATGAATAAGTAAAGGAGAAAGGAGAAAGGAGAAAGGAGAAAGGAGAAAGGAGAAAGGAGAAAGGAGAAAGGAGAAAGGAGTTTAAGTTTCGGTAAACCGAAACTTGAATGGACGGTGAAAATTCGAATTGAAAAACATAAAAGTTAATCACCTTCACACGTACTTAACATTTATGAATATTTCTTTAAGCCTTAGAGCAATTTTATTGTTGATTTTTATTGGTACCATCAATATTCTTTTTGGCCAGAGACAACAATTGGAAATTAAGATCGATGATTCCGGAAGATTATACATAAATGGCAATTACACGGAAATATTACCAAAAAATAAAACCTATTTTGATTCTATATTCCAATATACATCTGAACGAATAGAACCAAAGAGAAAATTAATTCCGGGATATTGGATGTCGGGGCATATGAAATATTATTCATTAGGCATTTCCATGGATTTTTCAGATTACAATTACCTTAGAGTAGCAGGATTATATAATTCATCAGTAGAAGGATTATATAATTTATCATTTACTTTTAATAAAGGTTCATTTAGAAAATTTTATAACTATTATTCTGGAACATTTTATTTGATTGACCAACAAATTTCTGACACAACTACCTTTGACCAGATAAACAGTTTACAAACGCTCAATCAATATAAGGTGAACGAAGTAAAAAACCGGAAGTACGTTGCCTTAAAATATAAATTGGGAGAAACTAACCTACAATTAACATTCTTGAAAAAGAGTGGGCAAATTGTTGAAGTGAATTATGATCAATTAGAAACATGGGATCCCGTTAGACGATGATGATTCTGCTCATTTATTGAATTTGCATAGTTGCTGCATCTTAAAAGAGTGAAAAGCCCACGTCTAAATTTCCTATATCAACCCGGAATGATCAGTTTGATCATACTTCCCTACCTCATTTCGTTTTTGGCGATAAGATATTTAGAAATACCTGTAGAAAGGGTAATGCAATTAAATATGCCTTTGAATAATGTTTCTCAGTCTAATTTTACTTTTTTTAATCAGTCGTTGTTGGAAACAAAAATTGACTTCTTGGAAATAAGGATGACAGGGAATACCATGGAGGATGAAATAAAATTAGATTTTGCAGCATTGGAGACCAGAAGGATACTGAAAGAAAATGATTCGGTTCATGGGATAAAAATAGTATTTGATGATTCTGCAAAATACAATTCGCTGGTACGTATATTAAATATCATGGATCAGGAGATTGCCAGATATTATATATATTACGATCAAATGTTTTGGTTTTATCACATACCTGAAAATCCTGACAAAATTTATTTGGATATTCATAGGTGGCAATGTGTGAGCGGTTCGTATTATAAGAAAGAAAAATCGGAATTTCCATACTTTATTTTTGATAACAAACTTATATGGTTGCCTATTTCTTTATTGTTGTTAACTTTTCTGGGAGTTGTACTGATAGTCGGCAGAATAAAATCTACCTACTGATGGCTCAAAAATGACAATTTCCTTTTTGTGCACTGCAATTATTGAATTAGATTTGTAATTAAAGCTGTTCCGGTACCCACATCCAACCGAAATCTGATGTCAAATATTACTTACCGTTTAATTTATGTTTTATTATTGTTGATATGCAACATCAACTCTTCCTACACGCAATCTGCTTATAGGGCTATTCTTCTTGAATCAGAATCAAATCAACCAATTATAGATGCTCTTATAATTTTGGATAATAATTTTGATTTCACCACAAGCGACTCCACGGGTGCTTTTCAATTTACAACTTCTGAAAATACAAAACAACTGAACCTGCAAATAAGCACATTAACCTGTCGCCATAATATTACTGTAGATGCGCACAAAAATATATCAGATACCATTCGGATATTATGCGCGCCGTTTAAACTTGACGAGGTAGTAATAACATATAACGACCCTAAACAGATCGTTTTAAATGCTATTGAAAGAATTCCACAAAATTATATGGATTCCACATTTGCGCTCAATGCTTTTTACAGACATTATCAAAACATAAATGGCAATTATGCTAATTTAACTGAAGCTCAAAGTACAACACTCTTTCGTATATCCCGGAAACGGGCTGCGCTTGCTGCTGACGAGGCAGTTGCTGTTCAGGCAATACGCAGATCCGATCGTTATTTTTTACCTGAGGAATTTCATGGCGACGATTATAAAGACATGTTGTATCAAAATCCAATTTACCATCTTTTCACAAGTTCTTTGAACCCGGAGAAAGTGGAGGATTGCAAATATTATATCTCTCCATTAAGCAATGATACCAACTGGGTGATTTATTATATTGCTAAAAATTATTCCTCTGAGAATCACGGAATATCCGGTTTTTATCCCAACGATTTTTATGGGGAAGCCGATGAAACAGGAACTTATATCATCAATAAAAAAACTTTGGCATTTATAAGTATAGAACGAAAAGCAATGAGGAATCAAAAATATGATTACCCAAAATATAATAATTTTTTATATCCTAATAATAATTATACCGGTGAATTTATTGATGGGTATTTGTTAATTAATTTTGACCAAACAAACGACAAATATTATCCCAAACAAATATTTCATTCCTACACCAACGAATTTTTTGCTTCTATATCCTACGAAAGGGCATACAGAATAACCGATTATTTTGAATGGTTCGGAGGGAAACCTACAACCTTCGTTTCTAAAGAAACAATGCAGAAATTTATAGATTACAGATCCATTCGCGAGAGTTCTGCCAAATATTATCCCGAACAATGGATATTACCAATACCGGATATTAAATTAATTCCTCCTGCTGAATTGATAAATGCATTGGAGAAAGAAGAATCTCTGGATGATCAATATCTTCGAAACGGAAAATAATCTGTTTCCTAAAGACAGATTATGATTTAAACTGACCAATATCATTTTACTCTGTAACAAATATCACACAAAATTCTTCCATTTCAGAAGACCTTTACATAGGGATATTTTAATTATTAAATGAACAGTTTAAATATATACTTATGAAAAAGGGACTTTTAATTTTAAGTTTGGTTTTTGTTTCTCTCTTGACGGTAAATGCACAATGGACAATTGACTCTACAACTACTGCGGGAGTAAATATGTATGCAGCGTCAACTTCAACCAGAGCGGTATTCTCCAATGGAACGGAATGGAATATTTTTGATGCTGTTACCGGCACTCATACATTTGGAACGCTTACCATAGCAAGAACCCTGATAGATGTGGTCAGTTATGGTGATAAGGTATATTTCGGTGGAGGAAAATATGGTTCATTTGCTGATCCACAGTATACAAAGACCGTAAACGTTTATAATAATGCCACCAACACCTGGTCTACATTAAATTTATCTACCAATAGGGAAGTTGGTGGAGCCGGGGCTGCAGGGGGTAAAATTTTATTTGCAGGTGGAACCGGAAGAGTTGATATCGCAGGACCAGTTTATATGTATAACAAGGTTGACATTTTTGACGCAGTTACAGGTGCAAAAAGTAACGGAAAGCTATCCAAAGCACGTTCAAATATTGCAGTTGGCTCCAGCGGAAATAAAGTTGTTTTTGCAGGAGGCTGGTATTGGGATATGATGTATAGCGTTTTACCTTCCAATAATGTTGATATTTACGATGCATCAACCGGAATATGGACAAAAACAACACTGTCAAAAAAACGTGAAAATATTGGTGTTGCCACAGTTGGAAATAAAATAATTTTTGCAGGGGGAACAGGTACAATGGGCGATATGAAAAATGTGGATGTGTATGATGTAAGTACCAACACTTGGCAAACTTCCATGTTGCCTGTTGCAAGATCTGCAATGCGTTCTGCAGTAGTTGGAACCAAAGCATATTTTGCAGGTGGACCAAGTGGGGCAGTTAATGCGGTTTATATTTATAATACATTAACCAACACCTGGAGCACAATCAGTATGCCTACATTACTGACAGGATTTTCTATGAGTGTTATCAATAATAAAATTTATTTTGCAGGTGGAACAATTCCAGGTACATCCATCTATTCAAATCTGGTTCAAATTTATGATCCTGCAAGTGGTACTTGGGCAAATGAATATCTTTCCTTAGCACGAACAGGAGTAGCAGCTGCTACAGTAGGATTAAAAGGATTTTTCGCAGGAGGAACAATTGTTTACGGATATCCTTACCCGGTTACTACAAACCGTGTTGATATTTATACTGCTCCCCCAAGAATGGAGAATGAACAATTATTGAATACTGATTTTGAAATTACCATCTTTCCAAATCCCGTTTTTGAACAATTCAGTATCCATGTTTCCAATGCTGATGTATTACCGGCATATGCAGAAATTTTCGATCTGAATGGAAGATTGGTTGATGCATTTGAATTGACAAATGAAACTCAACTTATTAATGCAAATACACTGCCTAGCGGAAATTATATTATTACAGTTACGGATAGTTTTGAACACAGATCAGTTAAAAAAATGATCAAGCAGTAATCAACTAATTATTAGAAAAAAACGACAGGAAAACCTGTCGTTTTTTTTGTTTAATTTCTCTATTCAACAAACGCAGAAACCCTGTTCATCAAAGCTTTGAGATCCATAGATTGCATTTCAGAAGCTGAAATTAGCAATTTCATTTCATCGTTATTGCTTTTATAAACGGCAGGCAAATCATCGCGAATTTCAGGGAACATTTTACGGAATTCATCCTTGTGAATAAATTCAGATTTCACGGGAAGTTGTTTTATAAAATCCTCCCATTCCTTTTTGATTCCAAAATTGCCATAAGTTATAGCACAAAGATCACATTCATAGGTGGAAGGACTTATGATCTTATGCATAAAATCGAGAGCAACACTTATTTTATCGGAATTAGCATTGTATACAAATAAAAATTTCATACAAAACAATTAGTTTTGATCATCTGATATTACTACACTAAATCTTTGAACAACATCCTCATAACAAATCTTTCCAAAATATATTCCCGGTTGAGAACCGGAAATGTCAATATAAATGATCTCTGAATTGATAAAGACTTTTTCATATATCATTTCTCCCTTCACATCAAAAATATTAACCATGGAATTACGCGATTTTTCAGAATTATTAATTTGAAAACCTCCATTATTCGGGTTCGGGAAAATTTGAATATAATTATCAGAAATTACATTTTCCAAACCTGTAAAATAATTAAAAGTGATCTTCCTGATTTTTCTGTTTGTATAATCACAAACATATAAATGTTCACCGGCAGCGTCTAATACCACGCCTCTTGTGAATTTAAACTCAGCGAGTGAATCAACCCCATCCTCATATCCAGACTCACCATTACCAGCAACATTAAAAAGAATTTCGTCCTCCAATAACCTAACCCGGTAATTATAAGTATCACCAATAAATAAACGCCCGTCATTAGCAACAAAAATTTCTGTTGGTGTATTTAAAAAGGAGGTTAACGCATTTCCATTGGAATATCCACCAACACCCGGACCTATTGGACCACTGCCTGCAATAGTTGAAACCTCTGCATCTGGAGTTATCTTTCTTATTCGGTGATTATATGCATCTGCCACATAAATATTATCATCAGCATCAATTGCCAATCCGCTTGGTGTATAAAATCTTGCGGAGGTGTCGCTGTCGTCAATAAGATCTCCAATACTGGAAACACCCATATTAGTTCCGCCTCCTGCAAAAGTACTTACAGTACTATCCGTTAAATTAATTTTGCGTATTCGATGATTCCAGCTGTCGCTAATAAATAAATTACCTTCACTGTCTATTACAATTCCCCTTGGATAATCGAATTCAGCATCTTGACAAAATCCATCCACATATCCAATATTTCCATTTCCGGCAATGGTGCTTACATTTCCCGAAATATCTATTTTCCTTATCCTTTGATTTTCAAAATCGGAAACATAAATATTTCCTGCAGCATCTATACATAGATCGGAGGGAGCTCTAAATTGTGCTGAATTTGCAGCCCCATCAGCATAACCTGCAATTCCCGTTCCTGCGAAAGTGCTAACGATGCCTGAAGAGGTGATTTTTCTGATACAATTATTATCTGCATCAGCAATATATAAATTATCTGATGCATCAATGCAGATACCAAAGGGCCCTGCAAATTTCGCAACTGAAGTATCTCCATCAACAAAACCGGATACCGATCCGGCATATGTACTTACAAAATTTTGAGCAAAACCAATCTGCATTAAAAGCGTGGATAAAATTGTAAAAAATAATGAAATTCGAACTCTTTTTTGAAGTGGTTCCATACTACTGATTTTAAACAAATATAACTTTTTTAAGCAATGTTAGTCTTAAATAATTAGGTAACTAAAATTGAAATCGCGCAATACATAACTTTTTTTTCACAATATGTTCACCATGCTGAATTAACCCTGGGTTTACAATCTCTTTAAAATTTATTAAATTAGCCCCATGAAAAAACTTCTCCTCTGTTTTCTTATATGCCATTTGGGTTTATTAAATGCCCAGATTGTGCTCAATGAGATATCCCCAACAAATAAGGAACTTATAATGGATGAAGACCTGGAATACCCCGACTGGATCGAAATTTACAATGCCGGCCCCACAGGAGTTAACCTTAGTGGATATGGCATTACAGATAATTCGGATGTCTGGAATAAATGGGAGATCGGCTCCAAAGACCTCGCACCAAATGAACATTTGATAATTTATGCCTCCGGAAAAAACCGAAATTGCAATACATGTGAACTTGCCTTAATTAATCATTGGGAGACCGCAATTTTTGATGATGATACCTGGGAATATTTTATTGGTGCCAGCGAACCCGTTGCAAACTGGAATAATTTGGACTTTGCAGGTGTATGGTCCACTGGTCCGGGAGGATTTGGTTTCGGTGATTTTGATGATAATACAACCATACCTGTATCTGCAAGAAGTGTGTATTATAGAAAGACCTTTAATGTTATTGATAAAACGAAATTAATTGCAACTGTTTTAAGTATGGATTTTGACGACGGATTTGTTGCATATTTGAACGGCGTGGAAATTGCCCGTCAAAATATGACAGGCATACCAACTTATTCCACTTTTGCAACTGCTAGTCATGAAGCTTTAATGTATGTCGGTGGAAATCCTACAACTTTTGAATTAGATCCAATATTAATTGAAACCATTTTAATGAATGGGGAAAATGTTTTAGCCATTCAAGTGCATAATCAATCTACAGGAAGTTCTGATATGACCGGGAGATCTTTTTTACATTTTGGGATTTCCACTATTGATGAATTTTATTATGATACTCCCGGTTGGTTTGGAATGGGTGGAACAAGCGAGAATTTGCATACAAATTTTAAAGTATCCAGCGGTGAAACCATTTCATTATATGATAATGGAGGAGTATTTCTTGATAGTGTAACTGTTCCAGATTTACAAGTTGCACATTCCCTTGCAAGAATTTCGGATGGTGGTGATTGGTGTATAGTGGAAACACCAACACCGGAAAATATAAATACAGGAATATGTTATTCAGAATATGCAACAAATCCAATTATTATCACACCGGTTGGATTTTATGATGATGAAGTTGATGTCACAATTTCCGGAACCGGTGTTTATTACACAACGGATGGCAGTTCACCAACCGAATTATCAGATAATTATATTTCACCTATAAATGTAGATCAGACAACCACAATAAAGGCAAGAAGATTTGAAGCGGGGAAATTACCTAGTGCAGTTGTAACCGGAAGTTTTTTAATTGATGAAGCAACAACCTTACCCGTGATCAGCATAAGTGGTGATCCTTGTGATCTTTTTGATGAAGGAGCAGATTGTATTGCAGCATACGACAATGCAATCGGCTGGGAACCGGATAATCCTCAGGTGCCGGTCACCATTGAATTTTTTGAAGCAGATAAAACACATAAATTCACTTCTGATGTGCGCTTTGAAGTATGTGGAAATTCTTCCATTTATTATAACGAACAACGTAGTATTGAATTTACCTGTGATGAGGAATTTTATAATAAAGGTAACATTGAATACAATTTATTTTATGATGATAAACCTGTGTTGGAAACTTTAAAAGGATTTAGAATTCGCCAGCAGGATCAGGATGCCACCGGAGCAAGAATGAAAGATGTAATTGGAAACAGAATTGGATTACCTACCTATAACGTTGCTGCCGGTTATCAGAATGTAGCTGCATTTATTAATGGAGAATATTGGGGTCACTATTGTGCCCGTGAGGAACTTGATCAGTATTTTATAAGTGATAATTTCGGATGCGATGCCGATCAAATAGATCTTGTCCGCACAGGTTATGGAGCTGATGTTTGGTTTGAAGTGGAATCAGGAACAGATACTGCTTTTTTTAATCTTGTTGATTTTATTACCCTGAATGATATGACTGATCCAACTTATTATGAGGCTGCATTAAATAAAATAGACATGCTCAATTGGGTAGATTATTTTGCACTTCAAATATTTATTGAAAATGGAGAATGGCTCGATCTGTTGGAAAATAATATACGCATTTTTAAATCGTATGCACCTGATATGAAGTGGAAATATATTTTATGGGATCTTACCTATGGACAAAGCTGTGCGAACTGTAATACACTTCAGGGCAGTTTAGAAAATCCACATAATTCCCTTTATTGCGACATGTTCAATGCAATGTTAGAAAATGATGAATTTGAAAATTATTTCATAAATCGGTTCGCCGATCTTATCAATTATTATTTTACCGCCGAAATATCCAGTGAACTTATCGATGCGAATAAAGCCGAAATCGAATCAGAAATTCCTGCACAAAACTCAAGATGGTACACCGGTTCTCTTGCCACATGGAACACTAATGTTACTAATCTTAAAAACTTTTATGCCAATAGAATTCCTAACCAGCGCAATCACATTGAAACTTATTTCGGATTAAATGATCAAATTGATGTTACCATAAATGTTAACCCTCCGGGAGCAGGTTATATAAAAATTTCAACTCTTATTCCGCAGGAATTACCATGGACAGGTGTTTATTTTGATGGTGTTCCGGTTACATTAACAGCAATAGCAAATCCCGGATTTGCCTTTGTGGATTGGGATGATAATATCTTTATTACAGATGAATCAATGATAACATTTACAAATAATTTTACAGACAATACTTCCTTCACTGCAAACTTTACAGGTGCTGCAATTGCAAATCCGATAATTGTATCAGAAATTAATTACAATAGTGATATCACAACAAATAGTGGCGATTGGATCGAATTACACAATAATTCGGATGTTCCGGTAACGTTAACTGATTATGTGTTGTCTACTCGACTGTTTTACAATTCATTCCGTTTTCCGGATAATACCATAATTCCTGCTCATGGATATCTGGTTGTAGTGGAGAACAGTGAATTATTTATAGAACAAAATCCGGGAGTTGATAATTATATCGGCAATTTTATTTTTGATCTTGAGAATAGTGGTGATTCTATAGTGTTAAAAGATCATTCAGGAATTACCATAACTAATATCAAATTTGATGATGTAAAACCATGGCCGGTAACTGCCGATAATTTCGGGCGAACTATGGAACGCACCACGCCTGCCGATGATCCAAATTTAGCGAATTCCTGGTTCGATGGATGTATGGGAGGTTCGGCAGGTGAAGCATATACTCCGTGCAATGAAAACCCATTGGTAACCGAAATTAATTATCATTCTTTAGAAACTCAAAATGCAGGCGATTGGTTTGAAATTCACAATTTCCATCCATTTGAATTTGACATGAGCGGTTGGACAATAAAAGATAAAAATGATAATACTTTTATTATTCCTGATGAAACATTTATTGATATAAATGGATACTTGGTAATTTACCAGGATGAAACATTATTTTTTGAACAATTCCCAACTGTAAATAATAAAACGGGCCCAACTTTTTTTGGATTAAATAATGAGGATGATATAATAAGAATTTATGATGAAAATGGAATATTATATCAGTCAGTGCATTATTACAACCAGTTCCCTTTCCCATTATCAGCTGATGGCGGTGGAAACGCATTGCAAATAGTTGATATAACAAAGAATATTAACGATGCCACAAACTGGATGGAGTCTTGCCCTGAAGGCACTCCCGGAACCTTATTTGTTAGCCCTTGTGCAGTAACAATTGCTGAGGAAAATATCGCGCAACAAATAAGAGTATTTCCAAATCCTGCCAGTAATACCATCACCATTATTTTACCGGAAGCGTACATTTCAAAAAATATTAATATCGCATTATTTGATCTTACTGGAAAAGAGATGATCTCTGTAAATAACGCTGCATATCAAAACCAACAATTGGATGTATCCATTATTCCTGCAGGATTGTATTTATTACAGATAAGTTCAGGTGAAAATAAAATGATTACCACACTAATAAAACAATAATAACACTGTATTTAAACTATATATATGAAAAAACTCCTCCTCCTTTTTATTCTTATTACCCCTTTATTTTTAAACGCACAACTTGTAATAAATGAAGTTGCTCCAAATAACCTTGGGCCTTTTGATGATGAAGATAACGAATTCTCCGACTGGTTTGAGATTTACAATAATGGTGCAACCACTATTAATGTTGCCGGATATGCCGTAACTGATAATATTTCTATCTGGAATAAATGGCTGCTTCCATCCATTGATATTAATTCCGGGGGGAGGGAAATTATTTATGCTTCCGAAAAAAATCGCGATTGTTTAGGTTGCGGAGGTGTGGTTAATTACATGCATACCAACTTTAAATTAAGTGCCGATGAAACACTTTATTTATTCGATGCCAGTGGTGTATTACTCGATTCTATCACGATACCCTTCATAATGGAAGGAGATGCAATGGCGAGAATTCCTGATGGTGGTGTTTGGTGTTATGCGGATACAAGATCAGCGGATATTGCTAATAGTGGAACTTGTTATACAGGATATGCAACAACTCCAGTAATTACTACAGATGCAGGATTTTATGCAGGATCTGTAGATGTGGAAATATCGGGATCGGAGGTTTATTATACCACCAATGGCGATTGGCCGGATTTTGCAGATGCACTTTATTCAGCACCTGTTCATATTACTTCAACGAGTATAATTAAGGCAGTTCAAAAAGAAGCCGGCAAACTCCCGAGCCGCACTGCAACTGGAAGTTATTTTATTGATGAAGAAACTTTATTGCCTGTAGTAAGTTTAACAGGAAGACCTTGTGATTTTTTTGCTATAGCTCCTTGTTATATCGGCGCATACGACAATGCAAATGGATGGGAACCGGATAATATTCAGGTAAAAGGAACTGTGGAATATTTTTCTGCAGATAAAACACGGCAGGTAAATGAGGATATTAAATTTGAAGTGGCGGGAAATTCGTCCATAGCAGTTTATTCACAACGCAGTTTGCAATTTACCTGTGATGAGGATTTTAATTCTGATGGAGAAATTCAATATAATATTTTTCAGCATGATAAACCGGGATTGGATTCATTGCAGGGATTCAGATTGCGATCCAATTTAGACTGGGGAAGTTCTGCTGCGAGAATGAAAGATCTGATAGTGAACAGAATTGCACTACAAACAGATGCAGGTGCTGCTGCTTACCAAAATGTAGCTGCATTTATTAATGGAGATTATTGGGGACATTATTCAGGAAGAGAAGAATTAGATAAATATTTTTTAAGAAATAATTTTGGATGCGATCCTGATAAGGTTGATCTTATAAGAAGTGGCGCTGGGGAAGATGTGTGGGATATTGCAGAAGCCGGCTCTGATACTTCGTATTGGAATTTAGTGGATTGGATGGAGAGTAACGACATGACCGACCCTACAACTTATGCTCAGGCTTTGGAAAAAATTGATATGGAAAACTGGATCGATTATATGGCTACCCAGGTTTATGTAAATAATGATGAGATGGCGTATAATATCCGTTTCTTTAAATCCTATGAACCGGAAATTAAATGGCGTTTTATTTTATGGGATGCAGGTGCAGGTTCTGAAGGGGAAACAGCAAATAGTTTACAGGCTCTTCTCAATTTTCCTTATTTAAGTGAAGAAATAAATTTATTTGACTACATGATGGATAATACCGATTTCAGAAATCATTTTATTAATCGTTATGCCGATATCATGAATTATTATTATACACCGGAGATCATTTTAGGAATGATAGATGAAAATGCAGCTGAAATTGAGTCGGAAATTGAAGCACAACACGATAGATGGGGAACCGGAAATACGGCTACCTGGACCAATGGTGTTGATGTGTTGAAGGGATTTTATGATAACAGAAATTATTATCAGCGCAACGAAATTGAATCCTATTTCGACATGAATGATCAGGTGGATATTACCATTGAAGTGAATCCTCCCGGTGCAGGTTATATTAAAATTTCGACCATTATTCCGCAGGATCTTCCCTGGACCGGTGTGTATTTTGATGGTTGCCCGGTTACGATTTCTGCGATCGCAAATCCGGGTTATACATTTTCCAATTGGAGTGATAATATTTTTATTGATGATGAAACTGCCTTATCATTCACCAATAATATTTCTGATAATACAACATTTACTGCAAATTTTAACGGGAGTGCTATAGTAAATCCTCTAGTAATAAGTGAAATTAATTACAATAGTGCTACCACTCTCAACAGTGGCGATTGGGTGGAGCTTCATAACAGTTCCCCTTCTCCAATTGATATAAGCGATTATATTTTTTCCAATAATAATTTTTATGATAATTTTAAAATTCCTACAAACACCATTATTGAAGGAAACGGATATCTCGTGCTTGCAGAAAACTTAGAGGAGTTTACTTTATTGCATCCAACCGTAACAAATGTAATAGGCAATTTTATTTTTTCTCTGGAGAATGACGGAGATTCCATTACAATAAAAGACCATCAAAACAATACAATTAAAACATTTATATTTCACGACGATCAACCCTGGCCAATAACTGCCGATGGTTTTGGAAGAACAATGGAATTAATGGCCGACATAGCAAATCCAGCATTTCCCGATTCATGGTTTGCCGGTTGTATGGGTGGCTCACCGGGAGAAGCTTATGCTATATGTTATGAAAATCCACTGGTAAATGAAATTAATTACAATTCTAATCCCGGTACTGATGCCGGCGATTGGTTTGAAGTCTATAATTATGCGGCAATTGATTTTGATATCAGTGGCTGGCAAATTCAGGATATGAATAATAATAGTTTCACAATTCCTTCAGGAACATTTGTACCGGCAGAAGGTTATCTTGTTTTTTATCAGGATGCTACAAAATTTAATGCTCAATTTCCATCGATCACAAATAAAATTGGTCCGCTTAATTTTGGATTTAGTGCTGAGGGCGATGTAATACAATTATTTGATGCAACAAATACAGTTTATCAAAGTGTAGGTTATGATGATGTTGCTCCCTATCCATTGTCACCAAATGGAGGAGGAACTGCATTACAATTGTTAAATACTGCTTTAAATCTCAATACTGCAATAAATTGGATTGAAAGTTGTCCGGATGGAACACCCGGAACTGAATATTTAATGCCTTGCGCAACCAATATTGAGGAAATAAATAATGTGGCCCTTACAATTTATCCTAATCCGGCAGATAATTATATTACGGTTGTATTTCCCACCACATTACCAAAAGAAACTACAGTGTTTATTACAGATATTACAGGAAAAATTCTGTTGAGCAAACAGAATTATGAGACAACTTATATGGAATTTAATATCGACCGTTTTGCACCCGGCATCTATTTTGTACATATTCAAAATAATAACGATTTTGATGCAAGCAGTTTTATTAAGGAATAAGTAAACTTCCTTTCAAAAAAAATATTTATAATAATTTAAGTCATTCGTTTTAAATTTTCAAATAACTCTTCAAATTGAAAAAATGAAAAAAATTGTATACTTTTTGACAATATTACTAATCAATAATTTAAATGCTCAGGTCCTTATTAATGAAGTTGCGAATACAAATCAAAAGTTTTTTGAAGATGAGGAAGGTGATTTTCCCGACTGGATCGAGCTTTATAATGCTGGAGCAACTGACGTAAATCTTGCAGGCTATTCCCTTACAGATAATGCCGGCACTTGGGATCAATGGATCTTTCCTGATACTGTTTTGGGTGCATCAGAACGACTAATTGTTTATGCTTCCGGCAAGAACAGAAATTGTTTGAGTTGTCCTGAATCTGAAGTTGACCACTGGGAAACTGCAATATTTGAAGATGATATCTGGCAATATAAAAACGGAACTTCTTCACCCGGTGCGGGTTGGAATGATATCGGTTTCGCCGGTGCCTGGAACACAGGCCCCGGAGGATTTGGAAACAGTGATGGTGATGACAATACCCTAATTGTAGGATGGGCTGCATCACTTTATTATAGAAAAACATTTGATGTTGAAGATAAGAGCAAGATAATAAAAACTATTATTAGTATGGATTATGACGATGGATATGTAATCTATTTAAATGGTGTTGAATTAGCAAGAATGAATATTATCGGATCACCTACTTATAATACTTATGCAAATTATTGGCACGAAGCATTGATGTATCTTGGACTAAGACCAAAAACAATAGAAGTTGATTCGGCTTTGATCGCAGATAATTTGGTAAATGGTGAAAATGTTTTAGCCGTTGAAATTCATCAATATGGCGCCGACGATGCAACCGGAAGAACCTGGCTGCATTTTGGAATTTCCACTCCCGATATTTTTTATAGTGATAATCCGGATTGGTTCAGCAATCCCGGAACTGCACCCGACTTACATACTAATTTTAAGTTAACAAATGCAGAAACTGTTTCACTTTATAATAGTTCGGGAATATTATTAGATAGTGTTAATCTTACCAATATAATAGTTGATCATGTTCGCGCAAGAATTCCTGATGCCGGAAGTTGGTGTTATGCAGAAACTGCAACGCCTGCTGCTATAAATGGAGGCACCTGTTTCACCGGTTATGCAAACACTCCTGTAATTGTAACTGCTCCGGGTTTTTATGCAGGCTCTGTGAATGTTGTAATAACTGGTTCTGAAATTCATTATACTACCGATGGAAGTACTCCTGATGAAAGTTCTGCTTTATATACAGGTGCAATTTCTGTTTCTTCTACAGGTGTAATAAAAGCAATTTGCACCGAAGCCGGTAAATTACAAAGTGATGTTGCAGTTGCGAGTTATTTAATTGATGAACCAACTTTATTACCCGTTATTAGTGTAAGCGCAAATCCTTGTGATCTTTTTGATGAAGGTCCGGATTGTATTGCTGCTTATGATAATGCTGAAGGATGGTTTAATCATAATCCCATTGTTCCGGTAACCGTTGAATATTTTGATGCGGATGGAATAAAACAATTTGCTGATAATTATAAAATGGAATGTGTAGGAAATTTTTCTATTAGCCTTGATCAAAAAAGCATGCGATTTTTGGTTGATGAAGACTACGGCAGTAAAGGAGAAATACTCTACAATATTTTCGAACATGATAAACCGGAAATAACCTCTATCCATGGATTTAGAGTTCGCAATATGGATCAGGATTATACCGGTACTCGAATGAAAGATATTACTATTAATAGGATAGGAATTTCTACAACTTCTATTTCTACCGCTTATCAAAATGTTGCCGTTTTTATCAATGGAGAATATTGGGGAATGTACGGTGCGCGAGAGGAAATGGACGAGTATTTTTTACGCGATAATTTCGGCGTTGATCCAGAAAAAGTTGATCTCATAAAAACCGGTTGGGGTGGTGAGGAAAAAACTATTGCTGAGGCAGGAAGTGATACTGCTTTTTACAGATTAGTTGACTTTATTACAAATAACGATATGTCAATTCCTGCAAATTACGCTTTGGCTATTGAGGAAATTGATGTAGAAAATTGGGTGGATTATTTTTCAACCGGTTTTTTCACCGATAATGAGGAATGGTTACAAATGTTGGAAAATAATATTCGTTTATTCAGATCTTACGAACCGGATATTAAATGGAAATATATGCTTTGGGATTGTACAAACAGTCAGTTTTTCTCTAATGCAAATACTTTGCAAGGCAGCCTGAGCAATCCTAACAATAGTAAATATGCCGATATGTTCAATGCTTTATTGGAAAACCAAATATTTCATGATTATTTCATAAATCGTTTTGCAGATCTAATAAATTATTACTTCACAGAAGTAAATAATGATGCTATTGTTTCAGAGTTAGAAATAGAAATGGGCACAGAAATTCCTGCGCAGAATGCACGATGGTATACCGGCAACTTCGCTGCCTGGTCAACTAATATTGACTATTTATATGAATTTTATGATAATAGAAATTCAAATCAACGCAATCAGATAGAAACCTATTTTGATTTGGAAGATCAGGTTGATATTACTTTGGCGGTTAATCCTCCCGGTGCAGGTTATGTAAAAATATCTA
Source organism: Bacteroidota bacterium (assembly GCA_016706865.1). Classification (NCBI taxonomy): domain Bacteria; kingdom Pseudomonadati; phylum Bacteroidota; species Bacteroidota bacterium. The sequence continues at coordinate 86,301 of JADJIS010000003.1, read as the reverse complement.
CTATCGTTCCAACAGAATTGCCCTGGACAGGAATATATTTTAATGGTGTTCCGGTTCAGGTAACAGCATTGCCAAATCCGGGTTATACATTTAGCTCCTGGACCCCTAATGCTTATATCGTAGATCCCTCCCAAGTAAGTTTTACAAATAATATTACCCTTAATACAACCTTCACTGCAAACTTTACCGGTGCTGAAATTGCAAATCCAATAGTAATATCTGAAATAAATTACAACAGTGAAAGCACTATAAACTCCGGTGACTGGCTCGAACTTCACAACACCTCAGCAACCCCTGTTCACATCAGTAATTATACCTTTTCCAATAAATATTTTTACAACGATTTTAAAATCCCTGTAAATACTATAATTCCTGCAAATGGATATCTTGTAATTGCTGAAGATGTAGATTCTTTTATGGTGCAGCATCCATTTGTTACAAATGTGATTGGTGATTTTCATTTTAATTTGGAAAATGAAGGTGATTCCGTAATGCTTAAAGATTTTACAAATAATATTATCAGCTCGTTTACTTATAAAGATATTCGCCCCTGGCCCTTTACCGCCGATGGTTATGGAAGAACAATGGAAAAAACAAGTGATATCGCAAATCCGGGCTTACCAAATTCATGGTTTGAAGGTTGTGTGGGCGGTTCACCAGGAATTGCATATTCTCCATGTTTCGAAAATCCTTTAGTTGATGAGATCAATTATAATTCCTTAATTACCGAAGATGCAGGTGATTGGTTTGAATTGTATAATTATTCCGCAGTGGATATTGATGTGAGTGGATGGAAAGTAAAAGATAAAAATCAAAATGAATTTATTATTCCTGCAGGAACAATATTAGAAGGAGAAAATTATATTGCATTTTATACGGATGAAGTTAAATTCTCAACACAATTTCCATCAGTTACTAATAAAGTTGGACCTGTGGATTTTGGTTTTAACGGAACCGGAGATGTTATTTTATTATACGATGCGACAGGGAACCTATTTCAAAGTGTAGGATTTGATGATGATGCTCCTTACCCATTGGCACCGGACGGCGGAGGTTATACATTGCAAATTGTAAATGTATCCAACAATATAAATGATCCGCTAAACTGGATGTCGGCTTGCCCCGAAGGATCGCCTGGCGCAGCATATGAAACTCCTTGCACTACCGAAATAATTTCGGAGCAAATAAACGGGTCTTTATATGTTTATCCTAATCCTGCACAAGAGATAATTTATGTGGTATTGCCGGAAAATATTAATGGTGCAACCTGTATAATAACGGACATAAGTGGAAAACAACTTTACAGTACTATTACAGAAAATTCGGAAACTATAAATATCAATTTAAGTGAGTTTAATAGTGGAATGTACCTTTTAAGAATAATGGGAAACAATATCCAGTATAGTGCATCATTTATTGTGAACTGAACATTAAAATAAAAAAATAAACGCAACGCATAAACAATGCGTTGCGTTTTTTTCAACCTATGAAAGTCAAACTTAGAATCCAACAGATGCTTCAAACATCACACCTTTAAATTCAAGTCCATTTCTGGAATCAGTTGTTTTGAAATTATCATATTTCTGATCCACATATTCTATTTTAACAAGCAGATTTTCTGTAGGGAACCAACCTGCTGCAATTTGAATGCGATTAACACTGATATCACCATCATCATCTGAATAACCGAATAAACGACCTGTTACAGTGTTGTAACGGAATCCAACATAAACTTGCTCATCAGCTAAGAAACGATAAAGAACCTGTGCCGCTAATTGATTGAAAGCGCGATCTACTGTATCAGTTTTTGTTGCTGAACCTAAACGTCCGTTTCCGCTTGCCATTTCATAAGTTCCGAATACTTCCAAACCATGAAATTTAACAAATGGATTTATCATAATTGCCATCACTTCACTTGAAAATCCCGGGTTAATTCTTCCGGAAAATGCTTGTGCAGTTGCAGTGGAAGCAGCAATACCTGTTCCTGATGCAACATATTCCTGTTCACCTGCTAAGTAATAACGTGAACCTGCGCGGTCACCACTATATAAAGTGTTACTTGAAGTTCCTGCATTGGTATAAAGAGAACCGGTTAATCTAACTCTAAGATCATCATTTAGTTCTTTGTCATATCCCAACTTAGCATAAATAGATGGTTTTCTGGTTAAAGTATCAGTAATATCATTTGGGTCGGTAAATACTTTAATATTAGAATTTAATAATCCGGATGATAATCCTAACATGGCAATGATACCATTTTCAGGTTTGAAATAAAATTCGCCGGCAATTTCAGTTGCAAATGCATCCATAATATTTTCACCAACAAAAGGATTGTAAATACCGTTTGCATTATCGGTTCTGTAATAGTGAGCATCACCGTAATTATTTTCCATCTGGCCAATTTTAACGGTAAAGTTTTTTGCATACCAATCAGGATTTCCAAAAAATGGTAGTTTGTCCACTTGGATATATCCGCCTTTTACCCAAAATTCGTTGTGGTGACGTGCAGACATATAATTTTCCAACTTAACACTAATACCATCAGCTAGTTGAGCAGTAATGATCAAATTCGCTGTTGCTAAATTAAATCCGTTTGTAATAGGATATAATTTGTTAATATTTATTGAGTCACCTGCAGTAGTTGTAAGATTATTATCTTTTAACACTACATCAGCTGTATTTGAGTGGCTTAATGCCTGATACTGCTGGGTGAATCCACCACTTAACTTTATCTGAAATCCTGTAAAAGGAACGAGATCCTCTTTTGTGGTTTCAAACATATTTAGACCGGCTTTATCATAAGGCCTGTCGTAATTGATCTTGTTATTTTGATTGTTTTGAGCATTCATCATGATCGTTGAACATAAGAATGCTACCAAGATCATTGTTTTTAGATTGATTGACTTTTTCATATTGTTTTGATTTAATATAGGTTTATTTAATAATTTTTAATTGTTATTATTATTTCATCAGGTAATTCAATTTAAATTTAATAGTGATGTCATTTCCCACAGTCATTGCACCCATCATTGCTGTTGGAGGATCAATTCCAAAATCAGTCATTTTTATTGCTTTGGAAGTCTCAACATAGAGTTTTCCATTTTCTTTTACATATACAGTACCATTAATGTCAACATTTTTTGTAACACCGGCAATTGTAAGATCTCCGTTTACTTTTACAGTATATCCTGTTCCCGATTTTACAATGGATTTAATAGAACTCATTTTAAAGGTTATATATGGATGAGCATCCCCTTTTAATGCATCATATGTTTTATTATCCATGATGGAACCTTTATCACTTTTTAAGGATTTTACAGATACTTTTAAATTGAGTTTTTGAATATTAAAGGTCGCATCCTGGTTCCACTGCACTAATCCGTCGCCGGTGGCAGTTTGTGCAACTTCCTCCCAATTATGTACATTGGAAGTACCTTCTATGGTAATTTTATGGTCACTAGCCAAGGTGTATTGATTTTGACCCAACATTATGGTAGCCGGGGTCAAAAGTGATGTCAATATTAATAGCCTGAAGATTTTCATAATTACTGTTTTTAATTTTGTTCTTAACTTATGCAAAGTAATTTCTATCACCGCAGACCATAAATGATTTTAATACTCCCTGAAAGTGATTTAAGTCACCTTTTAAAAAAGGACACTACCTAACTTTGTGTCATTAATTCTGTAAAGCAAGAGAGGTATTCAAAAAAAAATCAGAAAATGTATCCTTATATATAAGAATACTTTTTTACTTAACAGGAGAAAAAAATATAAAAGCATCTTACTAAATCAAAAAATATGAAACGAGTATTATTAGCTTACTTTACCGCAGTTGCCGTTCTGCTTGCATTCAGTTATGCAGCATTGTATATTTCTATCTCTTTCTTCCCGAAAATTGCGGAACAGTATTTTGATCCGGTTTTTTCGTCAAGCGAAAAACGAACCTGGTTATATTTTATACATCCATTTATAGTTGCACTTGCACTCAAATATTTCTGGCAGAGATTCCGCCATATGTTCAAGGGAAATGCTGTAATACGTGGTATAGAGGTAGGTTTGGTGTATGGCCTGATAGCCATTTTACCTGCAATGTGGATCACTTTCAGTGGTGTATCAATATCTATTTCTGTAGTTGCAACCTGGATATTATATGGAGTAATGCAAGGCTGTATTGCAGGCATTATATATGCAAAAATAAATCCTTAACAAGATAATTAATTTAGATAAGACAAAAAAAAACGCCCGATCTGTTCGGGCGTTTCTTTTTTATTTATTTTTTTCCTTCCACTTCGCCAAAATTTCGGCATCCTCCGTGGAGGGTAAACTTTTCAAATAATTATAAACTGCCTCCATTTCAACATCAGTCATTAAGCCTAACGATGGCCAGGGCATATATTCCGGATCGAGCTTTTTATTTTCCGGAGTCATGCCTGTATGCATCACTTCTTTAAATTGTTCTAAGCTCCATTTTCCCAGATTGCCCCCCGGTGTAATATTTGCACCCGGAGGAGATGCAGGATCAGGAGACTTATTTCCATTGAGTTTTTCACCGTGACAAGTCCAGCAACCATGAATTCTAAGGGTGTATTCCCCATATTTGGCATCTGTGCCGGGATCCGGAGCAACTATCGATTTATTATTGTTCAGATCTACCAATTCGGCATTATAAAGAGTTCCGAATAGCCCGGCACCGGCCATTATTTGAGCCATGGTAGTAAATTTTGAATCCGGCCAGGTTTTATCACTCGCGGGAACAGATTTCAAATATCCTATCAAAGCGCCAAGATCCGCATCGCTCATGTAATTAAAGTCTTCCACCGGCATTATAAAAAGTCCATGACCATCAGGTTTAACACCATATTTGATCGCCCTAACATAATCAACATCCGAATAATCCTTAGTTCTGCCGCCTCTGGTAATATTTGGGGCAGGAACTACTCCTAATTCCGGAACATTAAAAAATTCCTTTCCTGCCAGATCGCCGCCATGACAACCTGAACAGATGGATGCTGCAAGTGAGGCTCCTCTAATCAAAGAGGCCGAATCAGTAAGTGCAGTTATTGGGGTTGGATTCGCCTCATATTCAACTTTGGCCATTTTCTTATATTTATTAACCATGATGAAGGAGGCAATAACAATGATAAGAGCCAGACATAGTATAACTATTCCTGTCCATTTTAGAAATTTACGCATGAATAAAGCTTGTGGGTTTTGAGTGAATGATTGATTTTCAGGGAAAAGTTACTGATTTTTTTGAAACACCAAAAATCTGTTCCTATTTTTTTAACACAATACTCACATTACAAGTCCTAAAATGCATTCAATCACTCCTCAAAAAATCCCCTTACCTTTGCCCCCATGTGGAAAAACAACATTTTAGAAGCAATAGGCAATACGCCACTTATAAAACTTAATAATATCGTTAAAGATATACCTGCAACCGTGCTTGCCAAGGTGGAAACTTTTAATCCCGGCAACTCCATAAAAGACCGTATGGCAATTAAAATGATAGAAGATGCTGAAAAAGACGGCAGATTGTTGCCCGGCGGGACTATTATTGAAGGAACCTCCGGAAATACAGGTATGGGACTCGCAATAGGCGCAATAATTAAAGGTTACAAATGCATTTTCACAACTACCGATAAACAAAGTATCGAAAAGGTGAACGCATTAAAAGCATTTGGAGCAGAAGTTATTGTTTGTCCTACGGATGTTGATCCGGAAGACCCGCGAAGTTATTATTCCGTTTCATCGAGATTAATAAAGGAAGTGCCAAATTCCTGGAAACCGAATCAATACGATAATCCGAGCAATTCAGTAGCTCATTATGAAACAACCGGACCCGAAATTTGGGAGCAAACGGATGGCAGGATCACACATTTTGTTGCAGGTGTTGGTACCGGCGGAACAATAAGTGGAACAGGTAAGTATTTGAAGGAAAAAAATCCGGATATTAAAATTTATGGAATTGATACTTACGGATCCATATTTAAAAAATTAAAGGAGACAGGTATATTAGATAAAAATGAAATCTATCCTTATGTAACAGAGGGAATTGGAGAAGATTTTTTACCGCAAAATGTGGACATGGATCTGATAGATATGTTCGAAAAAGTTACAGATAAAGATGCCGCAATAATGACTGCACGTATCGTAAGGGAAGAAGGAATTTGGGTGGGAAATTCATCCGGCTCCGCATTGCAGGGATTAATTCAACTGAAAGATAAATTTAAAAAGGATGATGTGGTTGTGGTGGTTTTTGTTGATCACGGAACACGTTATTTAGGTAAAATGTTTAACCCTGATTGGATGATGAAAATGGGTTATATAGATAAATCAGGATTAACCGCGAAAGATCTTATTTCCTCGAACCAAAAAGGCGAACTTAAATCTGTGGAAATTAATACAACAGTTGCACAAGCCCTTCAGATCATGATGCAAAATGATTTCTCCCAATTACCTGTTGTTGATGGAGGAAGAATTGTAGGTTCTATTAATGAAGCATTATTATATAATGAAGTATTAAAAAATCCGGAAATTAAAAATAATAAAGTAGGCACTATCATGAAACAGGCATTTCCTTTTATCGATATTTCCACTTCTGTTGACGCGTTGGGAAAAATGCTTAACAATGACGTACACGCTTTACTGGTGCGTGATTTCAAGGTTGATAAAACGTATATTATTACTAAACATGATGTGATGAGCGCGTTGACGAGATGAAATAATTAACTTTTCAAATTGGAGTTATCCCCTCCAATTTGAATTTAGAAATTATATTTTTTTAATCCTTAAAAACAAAATAATGAGAAAGAAAAATCTTGCTCTAATTCCGCCGGATGAAATTATTCAAGGAAAAATCTATTTGATCAGAGGTGAAAAAATAATGCTTGATGAAGATCTTGCTTTATTATATCATGTTGAAACTAAAGTTTTGAACCAAACTGTTAAACGACATCTCAACAGGTTCCCGTCTGATTTCATGTTTCGATTAACCGAAATCGAATTTGCAATCTTGAAGTCACAAATTGTGACCTCAAGTAAAATACCTGATAAACAAAAACATGGCGGAAGAAGGACAATGCCATTGGTTTTCACCGAACATGGAATTGCCATGCTTTCCGGTATTTTAAATAGTGATACAGCAGTTAATGTAAATATTCAAATAATACGAGTTTTTACAAGGATGAGAAAACTGCTGCTTACGCATAAGGATATTATGCTAAAACTTGAGCAGATGGAAAAACAAGTTACTGCAAATAGCGAGGATGTGATATTGATTTTTAATACTTTAAAGAACTTATTACAACCCAAACCGGTAAAACGAGAACTAATTGGTTTCAAAGTGAATTCAGGGAGAAAAAACAAATCAAAATAATACCATGCAATTCTCTGATCAAATTTTAAATTCTATCGAAATTCCATTTCCCCCAAAAAAAATAATTTCTTTGGTCCCATCACAAACGGAATTATTATATGATCTGGGACTTGAAAATAATATAATCGGAATTACCAAATTTTGTATACATCCCAAACATCTCAAAAAAACAAAACAAATTATTGGCGGAACAAAAAATCTTAATCTGGAAAAGATAAAACAATTAAAACCAGATCTCATCATCGCTAATAAAGAAGAAAACGAATTTGCCCAGATAGAAGAATTAAAAAAAGAATTTCCGGTTTTTGTGAGTGATGTAAATACATTGGATTCTGCGTTCGAAATGATACGACTAATTGGTTTGATGACTGACACAAGTAATAAGGCGGAAAATTTGATCCATACCATTAATTCAAGCCGAGCAGAATTGTCTTTCACTCCCCTTCGTTCCTGCATTTATCTGATCTGGAAAGATCCGTATTTAACCATTGGAGGAGATACTTTTATCAATGCCATGTTAAAGGAAGCCGGATTCGAAAATTGTTATTCCTCCGATTTACGTTACCCTGAAACCGATTTTGATCAAATTTTGGCAAAATCGCCCGATTTCCTGTTTTTATCCTCAGAACCTTATCCCTTTAACGAAAATCATGAGCAGGAGTTTCAAAAGATATTAACAAAAACGAGGGTTTACTGCGTGGATGGGGAAATGTTCAGTTGGTATGGAAGTCGTATGCAGCAAGCATTTCAATACTTTAAAACCCTCCAGACATTGATTTCTCCACAGATTTGAGATAATACTTCCAAAGTAGGGTCTGTTTTGCTATCTTTGCCGCCTCAAATCTTTGAATCACAATGGTTACCAATGATGTAAAATTATTTTCAGGAACTACCAGCCGCTATCTGGCTGAAAAAGTTGCAGATTATTATGGGCAACCATTAGGTAAAATTGCCATCGACCGCTTTAGCGACGGCGAGTTTCAGCCAAATATTCTTGAAAGTGTGAGAGGAAGTTATGTGTTCTTTATTCAAAGCACCTTTTTCCCTTCTGATAACCTTATGGAGCTTTTGTTGATGATAGATGCCGCTAAAAGGGCCTCCGCATCTTATATCACAGCGGTTATACCATATTTTGGACTTGCACGTCAGGACAGAAAAGATAAACCGAGGGTTTCCATCGGAGCAAAATTGGTTGCGGAATTATTATCGGCTGCAGGTGCAAACCGAATAGTTACTATGGACCTTCACGCTGATCAGATCCAGGGATTTTTTGACATTCCGGTTGATCACTTAAGTTCAACAGCTATTTATGTTCCATATATTGAAGAAAATTTGGATACAAGTAATGTGATTTTTGCTTCACCGGATGTTGGAAGCACAAAAAGAAATCGCCGTTATGCTGTTCATTTTAATACAGAACTTGTGATCTGTGATAAATACCGAAAAAAAGCGAACGAAATAGCAGAAATGACCGTGATAGGAGATGTGGAAGGAAAAGATGTGATCATGATCGATGATATTGTGGATACCGGAAATACTTTGGCAAATGCCGCAAATCTGATGAAACAAAAAGGCGCTAAAACAGTTAGAGCTTTTTGCACACATCCTGTTTTAAGCGGAAAAGCATATGAAACAATTGAAAATTCATCCTTAGAAGAAATTGTAGTTACAGATACTATTCCATTGAAACGCGAAAGTGAAAAAATACGTGTTGTTTCCTCTGCAAAATTATTTGCAAGAGCAATCAGAAACACACATGAACACAGAAGTATCAGTTCATTATTTATCAATAATTAAATTAAGATTTTTTAATTTCATAAATTCAGTAAACAATTAAAATTAAATTCAATTAAAATGCAAACATTTGAATTAAAAGGGAAACTGAGAGATCACGTAGGCCGCAGAGCATCAAAAGATGCACGCACGGGCGAAATGGTTCCATGTATTCTCTATGGTGATGGCGAAAATATAAATTTCGAAGTAGCCAAAACAGCACTTAAAACTTTGGTATATACTCCAAATGTTTATAAAGTGATTCTTAACATCGATGGAACAACGTACGAAACTTTAATGCGTGAAATTCAATTTCACAAAGTGACGGATGAAATTCTCCATATCGATTTTTTGAAATTAAATGCAAAGAAAAAGATCACATCTGTTGTACCTGTTAAATTATCAGGTCAGTCGGTAGGTGTAAAAAGTGGTGGTAAACTTATTCAACGAATTAGAAAAGTTACCATCAAAGGTTTTCCTAAAGATCTTGTTGACAGTGTATCTATTGATGTTACCGATCTTGATGTTAGTAATACCATCAGAATGGGCGATATCAAAATAAAAAATATTGAGGTACTCGGTGCAAAAAGCATTCCGATTGTAACTGTGATCTCTCCTCGCGCACTTAAAGCAATTGCAGATGCTGCAGCTGCTGCTGATGCTGCCGCTAAAACTGCTGCACCTGTTGCTGCCGTTGCTGCTGCACCTGAGGCTGCAAAAGAAGAGAAGAAAGATTAATTTGATCACTTTTTTAACGAAGCAATTTCTAATTTTAAAAGATATGAAATTGCTTCGTTTTTTATTTCCACGAAAATCAACAAATAAAGAGCAACAAGCACTTGAGATGAAATATTTAATTGCAGGTTTAGGCAATTTCGGTATTGATTATCAAAATACAAGACATAACATTGGTTTTGATGTATTGGAATATCTCGCAGAAGAAAAAAAAGTTGTATTCACTTCTAAAAGATATGCTGACGCTGCAGAATTTAAATTTAAAGGAAAAACCTTCCTCCTTATAAAACCCACCACCTATATGAATTTAAGTGGCAAGGCTGTAAAATACTGGATGGAAAAAGAAAATATCCCACTCGAAAATCTGCTCATTGTTACAGATGATATTAATCTTCCACTTGGCAAATTACGCATTCGTAAAAATGGTAACGATGGTGGACATAACGGATTAAAAAATATCAACGAATTATTGCAAACAAATCAATATACGCGTTTGCGTTTTGGCGTGGGGAATGATTTCGGAAAAGGCAAACAAGTGGATTTTGTTTTAGGAAAATGGAGTGCTGAAGAAAAACAATTAGTATCAGAAACTACAAAAAAATGTGCCGAAGCAGTTTTATCCATAGTTATGGAAGGTGTGGACAGGGCAATGAATAAATTCAACTGAAAAACCCTAACAATTAATTGACTTGATTTTAATTATTTGGTTTATTTAAATATTTTTAAACACTATTATTCACTTTCCAAATAAATCTGTTAATTTAATCCGAATTAATTTATTTCAACTACAGGTCAAAGTTTTATTTTCCTCCATAATGGTTAATGGAGCTTGGATCGGGTTAAATCAATCGGAGCCGAATTTTTATTTTAAAGATGAAAATGAATAAAATTTATTTTGGAATTATATGTTACTCCAAAAATATAAATTTGACTCACTTAATATCCAATCTACTTAAATTTAATGGTATCCTCCACCTCAACATCATTAAAAGGTTTTGAAAAAAACTTCGATACCGCATTATTAAATAACATTGGTGTTTCACTCATAAAATAATGTGTTGCACCCGGAAATATCGATAATTGCGCATGTGGCAATTGTTTATATAAAAACACGGTGTGTTCCAATTGAATTATATCTCTGTCGCCACCCATTACTAAAACAGGTGCTGTAATATTTATTAAAAGATCCGCATCAATCTCAGGATGATGTAATACTAAATTTGTTAATTGTAATTCGTCTTTGTATTCCTTTTTACCAGCCTTTACCGAATCGCTATACATTTGTTTATATACCTTTTCAAGGTCAGTAGAGGCATCAACTATAGTGTTAGGTTCTGCATTTAATCGCGCCCCATAAATTGCAAGCATTTTAACTTTTTCAGGAAAGTGCATTGCAAGCATTAATCCAACAATTGCCCCATCATCAAAACCAATTACGTAAGCGCTGTCTACTTCCAATTTTTCGAGCAGTGCATTATAATCCTCTAAAAGTAATTCGTAGGTAAGGCTATCAGCAGTATTATTTGTTTTCCCCTGCCCTCTCCCATCAGCTACGATTACGCGGTGTTTTTTCGAAAAATAATTGATCTGACTATTAAACGATTCCACTGAACCTCCGTTGTCATGCAACATTAATAATGCAGGACCTTCACCATATTCTTCGTAATACATATTTATTCCGTTAACAGCAATAAATGCACCTTCCACATGTTCAAATGCACCCACTTTATTATTGCCAAGATTTTTACCCGCTGAAACCTGACGTTGCGCAAAACAATTTCCAATGATCAGGAAACTCAAAACACATAAACCAAATATTTTCTTCATACCAATAAGATTATCCCGGTTCAAAGATACGGGAAATTAAAAAATCAATCATTCCTGTTACAGATGAATCTATATCCCGTTTCGTAACTTTGCCACCTGTTATGAAAATATTCTGCATAGGCCGTAATTATTCCGAACACGCAAAGGAATTAAACAATGAAATTCCTGATGCTCCCGTTGTATTTATGAAACCTCCCACAGCATTACTCAAAGGAAAAGATTTTTATATTCCTGATTTTTCCAATGATATACATTATGAATGTGAATTGGTATTTCGCATTTGTAAAAACGGAAAACATATTGCCGAAGATTTCGCATCAAAATATGTAGATGCAGTTACTGTTGGGATAGACTTCACCGCCCGCGATGTGCAGTCAGAACAAAAGAAAAAAGGTTTACCATGGGAAATTGCCAAGGGCTTTGATAACTCCGCTGTTATTGGAGAATTTTCGCTCATCCAAAATCTGGAACACGCTGATGATATCAATTTTCACATGTTGAAAAATGAAGAAATTGTGCAAACCGGTTCCTCAATGCAGATGATCAACAATATCCCCAACATGATCTCATATATTTCCAAATATTTTACCCTTCAACAGGGTGATCTTCTTTTTACAGGCACACCGGCCGGAGTTGGAAAGGTAAATGCAGGTGATAAACTCGTGGGATTTCTCGAAAAGGAGAAAAAATTTGAAATAAATATCAAATAAGGGCATTATCCGCTAAAAGGGCACTCAAAGTCTTTATAGCTTTGCAGCAAAATTAAAGATCCATTTTAAAGCGCTCAATGAATCAAAAGGAAACTCTCGAATTGGTTGATAAAAAAATACTCCTGGAAGCTTACCGCATCATGTTTACGAGTAAGGTGATGAGTGAGATATTCAATGAGAACAGGCAAACCTGCATCTTTGTGCATGCCAATTCCAGGGGACATGAGGCCATTCAGATCGCAATGGGACTTCAGTTAAAAAAATGCGATTGGGCGAGTTTATACTATCGTGACGACTCCATGTTAATGGGTATGGGCTGGAAACCGGAAGAAATTCTGTTACAGTTAATGGCAAAGAGAGATGATCCTTTCAGTGGTGGTCGCAATTATTATTGTCATCCGAGTTATAAAGGAAAAGATTATCCGCAAATGATACATTCTTCCTCGGCAACCGGCATGCAGGCAATTCCTACAACCGGCGTGGCACAAGGGATACAATATCTTGAACAACAAAATTTGTTGGATACCTCCAAAGAAAATCCATTGGTTGTTTGCTCTATAGGCGATGGCGCCATGACGGAAGGTGAAGTTGCAGAGGCATTGCAATTTGCTGTTTTAAAAGGTTTACCTATTATTTATTTGGTTCAGGATAATGACTGGGGAATTTCTGTATCCAAAGAAGAAGCCCGAACCATGGATGCTTACGAATATGCCGCCGGATTTAAAGGTTTGAGAAGAGTAAGGGTGGATGGAAGTGATTTTACCGAATGCTGGAACTGTGTAAAAGAAGCTATAGGTTATGTTCGGGTGAACAGAAAACCTATTTTGATTCATGCCAAAGTTCCTTTACTCGGGCATCATACGAGTGGAGTGAGGATGGAAATGTATCGTTCGGAAGAAGACCTGAACGAGCATCAAAGCCGGGATCCATTGCCAAAATTGAGAAATTTACTCCAGGCAGCGGGTTTTAGCAGTAACGAATTGCTCCAATTAGAATCCACGGTCGACAAGATGACCAGAGATGCCTTTGCGGCAGTAGTTGCCTCCCCCGACCCCGATCCCTCCACCGTGGAGCTTTTTGAGTTTGCAGAGTCAACCATCCAGGAAGAACAAGGAACCCGCGAACCCGTTGGTGCTGAGCAAGTTATAATGGTGGATGCTGCCTTGTTTGCCATGGATGAAATTTTGACCAAACACCCGGAAGCATTGTTATATGGGCAGGATGTTGGAAAGAGATTGGGCGGAGTTTTCAGGGAAGCTGCCACTTTAGCTGTTAAACATGGAGATCACAGAGTTTTTAATACTGCAATTCAGGAAGCATATTTAGTGGGTTCTACATTAGGTATGAGCGCCGCCGGAGCAAAACCGGTGGTGGAAATTCAGTTTGCCGATTATATATGGACAGGCGTAAATCAATTGGTGTCCGAATTATCAAAATCATTTTATCTCACCAATGGAAAATGGAATGTGCAAACAGTTATTCGCATTCCAATTGGTGCATATGGATCGGGAGGACCTTATCATTCCGGTTCCATCGAATCTTCCATTACTGCTATAAAAGGAATAAAAGTTGTTTACCCCAGCAATGCCGCCGACATGAAAGGATTATTAAAGGGTGCTTTTTATGATCCGAATCCTGTTGTGATGTTTGAACATAAAGGTTTGTATTGGAGCAAGGTTCCCGGAACGGCTGCTGCAAAATCAATTCAACCTTCCGATGATTATATTATTCCTTTAGGAAAGGCACGCATATTTCAACATGCCTCAGAAGAAAAAATAAATAACGGAGAAAGTATTGTTGTTGTCACCTATGGAATGGGTGTTCATTGGGCATTAAATGCGAGTAAAAAATATCCTGGTCAGGTGGAAATTTTAGATCTTAGAACATTATCACCATACGATTGGGAAGCAATTGAAACTTCCGTAAAACGACACAATAAATGTTTTGTTCTTACGGAAGAACCTATCATGAATTCTTTTGCACAGGCAATTGCGGGAAGAATTTCTTCCGAATTATTTAAATATCTCGATGCTCCAGTAAAAATGTTAGGAGCAAAAAATCTCCCCGCAGTCCCACTAAACTCCGGCTTAGAAAAAGCCATGCTTCCGAGTGCGGAAAAAGTTGGAGTGGTGATGGAGGAGCTTCTTAGTTGGTGAGTGGTGAGTGGGGAGCCTGCCTGCCGACTGCGTCAGCGTCAGGCAGGTGGTGAGACAGACCGCATGGAGCTGTTAGTTTCAAATGTAAATCCCAATTCTGGATGGAACCTATATCGGACTCACGACTCACGATTGACGATTAACGTAAATGAGTAATGAGTTATGCCCGCCCGGACGACCCGGTCGGACGGGAGTAATGAGTTTGCCTACAGACAGCCGAATAGTTTTACTCCTTACTAATGACTATTGACAAATTGCTGAGTGGTGAGATAGATCCTATAAAGTTGATAGTATATCCTCCGAAAACACCACATCACCCGGACTCACGATTCACGATTGACGATTCACGGAAACGCGACTCCTTTCAAAGAAAATCAAAAATTTAAAATAAAAAAGTCTGTCAAAAAAAGACAGACCATTTATTTCGTACCGGAAGCGGGACTCGAACCCGCATACCTCGCGGCACACGCCTCTGAAACGTGCGTGTCTACCAGTTCCACCATTCCGGTATATATGCAAAAATAAAAAAATTGATGGTATTAAAGTGAATAGGGAGTGGGGAGTAGTGAGATTGATTCGTTTGGAGCTTTTATTACGAATCATGTATGAGTAATGAGTAATGCCCGCCCGGACGACCCGGTCGGACGGGAGTAATGAGATTGATCCTCCTATCCGGATGCATTTACTCCTGACTATTGACCATTGACTATTGACTATTGACCAATGACTCCTGACTAATGACTCCTGACCATTACCTCCTGATTCCAGACTTGATTTTATTATTTAGGAATACTAAAATAAAACGTCGTCCCCTTTTGTTCATTGCTCTCGGCCCAAATAGATCCATTATGTCGTTTAATAATGCGTTCTACAATTGCTAATCCTATTCCACTTCCTTCAAATTGTTCGTCGCTGTGCAAACGTTTTAAAGCCTTGAATAACTTATCTTTAAATTCCATGCTAAATCCAACACCATTATCTTTAATTGCAATGGTAACAGATCGTTCATCTTCTGAGCCGAAAAATTCTATTTGTGGTTTTTTACGCACCTTACTGAATTTAATTGCATTGGAAAGTAGATTCATAAATGCCTGGCGAAACATTTTATAATCTCCGGAAAGTTCTGGCAACTCTCCGACAATAATTCTATAAGCACTGATATCTTCACGTTCTTCAATATCTTTTAATACATCATCAACTAACTCTTTTGTATTAATTATATCAGATTTTTTATCCCATCGACCAATTTTTGAAAAAATGAGTAAATTATCAATCAGTGCACTCATTTTAATGATGCTGCTGCGTATTTGCCGAATATTTTCCAAACCATCTCTATCCAGTATTTGTTTGTGATTTTTTTCGAGAAAATAGGCAAAAATATCGATGGACCGCAATGGTGTTCTCAAATCGTGCGAAACAGAATAATTAAACGTTTCCAGTTCCTTGTTTGCCGATTCAAGCATGGAGGTTCGTTCCATTACTTTTTGTTCCAACTTATCATTTAAAATACCCAGTTCAAATTCCTTATTTTTAATTTCGGTAACATTCATCGAAACGGATAATATTTCAGAAAAATTACCATCATCATCCATCAATGGCAATTTAATTGACTGTAACCAATATGTTTTTCCTGTAGCTACATTTGTAATTTTTTGTTCATCCGTAATAACTTGTTTTTTAGTGATGAACACATCAAAATCCCTTTCAAATAATTTTTGCAATACTTCCGAATATCCCTGATCCTTATTACGTTTATAACTCAAAAGTTCTTCCGGTGAAGTCCCTAAAAATTCGGCCAAAGCATTGTTAACTGTTACAAATTCTTCATTGTTATTTTTTACATAAACCAAATTAGGTATTGCATTTATAATTTCCTGCAAAAACTTTTTCTGGTTAAATAATTGTTGCTGATAAACCCTTAATGCAGTAATATCCTGATGAATTCCGGAAGCACGAATTGGTTTCCCCTCTTTATCCCATTCTACAACTTTTCCCTTATCCAGGATCCACTTCCATTCACCATTACTCGCCAACATACGAATTGTTGCTTCATAAAATGGTGTTTTACCGTTCAGATGATCCTGAAAAGCTGCATAGGCACTATTGCTGTCATCAGGATGCAAAAATTTCTCCCAGAATTGTTGCGTCACCACAGTGTTTTCAAAATAATATCCAAGCATTTCTGCCCATCGCTTATTATGCACCATTTTATTTTCTGCAATATAAAAATCCCAGGTTCCAAGATCAGCTCCTTTTAATGCAAGTTCCAATCTCGCTTCACTGTCAATTAAAGCCTGTTCCTGAACTTTTCTTTCCGTAATATCACGTGCTATACCGTGAATTCTACCATCGGGAAATACATTTGCGCTGATCTCCGCAATACGTAATTCTCCACTTTTAGTAAGATAATTTCGTTCACCAAAAAATCTGTTTATTCTTCCCGGTTTTAAGTAGTAATCTAAACTTTTATCAAAAAATTTACCGGATATTAATTGTTCAAAGGTCATTTCCAATAATTCTTCTTTGGTAAAACCTGTCAATTCGCACATTTTAGAATTTACATCAATAAACTTGTTATTTTTATCTATCATAATTATCGCATCCGTTGCCTGTTCAACCAAACTGCGATATAAATTATCACTTTCGATAAGTTCCAATTGTGTTTTTTTAAGCAAATTACTTTCAAATGCAAGTGTTATAAAGTCTGCTATTGAACGTGCAAAAGATTGATCTTCCAAAGTCCACTTGTGAAATGCATTTCTGCTTTCCACACAAACTAATCCCCATATCTTTTCTCTGCTTCCAAATGTGATACACATTTTAGAGATTACCTTTTCCGGTATCAGGTAAACATCCTTTAATTCCTCTAATCTCGGATCATATAAAACCTCATCCGAAATAATTACATGCTCCTTTAGCAAAGTATTGAAGTAAGAAGGAAATTGACTAAAACTTAAATTTGCTCCATTCGAATATTCACCAGAAACGGCTTCATAATCGATACAGCTCTTTAACTCCTGCTGTTCGTTAATAAATTCTTTAATTTGAATTTTGGATACATTTAGTGTTTCCGCAGTAATTTTTGCAATGTGCTTTAATGCAATATCTAAATCACCTTTTATTATTGATTCTTCTTTGGTGAGACCTACTAAAACACTTTGATGGAGCTTTAAGGTCTTTTGGATCTTTTTTAACTCTATTTCTGCAATTTTTTTCGAATGTATATCCCTTATTATTCCATTGATTCCGGAAATCTGATTATTTTCATCATAAATCGGTCGCAAACTGACTTCTACAAATTTTGCACTACCATTTTTTGTATTCAGTAAAAGATCATATTGGAAATCCTTAATTCCATGTATTAGAAGTCTGCGCACTTTAGAATAAAAGATCTCTGTATTTTGAGGGTGATGTAAATATTCAAAACATGACCTTCCTTTAGTTTCTTCAATGGTAAATCCTGTTAATTTTTCCCAGGAAGCATTCAGATAAATTAATTGTGCGTCAGTATCTGTCTGAAAAACAACATCCGATAAATTTTCAACAAGTGTAAAATATTGTTGTCGGGTATCCACCAATAATTGTTCTGCCTTCTTCCTGTGAGAGATGTCAGTTATAATTGTTTTAATTGCAAATTCACCCTCATACAAAAGTGGAAATGAAATTACTTCAGCATCGAGTATCACCCCATCCTCTCTTATCATTTTTAATTCTATGGGTTTTACCGCGTTTTTATTTTGAATAATTTCCTGAATGCGGTCACCTACCAATTTTTTAAATTCATCTGAAATATAATTCCATATGTTTTTACCCACAAAGGTCTCCCCATCGGGAAATGCAGCTATCGTGTTAGCTCTTTTGTTTGCAAAAACAATAATTCCGTTTCGATGTATCAGAATACCATTATTGGTAAATTCCATCAATTGCAAATGCTGCAATCCCAATTCATTGATCTTTTGTTGGTTTTTGTCAGAAGAATGTGAAACTATAAAGGTGACTGTGTAACCTTCCAAATGATCCAATTTTGGGTCAATTAGTGACAAATGTAAATCATATGATACAGCACTTTCTATGTGTTTCACCCCATGTATTATGAAGGAAATGTTGTTGTTTTCAAGAAGCTGTTGTGTATTTGTTCTGATATCGAGTCCGGAGAAAATTTCGAACAGATCACGCGATGGAAAAACAGAAGTTTTTGTTTGAATTAGCGTAGCAAACGCAGCGTTGAAATGCAGCAGGTTAAAGGCCTTGTCGGTTAATGCTACGGGCATTTGGAGATATTCCAGAGCCTGATACTTTACAGGAATCTTGCGGGTATTCAAATGATCAGCCATTAACAATTCAAATATGCTTAACAAATCCCCAATTCCCTATTAAATTTTAATAGTTTTGTGACATCAAATATTGTCAGGATACAATATCTTAAATTCTCTGCTTGGCTGTTCCGATTGCTCCAAAAGCATTTCAAAAAAGTTTTTTCCATATTTTAGAAAATAAGAAATAAAGTTCTCTTCTCTTTCCTGCAGCGAATTATTTGGAAATAATTTGGTCAAAATCGATCTGATTTGCCCCAATTCAGCATCCATTTTTATTTTTTCAGCCTTCAACAATTTCCCTTCCAGTTTTTGAATAACAGTTAACATATTATGTTTTTCACCTAAAACCGCTTTATCGAGAGTGATGTCAATTTTTTGCGCTTTTTTTTGTATCGCGTTAAATATTTGTTCTAATTGTTGGCTTTCTTCAGATAATTTGAGGTCATCAGAGCTATGTTTATTTACAAAATCATTAATTAGTATATGTTCGTCTTTAAAAAGATCGGTTGGAGACAATTGTAATTTTGTTATCTTTTTTTCGGCACTTGCATCTATTAGTAAATACGAATTGCGCAGCAATAAGATCGGGAATTGAATTTCATGAAATTCAAATAATTTCTTTAATTGCATCCAATAAGCTATCTCACCACCCCCACCGATAAATGCCACAGAGGGTAAAACCTTTTGTTGAAATAATGGGCGTAAAATTACATTCGGACTAAAACGTTCCGGAAATAATTTCAACTCATTTTGCATCTCTTCCGCAGTAAAAACAATTTCGGTATTATTTATCTTAAATTTATTATTTTCATTATCATATAAAATTCTTTCCCTGATATTTTTTAATTTATAAAATAAATTAATTTCCCTGGGTGTTGCCTGTGCCTCATAAGGGAACTTTGATAATGTTTCGTTGACTAATTTTTCAGAATTTCTGTTCAATAATTCACTTTCAATTATTGAATTACACGATTTTTTAAAATAGCTATCGTCACCATCAACCACAACCAAACCATATTCTCCAAACAACCCCGACAAAACTGTTCGTGTAGCCTCAGCAAGAGTTTTGGAAGTAGAGTATGCATTTTTAAACAATGAAATTAAAAAATGGGCATTTTCTGTATCTCCTAATACAGGGATCAATTCGTGCAATATATTCTGAAGGGAGTCTGTATTATATTTTCCGCAAACCCCGCCCTGAACATCATCCCATGTGTAGGTTTTGCCATACAATTGAAAATGATTAATTTCTGCAAAATCATGATCCTCACTGCCCAACCAAAACACAGGAACAAAATTATTTTCCGGATATTTATTATTAAGTGTATTACATAGCTGAATAGTAGATATCGTTTTATATATATAATAGAGCGGCCCGGTAAAAATATTGAGTTGATGTGCGGTAACTACACAAAAGGTATTTTTATTTCTGAATAAATTAATATTTGAAAATACTTTAGCAGGCATATCAATTTGAGAATATTGCTCCAACAAATTATCTGCTAATTTATTTCCATCAATATTTTCCTTCAATTTATCATTCATCGCCTCCTGAATCGAATCGATATTCGGTTCATATTTATAAAACGGTCGTAATGGAGAGGAGCCTTCTAAATAATCTGTTACAATTTTTGCGAAGCGACCCGTTTCACGATATGATATCTTTTCTAATTTCAAGATAAAAATATTTAAATGTTTTAGAATTTATAACGGTTCTCCAAAAAGGTCAAATTCTTCTGCTCTTATAATTTTGATATTGGTGAAATCGCCAACACGTAAATAAAACTTCGAAGCATCAATTAAAACCTCATTATCAACTTCAGGTGAATCAAATTCTGTTCTTCCAACAAAATTATTACTCTCTACTCTGTCGATCAATACCTTAAATACTTTTCCCACCTTTTCCTGATTCTTATCTAAAGATATTTGTTGTTGCACTTCCATTATGCGTGCAGCCCGTTCACTTTTTTCTTCCGCAGAAATTTCATCCTTTAATAAATATCCACTCGTGCCCTCCTCATGCGAATAGGTGAATACGCCTAATCGGTCAAATTTCATCTGATCAACAAACTCTGCAAGTTCATCTACATCCTCTTCAGTTTCCCCAGGAAATCCAACGAGCATTGTTGTACGCAAGCCAATATCCGGTATCTGAGTTCTGATATTATTAATAAGTTCAATAGTTTCTTCTTTAGATATCTGCCTGTTCATTGCACGTAATATATTATTACTTGCATGTTGCAGTGGCATATCCAAATAATTACAAACATGATCGCAATTTTTAATTGCATCAATAATTTCCAAAGGGAATTTAGATGGATAAGCATAATGTAAACGAATCCATTCAATGCCGTCCACTTCATTTAAGGCATATAATAATTCAGGTAATGTTCTTTTTTTATAAATATCTAATCCATAGTAAGTTAATTCCTGCGCGATCAACATTATTTCTTTAACACCAATACTTGCAAGATATTTTGCTTCTTTTACTATTTCTTCAATGGTTTTCGAAACATGATTTCCTCGCATTAAAGGAATTGCGCAAAAAGAACAAGTTCTGTTACATCCTTCCGAAATTTTTAAATATGCATAATGGCTTGGCGTGGAAATACGTCGTTCACCAATCAGTTCATGTTTATAATCCGCATTAAATCGCTTTAGCATTTGTGGCAGCTCCATGGTGCCAAACCATGCATCCACCTCCGGAATTTCCAACTGTAATTCGTCTTTATATCGGTGACTCAAACAACCCGTAACATACAATTTATCTATCTCACCATTTGCTTTCGCCTCCGCATAATTTAATATGGTATCTATGGATTCCTGTTTTGCATTGTCAATAAATCCACAGGTATTCACTATAATAATATTACAATCATCTTTTTCCCTTTGATGATGTGCATCTATATCGTTTGCATTCAACTGCGACAATAACACCTCACTGTCCACAGTATTTTTACTGCAACCTAAGGTGATGATGTTTACTTTATCTTTACGTAGTGTACGTACTTTCATTATTATTAAATTCTACTTCGCTGTGAACATTTATCAAATGTACCAATGAATTAAATGTACCAATGTACCAATGAACCCAATATAACCGCTGCCTGCGGCTGCTTATGTGATCGGTATGGTGGAATTATTTTACTAAATTAAAAAGTTATTGATGATATTAGTGTTAATTTATTTTTATTACGTTAATGCGGCTGTTAATTGGTACATTAATTTGGCTGTTAATTGGTACATTGGTACATTTTTGGGCTTCAGCCCAACAGTGAATCAACAAATTCCGATTTATTAAACACCTGCAACTGATGCATCTTCTCCCCCACTCCAATATATTTAACCGGAATTTTAAATTGATCTGCAATACCTAACACAACTCCGCCCTTTGCGGTTCCATCCAATTTTGTGAGCGCCAAACAAGTAACTTCTGTAGCCGCAGTAAATTGTTTTGCCTGTTCAAAAGCGTTTTGCCCGGTTGATGCATCTAATACCAATAAAACATCATGAGGTGCGTCGGGATATACTTTTTGAATTACCCTTTTTATTTTCGATAATTCGTTCATCAGATTTACTTTATTGTGTAATCTACCGGCGGTATCTATTAATACAACATCAGCGTTCTGTGTTTTTGCCGCATTAACCGTATCGAAAGCAACCGCAGCAGGATCGGCACCCATTTGTTGTTTAATAATGGGCACCCCAACTCTATCGGCCCAAATGGTTAATTGATCAACGGCTGCAGCGCGAAAGGTATCCGCTGCACCCAATAAAACGTTTTTTCCGCTTTGTTTAAATTGATAGGCGAGTTTTCCTATCGTGGTTGTTTTGCCTACACCATTTACACCAACTACCAAAACTATATAAGGTTTTGTATTAGCCGGAACTTCGTATGTTGTAAAATCAGGAGTATTATTTTCAGAAAGCAATTTTACTACTTCCTCTTTTAATATTTCATTTAATTCGTTGCTGCCAAAATATTTTTCCCCTGCAACTCTTTTTGTTAATCTGTCTATAATTTTAAGAGTTGTTTCCACGCCCACATCACTGGAAATGAGAATATTTTCCAATTCATCCAAAAAATCATCATCAACAGTATTTTTTCCGGCAATTGCCTTAGTAATTCTCGAAAAAATACTTTGTTTGGTTTTCTCTAAACCTTTATTGAGATCCTCTTTTTGTTCTTTTTTGAAAATGCTGAATAAACCCATGAAATTTTAAGTTAGGGGTACAAAAAAAGCCTCTACTTTCATAGAAGCTTTAAATATTGTAAGCCGGTGAAATTAAGCATTACCTTTTAATACATCCTGAACCTTGTCTTTATGAACAATACGTTCTTTGAAGATGTAGGCACCGGTTTTCGCCGATTTTTCGGTAACAATTACTTTTACCATTTCTTTTCCACCGCCGGAAATTTTTCCTTTTCCACCGCCGGAAACACGGGCATTTTTACTTATTTTTCCCATAATATACCTCCTTTAGGTTATTTAATTTCTTTGTGAACGGTTTTTTTCTTCAAATACGGATTGTATTTTTTAAACTCAACCCTGTCAGGCGTATTACGTCTGCTTTTGGTAGTAATATAGCGACTGATACCGGGAACATCGGTATTTTTTTGCTCAGTGCATTCTAATATTACCTGAACTCTGTTTCCTTTACTCTTCTTTGCCATCTCTTATAAAAGATTTAAAGTTTAATTATTTTGCCTGATGCGCGCAATTCCTTCAAATAGGCGCTGATACCTTTTTTGTTGATGGTTTTCAACGTGGTGGTAGCCACTTTAAGGGTAACCCAACGATTTTCCTCAGCTATGAAGAACTTCTTATCCTGCAAATTCGGGTAAAACTTGCGGCGGGTCCTACGATTCGAGTGAGAAACATTGTTCCCGCTAACCGTCCTTTTTCCTGATAAATCACATACTCTTGCCATGCTTCTTAAAATGAGAGTGCAAATATCGGTAGTTTTCCTCAAATAGCCAAGTATCTGTGCGAAATAGATTAACTATCTGTCAACAAACACCATTTAAAGCACCATCCGCGGCGTTTTTTCAGGGCCGCGCCCCCGCTTTTCGCTGCAACCCTGCCTATTTTAATCAATTCAAACCCAAAAATCCAACCTATGCAAAATGTATTAACTAAAAAATAAAATTCATTCACGGCAGGGGTTTCCGCTACAATCGGGGCTAGAAAGCGGCTTTCGGCTGCTATACCCGGCTATTCGAAACCACTCCCACACCCAAAAGTTCATCCAATGGACTTACACCCACAACACACTGCAAGCCGCAGGCTAGCATCTAATAAAAATAGCGCAAGCCTTAGGCTTGTGCAACGTTCTTTGAAGCGTCCGCTTCCCTCAAACATAATATAAACCTTCTAATAATAAAATGTCGAGCAACCCCTTCCTATCCGCCAAATAATCCCCTGCACTACTATAAACCCAATGCGCCGGTTCCTCCACAAACCCGGCCTTCACCGGATTATTATGAATATAATTTAATTTTTGTCTCGTTATATCTGCATTAAATAAACGAATTGGATGATTATCCTGTTGCCAAAATTGCCATTCTTCATTATTACTGTTTTTATGCCCTTCATATTCAAACATATGTGTTAACCAATATCTTCTGCTTTCATAATTATTATTATAAAGCGCATCTTTAATTCTTCTTGAAGTATAACTTTTAAAATCGCGTAAAATTTCATTCAAAGGGTTTTGATGTGTGCCCAAAATAAAATGAAGATGATTTGTCATCATCACCCATGCATAAATTTCCAATCCCTTTTTTTCCTGACAAAATTTCAAGCTGTCGATGACAATATTTTTATACAAATTTCTTGTAAAAACATCTGCCCAATTAACAACAGTTTGTGTAGTAAAATAAAGATCTTCGTAACTACGAAATTTATATTTATTGCTCATAATTAAGGATTAAACAATTCAAAAATAAAAAGAAATATTAAAATATTAAAAGCGGATGCTTTACTGAATTTTGCACAAGCCTAAGGCTTGCGCTATTTAATTTGAACGGAGAAAAAATGTTCCATTTTTTCTCCTCAAATTAAATATGAAGCGAGAATTAAATTATTAAGCGGTTAAAAAAATGTATACAATTATTTTAAAGAAAAAATAAAAAATGGTGAGTGTCTTTAATAAAACATGTTAATTTTTAATTGTTAATTAAAGGAAAGTAAAATTAATGGGCAGGCACTACTTTTTTTTTAATTATTACGCAAAAATGTAATCCTTACGCCTATAGCTGCACGCCTTCGGCGTGCAGCTCAACAAAAATAGCGCAAGCCTTAGGCTTGTGCAACATTCATCGAAGCGTCCGCTTCCCACCAGTTAATATCTTCATCAACACCAGCTCCGCACTTGTCAACCCAGCTTTATCATCATCCACCTCAATAGCATCCAGTTCTTTAATATACTTCTTCAATGTTCCATTCTCATACAACGTCAATACAACCGGATGCACATAATAAGTTTTGCATACATTTTTAGTATTTCCCAACTGTTTGGAAACCATTTCCAAAGCCTGCGTAATATTCTTTTTTGATTCGGTAACTGTATTAAAAAATCCAATTTCTTTAAACGCAAGTAATGCTTCCAAAGTTCCGGCCCAGGTTCTAAAATCTTTAGCAGTAAAATCCTGTCCGCAAATTGTTTTAATATAATGATTTACCATTCCTGAGTCAACAGTTTTTCTGGTGCCGGATTCATCAACATATTGAAAAAGTTCTTTCCCCGGAATATCCTTACATTTTTGAACAATGCGCGATAACTTTTTATTTTTTATATGAATATCATGCTCCACTCCCTTTTTCCCTTTAAAAATAAAACGCAATTCCTGACCTGATATTTTAACATGATTATCTTTTAATGTGGTAAGTCCGAAGGAACCATACAATTTTTCATACATATTATTTCCTATTCTGATATGCGTTCTTTCCATTAAACTAACTATGGTTGCCAAAACTTTTTCAACCGGCATACCCGGTAAAGAGAGATCTTTTTCCAACTGTAAACGAATTATCGGCAGAACTTTTCCAAACTCCTTTAAACGGTAGAATTTAGTTTGGTTGCGGACAGAATTCCATAATGGATGATATTTATATTGTTTTCTTTTTTTATTGTCTAAACCCGTAACCTGAAGATGTCCATTCTCCTTTGAACATATCCAAACTTTTTCCCATGCCGGTGGAATCACCAAAGATTTTATTCGCTCCAAAACCAATTTATCTTTAAGTGTTTTGTCCCTAAAAACATAATAAAATCCTGCGCCCCTTCGCTTGCGCAAAATGCCCTCCTGCGAATCACTTACATAAATCAGGTCAACTGATCTTGCATTTTTGATCAAGTCGGTATTAATTACCGCAAGTTTGTGGTCAGGTAGATCAATAGTCTCCAGTTTTTCCATATTCGACAGGAATGTTGCTGGATTCAAATCAAATGCCTGATTAAAATCACTCAAATTGGGGAATCTAATCCAGATCAACGTGTGAAACATGTGTATTTTATTCCAAAATATGTGGAATTTTTTCCACTTTAATTTTAAAATATTATATTGTGGAATTTATTACACTCTTTTCCCCTGAGATTATGATATTGTAGAGATTCTGGTATATTTTTTGAAAAAATAATTTTACCCTTTCAACAAAATTTAACGATTTAAGGATTGCATTGATAACAGCGGCAAGGAATTGCCGGTACAACGCTTGCATTTTTTATTATAAATTTATAAAACTTATACCTATAAAATCATTAATGCAAAAAATCGACACGCATAAATCATCAGCGTTGGAAAAAATATTTCATTCTACAGGTGAAATGGGTGAACTTATTTTAAATAAGGATTGGTCTGAAACACCTCTGGGACCCTATGAAAATTGGCCAAATACTCTGAGAACTACCCTATCTCTTATTTTACATTCTAAATTCCCTATGTTTCTTTTTTGGGGTAATGAATTTACATGTTTTTATAATGATGCGTATAGGCCATCGCTCGGAATTAATGGAAAACATCCTGACATTTTAGGCATGAATGCAGAACAAGCATGGCCAGAAATATGGGATATAATTGAACCGTTGATACACCAGGTTTTTTATGAAGGAAAACCAACCTGGAGTGAAGATCAGCTGTTACCAATTTTTAGAAACGGAAAAATTGAAGATGTTCATTGGACCTTCAGTTACAGTCCCGTGTTTGACGAGTTTCATATGATAAACGGAGTGCTGGTAACTTGTGTTGAAACTACTGAAAAGGTTAAAACAATTAAATTATTAGAACTAAGTAACGAACAATATTTAAACAGCATACTTCAATCGCCGGTTGCAAAATGTATTTTTATCGGTAAAAATCATGTTGTTACGATAATAAACGAGCTGATGTTGAATCTACTTTCAAGAACTTCAGAACAATTATTAAATAAAAATATTTTTGAAGCTATCCCCGAACTGGCACAACAGGGATTTGAATCCATAATGGATAACGTTTATAATACTGGTCAAAAATTTAAAGCGGAGGAATTAAGCGTTAATATAATGCGTAAGGGTAAAATGCAAACCATATACATCAGCGTAGTATTGGTTCCCTTGCGTGAACCTGATGGTACAATAAAAGGTATAAACGCAATAGCATTGGATGTAACTTATCACGTTAAAATGAGAAAGGAAATAGAGGAAAGTGAAAAACAATTCCGCCAATTATCAAACTCACTGCAGGAATTGGTTTGGGCAACCGATAGCGAAGGAAAACAGACATTCGCATCCGAACGATGGTCAGAGTTTACAGGTTTGGATCCTTACGGAGCCGAAACATTTGAAAAGATCACACATCCCGATGACCTGCCAAGGGTAATTGAAGAATGGACCAATTGTTTAAAAAGTGGAAAAAAATATTTCATTGAACTGCGCTTAAAAAATAAATCCGGACAATACCATTGGTTTCAAGGAAAGGGCGAACCGATTAAAGATGAAGATGGAAATATAATAAAATGGATCGGGTCATTTACCGATGTGCAGGATCAAAAAAAAGCAGAAGAATTTCTGATTAATGCCTATAATAAAATTGACGAGAGTGAAAAAAGATTCCGAAAAATTGCCAACGAAGCACCTGTATTTATTTGGATGGCAGGAAGCGATAAAAAATGCAACTTCTTTAATTCGGCTTGGTTACAATTCACCGGAAAAACTTTGGAGGATGAAATTGGTGATGGATGGATAAATGGAGTACATATCGACGACCAAAAATTTTGCCTGGATACCTATAATTATGCTTTTGAAAATAGAAAAGAATTTTACATGGAATATCGGTTAAAACGTTATGACGGAGAGTACCGATGGATATCATATAAAGGCACGCCAAGATATTCGATGGAAGGAATATTTGAGGGTTATATTGGTGCTTGTGTCGACATTAACGATCGCAAAATTTATGAAACCAAATTAAAGGAAGAGGATGAAAAACTCAATATAATAATTGACGCCGGTGGCTTGGGAACCTGGGAACTGGATTGGGTTACAAAGGTTCCTAAATATTCACAAAAATATTTGAATATTCTAGGATATGACGAATATAAAGAATTAACGCATGAACAATTAACAAATCATTTGCATCCGGGTGATCGTGCAATAAGAGAACAAGCATATAAGGATGCATTCAAAACCGGTTTTTTGCACTACCAAACTAGAATAACTACCAATAAAAATGTTTTGCGATGGATAGAGGGTAAAGGAAAAGTGTTTTATGATGAAAATAAAAATCCGATAAAATTAATAGGTACAATCCGGGATATTACGGATGAAATTAATTATCAACAAAATTTAAAAGAAAGAGAACTCAAATTCAGGCTGCTAGCTGATGCAATGCCACAATTTATATGGACGGCAGATAAGAAAGGTAATCTGAATTATTTTAATAAATCTTTATTCGAATTTTCAGGCTTGAATAATGAATCATTGATGGAGAAAGGATGGCTGCAAATTGTCCATCCGGAAGATCAGGAAGAAAGTAAAAATGTCTGGCAAAAAACCATTGCCACGGGAGTTGATTTTGTTTTTGAACATCGTTTTAAACGATCCGATGGTGAATATAGATGGCAGCTAAGCAGAGCAATTCCGCAACATGATGGAAATGGAAATATTCAGATGTGGGTGGGTACTAGTACAGATATACACGATTTGCGGGAACAGGATCAGCAAAAAGATTATTTTATTAAAATGGCCAGTCATGAACTAAAAACACCTATCACTTCCATTAAAGGATATGTGCAACTTCTTCAATCAATGTATTCTGCGGATGATGATGTGTTCTTAAAAGACTCACTGAATAAATTAGGAAACCAAATAAATAAAATGACCAATCTCATTGCCGAGTTACTAGATCTTTCTAAGATAAAGTCCGGATATCTTTCCTTACAAAAACAAGAATTTTGTATGCATCAATTAGTGGAAGAAGTAATAAATGAGATCAATTATGTTAATCCTGAACATAAGATAATTTTTACAAAACAAAACAATGCTCATGTTTTAGCCGATCGTATTAGAATTGCTCAGGTTTTAACAAATTTTCTGACCAATGCAATTAAATATTCCCCAAATAGTTTGGAAATTTATGTGAATTCAGATGTTTTAAATGATAAAATTTTAGTTTCAGTGGAAGACAGAGGAATTGGAATTTCACAGGCTGACCAGAAAAAGATATTTGAACGTTTTTACAGGGTGGAAGGAAAAAATGAAAAAACATTTCCCGGCTTTGGAATCGGTTTATTTATAGCCGCCGAAATCATTCAACGACATAATGGAGAGATTGGCGTTAAAAGTGCAACACCAAAAGGATCCATTTTTTATTTTTCCCTTCCAATATTTCAAAACCATTAATCACAATTTATGTCGAAAGAAAATTTTCACATATTGGTAATTGACGATAATGAGGATATACTTTTTATGTTAAATGCTATGTTGAAACATAAGGGGTACAATTATGTAACCACAAGAGATAATGCGGTACAAATTGAAGAATTTATTTTGCAAATTAAACCGCATATAATTCTTATGGATATGCATCTGTCAGGTATCGACGGTTGTGATATTTGCAGAGAATTGAAAGCAAAGGAAGAGTTTAAACATCTCCCTATTTTAATGATATCAGCAGATCCAATTGCCAGAGAACGATGCACCGATGCAGGCGCCGATCATTTTATTGAAAAACCTTTCGAAATGATGGAACTGGTTTCAATTGTTGATGCAATTTATGAGCGAGTATATCGCACATGGTGAATCATACAAAACGCAATTGTCAGAAAAAATTTCGTTATTAGTCCATTTTCACCACCTCAAAATTCTCCACCACATTATTCAAACTTTCTGTCGACATTTTAATTTGAAATTTTCCCGGCATTACATAAATTTTTCCGTTGTCCGCAGCTTTTACATCCGCAACTTTACGCATGCCATCCACAGGTTGATTATTCAAATAATTTTCATATACAGCTTCAAATTTATTATCGATACTAAGATCATACTTTAAATAATTAATTCCTGCTTCGGCATTATCGGTCATTTCTGTTAAAATAGTACCATCATCAGTAGCGATCTGAATGGTTACCACTCCGGCAGATTTTACAAAATATGCAAACTGCTGATCATACACATAAGTATCGTTAAAAACATTAAATTGTTTACCCAGATTTTCATCATAACTTATATTATCTATCGCAAATAGATAGATATCTTTTGAAATTAACGAATCAAGAGCCTGCACTTCATCAAGGTCGGCCTTATATAAACTTCTCCCATGTGTGCCTACCACTATTTCATTTTCCCGTTCCTGAATTGCGAGATCATGCACAGCTACGCGGGGCATCCCGGCGCTGAAGGTCATGAAATTTCTTCCTCTGTTTAATGAAATGTAAAGACCATTATCGGTGCCTACATAAAGAATATTATAATTTTTAGGATCTTCTTTTACCACATTAATAGGTTCTGCCGGCAGGTCAGTTCCAATTTGCGACCAGGTTAATCCATAATCGTCGCTTATAAATAAATACGGATTGAAATTATCGTTCCTATATCCATTCAAAGAGGCAATAACAGTTGATTCATTATATTTTCCAGCCACTACTCTACTCACCCATAACCCCTCCGGAATAATATTTATAGCCGGCGGAGGTGTTTTTGCTTTGGTAGCAGGCATCTCCTTTTTAATAAAAACATTTATTTTATTCCAGTTGTATCCATTGTCTTTACTCACCCAAATATTTCCATCATCTGTACCACAGTACAATAAACCGAATTTAATTGGTGATTCAGAAATTGTTGTTATTGTTCCGTATGCTACATCACCTTCTATTTTTCCATTGGAAAGATCTTCACTAAGTGTAACTAAATTCTCCCCTTTATTTAATGATCGATGAAATCTGTTAGACCCATAATACAAAATATCCTGACTGTGTTTACTAAGTGCAATAGGAGTTTGCCAATTATACCGCAGTGGCGCCTCACCAAATTTGGTAGCCGGGCGAATACTTAATTCTTCTTTTCCTGAATTTTTATTTAAACGTGCATAATATCCAAACTGATATCCCGTATATACGGTTTCATTATTTCTTGTATCAACCTGAACTTGCATTCCATCCCCACCATAAATTGCCTGATAGGGATATTTTCCTGAAGAATACCAATAGTTATTTTTATTATAAGTGGAAGGGCCTGTCCACACGCCGTTATCCTGCAATCCTCCATACACATTATAGGGTGTTGCATCATCTACGGTAACAGAATAAAATTGACCAACTGCAGGATTATTTGCCAGATACCAATTTTTCCCGTTGTCATAAGTAATATTTATACCGCCGTCGTTTCCAACAATTATATGTTTATCATTTGACGGATTCATCCATGCTACATGATGATCGGGATGTACATTATCTCCATCTATATTTTTAAAGGTTTTTCCACCATCTTCACTAAGCAATGCATTAAATGCAGAAACAATTATTTTATTGTCGTTTTTCGGACTCACTTCAATAGTACTGAAATAATATCCATATGTAAAAAATGCACCGTCGAGATATTTATCATGTGTTCTGAACCAGGTTGTACCACCATCATCGCTTCTATATATTTCGCAGCCTTTTATCGGTAAATTAAAAATATATCCTCCATCATTTAAATAATCTGTTAAAACTGTTGGTAAATATTCTTCGTTCGCAACTTTCTCTTTTAAAAGGGAAGCCGTTTGATCTTTGGGGAATTTATTTTTTTCTAAAAAATTTGCAAGATCTGCATTGTCCAGCATAGCAAATTTTTCTTTTGTAAGCGCTTTTAATGAATCCATGTTAAAAATTTCCTCATCCGCCTTTCGCATCCTTTCTGCGGGATCAACCTCTTTTGGAGTTTGATTATCAACTACTGCATAAACTATATTATTTCTCTGATAAGAAACTGCAATTCCAATTCTTCCGATTCCCTCGCCCTGCGGAAAACCAGACCCATTTTTTGTCAACAGATTCCATGTTTCACCCTGATCAACTGACTTATAAATTCCGGAACCCGAACCTGATTCTACAAAATTCCACGCCCGGCGTTCACGGTGCCAGGTGCAGGCATATAAAAAATCCGGAACATTTGGATCTATCAACAGATCAATAGCACCTGTATTTTCATCAATAAATAAGGTTTGTTTCCATGTTTTTCCACCATCAGTTGTTTTATATACCCCTCTTTCTACATTCGGAGTATATAAATGCCCCAATACTGCAACATAAACCATATTCGGATCTCTTGGATTTATCACAATTCTACCAATGTGATGCGATTCAGGTAAACCACAGTATTCCCAACTTTTACCCCCATCAACCGACTTATAAACGCCAATTCCCGCGTAACTTGAGCGGGAGCTATTTACTTCACCTGTACCGACCCAAATAATATTGTTTGCCCAGTCTACAGCAAAGTCACCAATTGTTATTACATCTTCATTATCAAAAAGCGGTGTAAATGACAATCCATTGTTCTCCGTATACCACAATCCACCACTGGCATAGGATACATAAAATTTTGTGGGATCCTTTGGGTTAACGTCTAAGTCTGTCACACGTCCGCTCATTATGGTAGGACCAATATTTGTAAATTCCACATTGCTCAGTAGCGTACTGTTTTCCATTGCCTTGCGCTTTTGAAGGCCCAATTGACGTTCCGTTAATACGGGAGGAGCCACCGCTGCCGTATCCACAACGGTTTCTGCAGTTTGAGCAGAAGCGAATAAATAAATAAATAAACTTAAAAAACCGGCTGAAAGTTTTCTCATGTTGTGTAGTTTGTATCTGCTAAAATAGAAAAAATAAGCCGTAACGGTAGTCACATAACAGCTTTCAAAAAACAAAACCCGGCTAAAAACCGGGTTTAATGTTAAAATACAATGTCACAAATGAGCACAATTTTTACATATTTTTCGATCAATTATTTCTTTCAACTATAAAGAATGGGTTTAATAAATTTTCTTTATTGTATTGAAGGTCAGTAACACCTCCATAAACTTTAACTCTGGCTCCGGCTTCCAAAACAAGTGCGTGACCCGCGGCAGTGTCCCATTCCATAGTTGGGCCTAAACGTGGATATACATCAGCTTTTCCCTCTGCAACAAGACAGAATTTTAAGGAACTTCCGGCAGGAACAAAATTCACTGTTTCATATTTTTGCTCCATATCCTTTAAATATGCATCGAATTCCGGTGATGGATGAGAGCGACTTCCAATCAAGGCGATCTCATTTTCTTTTGGAGCGTTTACCTCCAGTTTAATTTTATTTCCTTCCTCATCAATTTTGAATGCACCCTTATTCTCAACGGCATAATACATTTGATTTTTTGCAGGAATTCCAACAACTCCCATAACTGGTTTTCCGTTGCGAATGAGCGCAATATTAACGGTAAATTCACCATTCTTTTTAATAAACTCTTTGGTTCCGTCCAATGGATCAACAAGCCAGAAATATTCCCAATCTTTTCTTTCGCTGTAGTCAATCATTTTATTTTCTTCAGAAATGATAGGAATATCGGGATAGTTTTCTTTTAATGCCGCAACAATAACTGCATTTCCGGCTTTATCCGCTTTTGTTAAAGGAGAATTATCACTTTTATCAGTGATGGCAAAATCACCGGTTTCATAAATTTTCATGATCTCTCTGCCTGCTTCCTCAGCAATGGCGATAATTTTATTTACATCAATTTTTTCTAGCATTTCGTTATTTTTTATGAGTTGAATTACATGATTTAAAGATTTTTTCCAATCGGGTATTTCAATATGTAATACCTGTTTTATTTTCTCCGTATTTAAGAGCGAATATTTTGGACGTTTTGCAGGGGTTGGATATTGTTCGGTAGTAATTGGATTAACTGTACAATTTAAATTGTATAAATGCATGATCTCGGTTGCAAATCCACACCAGGTAGTTTCACCTGAATTGGAATAATGATAAATTCCAAATTCTAAAGTTTTTGCAGCTTCTATAAATTTAAATATCACATTAGCCAGATCTCCGGCATAAGTTGGAACACCTACCTGATCATCAACAACATTTAAACTCGTTTTTTCTTTCCCGAGCTTTATCATTGTTTTTACAAAATTGTGTCCATAAAAACTATACACCCAACTTGTTCTTATAAGAATTGTTTTGGTATTGAGAGATAATGCACGGTATTCACCTTCTGCTTTTGTTTGCCCATAAACACTTATCGGGTTTACCGGATGATCCACATTATAAGGTTCAGTTGCCTCACCATCAAAAACAAAATCCGTGGATATATGAATAAACACAGCATTGTTTTTCTGACATGCTTTCGCGAGATGCTCCACTCCCGTAACATTTATTTTAAATGCCAAAAGATGGTCTGCCTCCGCTTTGTCAACAGCAGTATAAGCTGCACAATTGATACAAATATCAAAGTTGTATAAAGAAAAAAAAGTATCAACAGCATTAGCTTCCGTAATATCCAGATCATCAACGTCAACAAATATATATTCGTGTTGTTTATTTCGTTTTGCTATATCCTGCAATTCACTTCCGAGTTGACCGTTACTTCCTGTTATAAGAATTTTTGCCATGTTTTTTAATTGTTGGAATTATTATTAATAATTAACTCCTTATAATACTTTAGATTAAATAAAATTATTTTTTGAAGAAATTAATGCGGGCAGATTTTTATCCTTTTCAGAAACAAGAATCATATCCGGTTTTAAGATCCAATCAATATTTAGGGAAACATCATTATAAATAATTCCCGCATCGTGTTCTTTGGAATAAAAATTATCACATTTATAAAAAAACTCTGCCGTTTCACTCAATACTACAAAACCATGTGCAAATCCTCTCGGAATATATAGTTGTTTTTTATTTTCAGCCGATAATATTATAGAAAAATGTTGACCATAAGTGGGTGAATTTTGCCTTATGTCCACGGCCACATCCAGCACCTCACCTGAAATAACGCGTACTAATTTTGCCTGAGAAAAAGGATTAAGCTGATAATGTAATCCACGTAAAACCCCATAACTCGATTTTGATTGATTATCCTGTACAAAATTCGTGTTTATATTTTTTTCCGCAAAAATTGCTGTATTAAATGACTCAAAAAAATAACCCCTGGCATCTTCAAATATATTCGGTTCAAAAACAAAAAGGTCAGGAATTGGGGTGTCGGTAAATGGCATAATTAATTTATTATAATTTTTAATATTATAGATGAAACTATAGTTGATTATTCAATAATTTGTTCTTGATCAATAATTTTTGAACATAAGGGTCTTTCATTGATTGATAAATAATGGGTAGTTGATTTTCATGATGAATATCTGTACCCAAAAAATTGATCATATTGTGTTCTGCAAGTTGTCTTGCTATTTTTTTTTGAATCTCCCCATATTGGCCAGTGAATGAACGTAAATTTACTTGCAACAAAACATCAGCATCCAATAAACTTGAATAATATGCCAGCGAGTTTCCTTCAAACATATATGGATATCGTTCAACGTGGGCTAATACCGGTTTATATCCTTTTAAATTAAGTTCAAACAAAACTTCCTCCAGGCGCTTTTCTCTTGCCATCATATTTACTTCTATCAAAATGTAATTTTCGCCGAATGTTAAAAATTTTTCATCGTTGCGTACCCTGTTTGGAAATTCCTGGTCAATATAATATTCCGCTGCTGCAATCACAGAAACATCGTCTTCGGCAAGTTCAGCATTTAAATTATGACTGGCGTTCTCTATTATCTCTTTATTATTCTTAAAAACCTCAGGCATGATATGTGGGGTCGTAATAAATTTTTTGAATCCCATCGCGCGCAATCCGGAAATCATTTTTTGGCTTTCCAGAATGCTCACTGAACCGTCGTCGATATTCGGAATTAAATGCGAATGCATATCCGCATTTAAAACACTAAAATCGAGCAGGTCTTTATGATCAAATAATTTACCAAAAAGGTTACCCATAAACACTATCTTGATGCATATTGATTATCATAGTATTTTTTATAATCACCACTGGTAATATTGTTTAACCAATCTTCATTGTTTAAATACCAATCAACCGTTTTTTCCAAACCTTCTTCAAATTGAAGTGATGGTTTCCAACCCAGGTCATTACTTAATTTTGAAGCGTCAATCGCATATCTCAGATCATGGCCCGCACGATCTGTAACATAACTTATCAGTTTTTCGCTGGTTCCCGGTTCCCGCTGCAATTTGTTATCCATGATATTGCACAACAATTTGATCAGATCGATATTTTTCCACTCATTAAATCCACCGATATTATAAGTGTCGCCAATTTTACCGGAATGAAAAATGGTATCAATTGCTTTTGCATGGTCTTCCACCCAAAGCCAATCGCGAACATTCTCTCCTTTACCGTACACCGGTATTGGCTTATTATTTTTTATA
Organism: Bacteroidota bacterium; assembly: GCA_016706865.1. Classification (NCBI taxonomy): domain Bacteria; kingdom Pseudomonadati; phylum Bacteroidota; species Bacteroidota bacterium. The sequence continues at coordinate 49,463 of JADJIS010000003.1, read as the reverse complement.
TTATTTATCGCCAAAGGGATCAATTTTTCAGGGAATTGAAACGATCCGTAATTATTGGAACAATTGGAAATAACTACGGGCAATTTATACGTATCGTGGTAAGCTCTTACAAAGTGATCGCTTGATGCTTTTGATGCGGAATAGGGTGAATGCGGATCATAATTGGTATTCTCATAAAAAAAACCTTCATCACCTAAACTTCCATAAACTTCGTCCGTAGATACATGATAAAATAATTTACCTTCCGAATTATCCTTCCATTGTAATTTTGCTGCATTTAATAAATTAACAGTTCCTACAACATTGGTCATCACAAATTCAATCGGATTTGAAATGGATCTGTCAACATGACTTTCTGCTGCGAGGTGAATTATTCCATCAATTATATGTTCCTCAAATAGCTGACCTATAAATTCTGCATCAACTATATCTCCCTTCACAAAAGAATAATTTTCCTTATCCTCAATATCAGTGAGATTTGCAAGATTTCCTGCATAGGTGAGTTTATCCAGATTAATGATCTGATATTCAGGATATTTATTCACAAATAAACGCACCACGTGCGAACCTATAAATCCCGCACCTCCGGTAATTAAAATTGATTTTTTCATATTCATTTTATAATGACCAATAATTAAAATTATTAAATTTATTCCGATAAATTCCTTTAATATCTATTAATAAACAATTCTCCTTCGCATGCGATAAAAAATAATTTTCATCCAATTTAAGATACTCTTTGTGGGCTACAGCAATAATTATCGCATCATATTTATCTTTAATCTCCTCCAGAAGACCAAACTTATATTCTTCCTTTACTTCTGCTGAGCTAACATTGGGTTCTGTAACATCAACATGTAATCCAAAAGATAATAATTCATGAACCAGATCAGCTACTTTTGAATTCCGGATATCACTCACATTTTCCTTGAACGTTAATCCCATCACTAATATTCTTGAATCCGTAAGATTTTTACCCGCTTCAATTAATTTCTGCATGCAGCGTCGGGCAACATAAAACGCCATATTATCATTTACTTTTCTTCCACCCAAAATTACATAAGGTTCATATCCAAGTTCCATAGCCTTATAGGTGAGATAATAGGGATCAACTCCTATGCAATGTCCTCCAACAAGACCGGGTTTGTATTTATGAAAATTCCATTTTGTTCCTGCAGCTTCAATTACCTCATAAGTATTTACGTTCATCTTATCCAGAATTATGGATAATTCATTCATCAAAGCAATATTGAGATCCCGTTGTGTATTTTCAAGAATTTTTGCCGCTTCGGCAACCTTAATACTGGAAGCCTGATATACGCCGGGTAAAACAATTTCAGAATAAATGGCACTGATATTTTCCAATGCTTCCGCATCAGAACCTGATACTATTTTAATTACATTTTTAAGTGTGTATTGCACATCACCCGGATTAATTCGTTCAGGAGAATATCCTAATTTGAACCCGGTATTTAATTTAAGTCCGGAACCATCTTCCAACACAGGCAAACAAATATCTTCCGTGCATCCGGGAAAAACAGTTGATTCATAAACAATATAATCACCCGTCTTTAAAATTCCTGCAATGGATTTTGTTGCAGCAATCAAGGGAGATAAATCAGGAACCTTATGTTCATCCACCGGAGTTGGAACAGCAATAATATGGAAATTACAAGTTTCCAGCTCCTTCAAGTCGGTAGTGAATACAACATTTGTATTTTCAAAAGCATGTGGTTCTATATCATTGCCTTCATCAATACCCGCATTTAACATATGTATGCGTTCTTCATCAATATCATACCCAACAACAGAAAATTTACGTCCAAATTCCAATGCAATTGGCAGCCCAACATATCCAAGACCGATCACTGAAATTTTATTTTCACCCTGTTTAAGTTTGTTGAACATTTTCCGTTTAATTAATGATTAATTTGTGTGTTTTATAATGCGATCAGGCTATTACCGAAATCTGTTTTAATACAAATTCTTTAATAGTTTCACATATATATTCTATTTGTTCAACATCCAATTCCGTATGCATGGGAAGGGATAAAACTTCCTGCGATATTTTTTCGCTTACAGGAAAATCACCTCTATTATATCCATAAACCTGATATGCATCACTTAGGTGTAAAGGCACCGGATAATAGATCATAGATGGAATTCCTTTTTCCTGCAAATAGTCTTTTAGTCCATCTCTGTTTTGTGCCACTTTAATGGTGTATTGATGAAATACATGGCTTGATCTTTCAAATCTTGCGGGAATTAATATTCCTGGTACATCTTTTAATCCGGCATCGTACAAAGCAGCTGCATTTTGACGCTGTGCATTATAAATATCAAGATTTTTAAGTTTTACATTTAAAATTGCCGCCTGTATACTGTCGAGTCTTGAATTAACTCCTATTGCATCATAATAATATTTTTTTGCCGAACCGTGATCACAAATGATCTTAATTTTTTGGGCGATATTATCATCATTTGTAAAAAGTGCGCCGCCATCACCATATGCACCAAGGTTTTTTGTAGGATAAAATGAAGTGGTTGCAACATGCCCGATGGCTCCTGTTTTAACTTTCCTGTTTTCTCCCATCATCAATTCACTTCCTATTGCCTGCGCATTATCCTCAATTACAATAAGATCATGTTTTGCAGCAATCGCCATGATCTTTTCCATATCGGCACTTTGGCCAAAGAGGTGCACTGGAATTATCGCTTTTGTTCGGGATGTTATTTTTTCTTCAATTTTATCAACGTCTATTGTGAATGTATTTTCATCCACATCAACAAAAACAGGTTTCAACTTTAATAAGGCAACAACTTCCACCGTAGCTACAAAGGTGAAAGGAATGGAGATCACTTCATCACCCTCCTGAAGACCAAGCGCCATCAATGCAATTTGCAGGGCATCGGTTCCATTGGCACAAGGAATCACATGTTTAACCTGCAGATAAGTTGCCAGATCTGAGGCAAATTGTTTGGTTGCAGCACCATTAATAAATTGTGTTGTATCAATTACCTCCTGAATACCGGCATCCACTTCATCCTTTATTTTTTGGTATTGACCTGTAAGATCAACCATTTGTAACTTTTTCATCAGATTGTCAAATTTCAATCGGCAAAGATAATATAAGGAGGTGGAAGGCGTTCACAAACTCCACAATCTTTGTAATTTTGACCCTCTTAACATGAAATATATTTTTTTTACCCTTCTTCTTGTTTGTTCTGTCTCAATTTTGACCGCACAGGTAAATTTGAATGATAGCTGCGTTTCGGCTAATATCATCACCATTGATCTAGGTATAGGCCTTCCTGCTGCTGATCTTGCCGACCGATTCGGTCCGCACGCAATAGTTGGGGGTGGTTATCAGTATAAGACCAACAAAAACTGGTTATACAGTATTAGCGGAGCGTTTATATATGGAAGCGCAGTGAGAGAGGATACCATTGTAAACAATTTGAAGAATGAAGAGGGATATATAGTAGGAACAGACGGACTTCAATATGATCCGATTCTTTGGGAAAGCGGATTTACCGCCTCAGTACAGGTAGGTAAGATCACCAATTTATTAAGCATTAATCCCAATTCCGGAGTAACTTTTATGGGGGGAATTGGTTTTTTGCAGCATAATATCTGGATCTATATCGACGAAACCGCAGTTCCACAGCTTTCAGAGGAATATAAAAAAGGATACGACAGACTTACGAATGGCCTTGCCTTTAACCAGTATATCGGATATTATTTATTCAGCAATAAATATTTTGTGAATTTTCGTGCAGGTATAGAGATAACAGAAGGCATTACCCAAAACCGGAGATCCATCAACTATGATACTCAAATGAAAGATGATGCCACCAGAATTGATATGATGATTAATTTCAAATTGAGTTGGAACCTACCTATTTTTGAACAACCCACCCGTAAATTTTATACAAATTGATATGAAAGTAGTTGCTATTGTTTTTGTGCTGGGGATAGTGTTTGGAGCATCTATGTTGCTCTTTCAGCAATTTTATTACTCCATTTTTGTTAGATGTTATCACACCTTAATAAGAATTGCTTCTCTTTTTAATAAGAAAGCATCGTTATGGGTAAAGGGCAGAAAAAATTTATTTGAAAATTTAAAACCCCTCTTTCAGGACAACAATAAAAAAATCGTTTGGATGCATTGCGCTTCCCTTGGTGAGTTTGAACAAGGCAGAACGGTAATGGAATCGTTAAAGTCGAAACATCCCGAAATAAAAATATTACTTACATTTTATTCACCCTCCGGATATGAAAATCAAAAAAATTATCCCTATGCTGATCATGTATGTTATTTCCCCGCAGATACCGCTGCAAATGCAGAAAAATTTATATCTATTGTTAAACCGGATATTGCCATTTTTGTAAAATATGAATTTTGGATACATCATATTAATGCGTTACATAAAAAAAACATTCCCTTATTTTTAATTTCGGGAATATTCCGGAAAAAACAACTGTTTTTTAAATGGTATGCACACATTTTCAGAACAGCCTTAAAAAAATACACACGCATATTTGTTCAGAATGAAGATTCTTTAAAACTGCTTCAGCACATTAAAATAACAACGGCAGAAATTTGTTTCGACACACGTTTCGACAGAGTGAAAACAATTTCAGAAAATAGAAAAGATTTTCCCGAAATTGCTACGTTCGTGAAAGATCACAATGTAATAATTGCAGGAAGTACCTGGCCGAAGGATGAAAAATTACTTGCCAAAGCCTTTTATCGTTCACTCGTATTTGTAAATTTTAAGATCATTATTGTTCCGCATAATATTGATGAAAAGTATATGCGCAAAACAAAAAAATTATACAAAAAATTCTCTCTGATCTATTCTGAATTGCATAAAGCAACAGAAGCAGATCTTATCGGGAAAAGAGTATTGATCATTGATAATATCGGAATGCTTTCATCGCTGTATCAGTATGCAGATATAAATTATATAGGTGGAGGGTTTAATAAGGGCATACATAATTGCCTGGAAGCCGCTGTATATGGCAAACCAATACTTTTTGGGCCGAAATTTAAAAAATTTAATGAAGCTGTAGAATTAACTCAAAGAAATGCTGCATTCGATATACGCGACTACAATGAACTATTGAACAGGATAAACCTGATGAATCAATTTCAATTTATATATACAGGTGCCGCAAGCGATGCAGAAGATTATGTTCAATCACATCTGGGGGGAACTCGTAAAATTGTTGAAGCAACTTTGGAACAATTGACAATTGATAATTGACAATTGACAATTGATAATTGATAATTAAACAGCCGTGTTAACGTAATATTTGGGATTTAATTTCTAATTTGACTTGCCAAATAAGAAGTAATAAAATAGGAGCCGAAATTTTTTCCAAAATTTAACTAAATCCCACCCTTTGTTTTCCCGTGTCTCGTGTCCCGTGTCCCATGTCCCGTGTCCCATGTCCCATGTCCTGTGTCTCGTGTCCTATGTCCCGTGTCCCAATTCATTACTCAAACTTCAACTTCACCACTTCCAAAAATCTTTCCACCGATTCTTCTTCTGAAAAATTGTATTGGGAGGATAATTCATTTTGAATATATTTTTTCACTTCTTCAAACGAATTCATACTGTTTATTGTTTTAAGTACAGCGGAATATCCGTTTACATCACCTTTAAATAATTCTTTAATAAAAAATAATTTATCATTCAGGTCGATAACACTGGTAATTTCCTTTGCCTTGTGTGAATGAATTCTTTCCGCTAAGGTCTTTTTATTACTTGCCAATTTCACATTGAGAGCCTTGTTCAGTTCCTCTTCTGCATTTTCCTTTAATTTATGAATTGGTTTTTTTTGTTCCTCCACCACAGGTTTAATTTCCTCTTTTATCTTCTCTGCATATGGATTTACCATAACCTTTGGAATCTCTTTTTCAGCCGTTATTATTTTCTCAACCGGAGCAACAATTTCCTTTTCCGGTTTCTCTTCTTTAAATATTATCGGTGGAACGATCTCCTCAGGTAAAACTTTTGGCACTACCTTTTCTGCAGGAATAATAGGAATTATAGGAACAACATTTATTTCCGGCTTTTTTTCCTGTTGTGTTCCTTCACTTATCGAATCGAGTTTATCCTGCAATTGACGAACATATTTTTTCAACAACTCGACTTCAAACTTATCCAGTTGTCCGTCACTTTTAACTGAAGCAAAAAGCAAGTTCAATTTGTCGATCAGTATTTCTATTTCCGTGATTTTAGTATCCATTTTTAATTATGTAGTTTTAACCAACTTGTAAACGTATTTTCGTACCAAAAATAATATTTGCAAAATTATGTTTATTGAACCTCATCTGAAAGGAGAACGCCTTGGTTGGATAGAAGTAATTTGCGGATCGATGTTTTCCGGCAAGACTGAAGAGCTGATTCGCCGCCTGAAACGCGCCCGCATAGCCAATTTGAAGGTTGAAATATTTAAACCAGCCATTGATACCAGGTATGATGAACAAAATGTTGTTTCTCACGACGAAAAATTTATTGTCTCCACTCCGGTCAACAATTCGCTTAATATTCTTTTATTGAGTGAGGGTGTGGATGTTGTTGGTATTGATGAAGCCCAATTTTTTGACAGCGGACTTGTGGAAGTATGTGAACAAATTGCTGTAAGAGGCACCCGGGTTATAGTAGCAGGACTTGATATGGACTTTCGGGGCAAACCATTTGGTCCCATGCCCGATCTGTTGGCCATAGCTGATTATATCACCAAAGTTCATGCGATCTGTATGCAATGTGGCAATATTGCATCACGCTCATACAGAAAAGTAAATAATAATGCACAGGTTCTGTTAGGAGAAAAGGAAGAGTATGAAGCCCGCTGCAGAACGTGTTTTCTTAAGGATAGTTAAGCAAATCAAAAGTGTTGTTAACTGACACTCAAATGACCGAGTTCCATTTGAAATTTGTATATTTGTATGGAAAATAAATCTTGAAAAAGGAAAGTTATGAAAAAAAATCTTTTACTTATTACATTTTTGATAATTGCAGCTTCCATTAACGCACAAGCTCCTCTAAATTATCAAACAGATGCTAAATATGGCAATACGCAGGTTTCGAATGCCAAAACAGCAACAAAATTTGATGTGACCAAACCGGTTTCTACTGCCGGCGAACGGGCACTTAACTATTATTGGGTGAATTACTCCGATGCCGTTGACTACGCATTAAACGGATGGACCCTTGAAAATCTGGCTTCAGTGCCACTATGGCCGGATTCTACAACTTATGTTGTAACTGGAACCGGGGAAGATTTTTACTGGTACGGACATGGATATTCCCATATTTTTGATCCAATTTCAGAATATGTATCTGATTTTGTTGATGATAACTTTACTGTTATTGGTGATGCTGACGACTGGTTTAATGAAGATCACGCATTTGATGTCGACTCTGTTCGCTTCTACTACTTTTATGACAGGTTCAACGATTCTTATACTGATACCTTGAAAGTGTATGTTTTTGCACCAAATTCCAGTGTTTATCAGGAAGGATACTACATTGATAATGATGCGAACGGCGATTTTGATGAAGGAATTGACATTAGTCTTTTCTTAACAAAATACAATTATCAATACAACAGACCAAACGGAACATATACTGAGTATACTTTCCTAATGGATAATGAAGATACAGCAAGTTTCAACATTGCTTCTGTTACCATTCCTTTGGATCTTACTATCAACAAAAACTCCCCCGACCATTTCGTAGGAGTAGCGTTCCAGTATATTCCAGGTCAACCGTATGAATTAGGTGATACCCTTTTAGATTTCACTGATCCTCCGTTTTTGATCGAAAACCCATTGAATCGCTTTTGGTTACTGTGTAACGAAGAACTTTTAGAAAGTGCTCCGGTTTCTTGGTCTGAATATTCTGATAATCAGGATGGTTTTGCCAGCTCTGATGTTCGTTATAATATTTCTGCTACCGGCTGGAACGGATTTTATGTTAGCACCTTAGCTTACACAGATCCTTTTGCCTGGGAACATGCATATATTGACTGGTATGTAGCACCAAAAGGAGTAAATTTCCTTGCTACCACTCCGTCTCCCTGCGTGAGTTTACAAAAGAACTTTACGGATCTTTCCAATTTCGCAGCGGTTCCTGATGATGCAACTTATTACTGGGAATTTGGTGACGGTGCTGTAAGCACTGAACGCAATCCTACTCATATCTATGGTTCACCAGGTACTTATGAGGTTTGTCTTGCTGTAGATTATGGTGGATCTGCTTACGATTATTGTAAAAATGTAACAGCAGATATTTGTGTTGGTGTTGATGATATTGACAACTTAACTTCAATCAGCATTTTCCCTAACCCTGCTGATGATGTATTAAACTTAAGTTTAACCTTTGGTGATGCTCAGGATGCAATGATTTCTATTGTAAATATGGCTGGTCAGGTTTTATATACTCAAAATACAGGTATAGGTACTATTTTCAATACTACTATTGATATCAGTGCTTATCCTGCAGGAGTTTACATGGCTAAAATTTCAAATGGTGCTCAGTCAACCATTAGAAACTTTGTTGTAGAATAAGAAATAATTTAAGTCATTTTAAACCTCCCTGTTTTTCAGGGAGGTTTTTTTATGCTCTATATATTAGTAATGTTACATGGCTGGATAGATGACATTACCCGTTGATTGAACAATTGTGAGACCATCGCTAAGCGAGATCTTCACTCTCTCCGTGGCCGTGGTTGGTGTTTTCACTGATCACTGCAGTGCGAAAAAAGTGTTGGCTGCACAAAGATTTTGGGTTAATCCGTTAGTGAGACCCCCGTTAAGAGCATGAGCCTCACTAGACCCAGGTTGAAGATTTTGCAAATTCCATATTTTGTTTTTTTGTACATATGCCATTAGTGAGACCCTCTCTAGGAGCGAGAGCCTCACTAGCTCCGAATTGTTGTAAATCCCACCGTTTGTTTTCCTGTTTCCCCTTTACATTCTCCCATGTTGTTGTTGTCAAGTCGTGTCCCATGTCCTTGTCCAATGACCTTTAGTTAGTGAGACCCTTGCTACGTGAGCGAGAGCCTCACTGGTTCCGGGTTTGGAGATTAATGTTTTCCTGATACTTGATACTCTCATTATAGATGTAGAATATTTAACCGTGATCTCCAATGGTAAGCTTCAGTAATCTTAATTTGAATAGGGATTAAACCCTATTGCGGTACTAAAATTCCTGCCACTTCAGTAAGATCATAAACCAGAAAGGTATATAAATTAATAAAGTAAGATTTTACTTCAAATCGATGATAAGGCATGACATGATCATCACCCTTAACAATTAAAAAAACCCTTCCAGAAAAACTGAAAGGGTTTTGAATATATTAATTAGTAAACTTTAAAATACTGCCAATCTGCGTGAAATCACATGTCCGTTAGCATTGAACACCACCAGATAAGAACCTGGATTGAGATCTCTTACATCTAAATAAATAGTATGTGATCCTTCTGTATAATTGGATGTGCCAAAGTTCGCAACCGTTACTCCCGACATATTAACAATGGTGATCGTCATCATCGTTGGTTCGGATACAATAACATTTGCATTGGTATAAGAGTCAGCCGGATTTGGTGATAAGGTTATACCGGCAATTATTTCCTCCTGAATTGGACCGGAACTCACGGTTGTAAAATCGCAAGTGGCTGTTGCAAGGTTAGTTGCACGATAATATCCATTTCCATGAGTACCAATATATATTGCATAACATTCTATTTCACGGATCCAATCTTCTCTGATTTCAAATACAGGAACATTACCCGGACCAACTTCACCATCTACAGCGCCGGTTTCCTGGGTCCAATCGCTTCCGGAGGTAAGGGAATAACTCCAAATTCCAAATTCAGTTGCAATTAACAGTTTATCATTATCTGAAATATGCATTAATATATCATAAACAGGGATATTAGGTAAAGAACCACCATCTGATATACATTCAAAAGTAGCAAGATCGCCATCTAAACAATTGTCGCTATACCAAACATTTTGGTCAACACCGTAACCTCCGATGGAAATTGCAATATCATTTGCATCATCGCGATTAATACTAATACCTGTTATTTTTCCGGGGAAAACATTAGCATAGGTAAAAGTGACAATTCCTGCATCTGTAGCATTAAATGTTTCTGCGGTTTCAGGATTTCCATCAGCATCAACATATTCTAAAGCTGCAGTTAAGATCCCGCTAACTTTATAAAGTCTTCCATTTTCAGTTCCAACATAGGCAATATCTCCGGTGTTATCATATTCTATTGCACTGATAGAACCTGAGGTTGCAGGTAAAATCTTAAACCAAGCCGGTGCTTCCGTTGAATTGTAAAGTGCACCATTTGTAACCCAAAGATTATTTTTTACACTTTGATATAATCTTGATTCAGAAATACCGGATTTATTTAATAAAATATCGCGTCCTTCATAATTTACTACATCGCCTTCAGAATAAAAACTACCGCTACCAGCAGGGTATTCTACAGATTCGCCTAGAAGTATTGGAGCAAAGGTGCTGTATAATTCATAATTTTCCCATAAAACGAAAGGAGTAACAAAGTCGGTGCCTCCATCGGCCAAACCATCCTGAGTACAGGAAGCAACGCCGCCGTCAATATTACAATCGTAAATGGAACTCATGGATGCACCTTCATTTACAGAACGACGCAATACAGCTCCATTTCCATTTGCAGTTACTGAGAAAAAGGTAGCGAATAAATATTCAGGTCTGATTCTGGAAATTTCTGCTTTTCCACCATCACCTCCTAATACTTCAACGGATTGCAAAACACTGTTGAGATCAAAATTTACATATTGAGTACCATTATCCTGTGATCCACCCATTGCCTCACCTTCAATTCCGATAGCAATACCGTGACTTTGATATAGATTCAGACCTTTATTAAGCGTTCCATAATCGGGATACTGTGCAGAAGCATTTGTAGTTCTTGATACTCCACCATCAGATCCGAAATACATGATCTCCGGATTTTCAGGATGAAATACAATGAAGTGATGATCGGCATGTATATATTTTGCATACCAGGTAGGGTATCCTGAACTGGTCATTGGTGTCCAGCTTTGGGAAATTCCAACCCATGTCCATGATTGAATTTGACCACCGATATATATTCTTTGAGGATCAACAGGACTTACTGCAATACACATGTTCCATTTAGCATTTGCCAATGTACCATTTGGATTAAAGAATTCTGAAGCCTCCTCTGTAATTTGAGTGAAGTTTTCTCCATGATCTACAGATTGGTAAACTCCTTGTAATCCGTAAGTGCCTGTTTTAGCAGAATATACATAAACATAATTTTTATCTGAAGGTGCAACTGCCAAAACTCTTCTGATGCTGCCGGTTGGCATTCCTGCACCAAGTTCTTCCATTGTTCCCGGATCAGTTGGAGAAGTAGAGCGATAATATTTGCGCAAACTTCCTGAAATAGCATGTAAATATCCTTCGCTATCAAATACGGCATCGTCAGATATTGCTGATAATGGCGAACCACCACCCTCGCAATTATTCCAAACCACACCACCATCTGTAGAAATTTTTAAACCTGTGTTTGTAGCAGCAACAATTGTATTAGCATCCAAAGGACTGCAAACAACTCTGTTTACATAAGCCCAGATAGCTCCGGAGGAACTTCCAATTTCACCAGGAGTAGGTATTGTTGCTGTAAGTTGTGTAAATGTAGGTAAATCAGTTCCGGTTACTGCGGCTGCTTTGTACATTCCGTCGCCTGCAAAACCGTGAGTATAACTTCCGAAACTTCCATCATAATAATCGGCCCAATATTCACCTGTTCCGAAATATATATCTCCATTGGAAGCCTGTGCCATTGCACAAACCAATAAAGAACTGAATTCGTCATTTTGTGGATGAGGCAACCAATCGAGACCACCATTATCCGTATAAAAAATTCCACCGCTTGCGCCGCCACAATACATCCTTTCAGGATTTGTTCTATCGATCAAAATAACACGTGTTCTTCCACCTACGTTATTCGGACCAAATCCTTCCCATGCAAGATTTAAGAGGGAACCACCACGGTCACCACTATTCACTTTTGCTCTATATTCCCGCATTTGTTCACGGGCAGCAAAAAGATCAGCTTCCTCAACCTTACCGGTTAAAGGATTCGCACGCATGCTGTTGATCCATTTCGCATAACCATCCGCTCTCGCCTGTTTTAATTCCACTTTGGCATTATACCTGTCAATTGTGCCATCAGGCATTCCTGCAACATCGTCAGCTCTGTATCCCCTCACCAGGAAAAATGAAACAAGGGCCAAACTGAGTAATGAAAGACCGAAGATTGTAAAATTCCTTTTCATGTATCGCTATTTTTGGTAAAAATATGAAATTAATTTAACACTAATTAACCGCTTATTATTTATGACGGATTAATTACAAATTTATTCTTTTTTGCTACTGTAAAACCTTAAAAAACATGTCGTTCTGCATGATACGACGAACGAACAAGTGGGCCGCTTTCCACATATTTAAAACCTTTTTGTAAACCTATCTCCTTATAATGTTCGAACATTTCGGGTGTTACAAATTCCTTTACCTCAAGATGCATTCTTGTGGGTTGAAGGTACTGACCTAAAGTAAGCACATCACAACCGTTGGCAACAAGATCATCCATAATTGCGTAAACTTCTTCTTTTGTTTCGCCTAAACCCAACATTACTCCGGATTTTGTTCTTTTTCCAAAATCTTTTGTCCGGCGGATCTGTTCCAGACTTCGTTCATATTTTGCCTGAGGCCTTACAAGCCTGTAAAGCCTTTGAACCGTTTCCATATTATGTGAAACCACCTCTTGTCCGGGAGAGATCATTGTTATAAGTGCATCCCAACTTGCTTTTACATCTGGTATAAGTGTTTCAATGGTTGTGGTTGGTGATTGTTTTTTTATTTCTGTAACTGTTTTATTCCATATAAATGCACCTCTGTCGGCCAGCTCATCGCGGTTCACGGAAGTAATAACGGCATGTTTTACTTTCATCAGCCGAATTGCGTCTGCAACACGTTCCGGTTCATCCAAATCCAATTCTGTTGGACGCCCTGTTGCAACAGCACAAAAAGAGCAGGAACGGGTGCAAATATTGCCCAATATCATAAAAGTTGCAGTTCCTTCCCCCCAACATTCACCCATATTAGGGCAATTTCCACTTTCGCAGATGGTGTGTAACTTGTGGTCATCAACAATTTGCCTCACGTTGCGGTAATTTTCGCCCGTGGGAAGTTTTACTTTAAGCCATTTTGGCTTTCTAATACGTTCAGAATTTTCTACTACGGAGAGTTCGATCATTTTCTTCAACCTTTTTTACCACTTCTTGCCAAATTGTAAACTCAGATATAAATAAACAAAGTAGGGTTTATTGTTTTCCGAAATAAGAATAGGAATTTCTTTTAAATAGATCTCTGTTCCTAATCCTACTTCCATTGCTTTTACAAAATCATCATATGTTGCCCAATCAAAATTAAAACCTGATTTGGCAAAAATACCGGGAGCAAATTTAATTTCATTAAATCCAATACTAAAACCGGAAGCGCCATAAATACTTGTTGCATCCAAAAATAAACTTTCTGTCTCAGGAGTATATTTTATTGCTCGGGTAAGATCACTGCTCTCACCGGTGGTATTAAAAATTTCTAGATAATAAGGTTTTATAAATCCGGCAGAAAAACCGCCCGCATAATTAAAACTAACCTGAAACCCACTCTTTTCGGCCTTCTCGCCAATCATTAGCTTTTGACCAAGAGCAGCTTTTACATTAAAAAAAGAATTTTGTTTACCATAAATAAAAGGTTTTGGAGATTCGGGACCAATGGTAAATTCGTTTACGCGTTTTGCCTCCTTTGGATCGTTGATAAATCCCAATTCAAAGTAATAAACACGTTTTTTATCGAGGTTGATATCTTTGGTATAATCACCAAAAATACTCCAGCCTGCAGTGCTTAATTTTCCGCCAATACTGAATTCACGTTCATAACCAACGCTTTTGGTTTTATTGGAGGGAGAGGTAATTTTATTTAGAATAACCGGCTTCGAATTATTTTCAAGCGTTATTGTGGTATCCTGGCCATAAGCCTGAAATACCCCTAAAACCATCAAAAAAAACACCAATCCACATTTCATCGGATAATATTACGAATTTTGTTTGAGAATAGTTGCCAACAGAAAAAAAATATTGTCATGATTATATCAAAAGTAGTTTATTCCGGCGAATTAAGAACAATTGCCACACATTTATCCTCTTCCACCGAAATTTTTACAGATGCTCCACCCGATAATCAAGGAAAAGGAGAAGGTTTTTCGCCAACCGACCTAATGGCCACGGCAACTGCAAGTTGTATGCTTACTATAATGGGAATTGCCGCTCGTGCATAATTTGCCTATAGAAGGAACCAGTGTTGAAGTTACTAAAATTATGGCAAGCAATCCCAGGAGAATAGCTGAAATTCACTGCAGGCTTACAATACCTCCTATCAATCTTGATGATAAACAAAAACAAATACTGGAAAATGCAGCCAGAACGTGCCCGGTGATTCTGAGCCTGTCGGAGAAGATCGTGAAAATTATTGAGTTTACCTATCTATAAATAGTAAAGCCTGATCAGCTTGGTATGATCAGACTTTAAAAAAATATTTAGATTTTGATCAGGTGTTGGTATCTAACTTAACACCGCCAACTTCTGTAATTTTATTCGGACAGCCCTCTTTAGAACCGCAAGAACTCAAGGAAAATGTTAAGATCACAGCTAATCCGGCTGCAAAAAAAACTTTAGAGATTGATACTGATTTAAACATAATTGGCAAAATTACTAGGTTAACTTTAAAAATTGAGGAAAAGTTCAACCATATTCTTCTTTAGATTTATCAACGTAAAGATATAAAATTTATTTCAAATTCCACAATCCACAAGTGCACATATTCATCTATTGTTGTATTGTTATACCTTCGGTGCATGCAAATTCATTTGATCGCAATAGGCGGAGCCGTAATGCATAATCTTGCTATTGCACTTAAAACTAAAGGATTGACCGTAACAGGTTCTGACGATGAAATTTTTGAGCCATCCCTTTCGCGGTTGCAGAAACATAATTTATTACCCAAAAAATATGGTTGGTATCCGGAAAATATTCATTCAGGGTTAGATGCAGTTATACTCGGAATGCATGCAAGGGCAGATAACCCTGAACTTTTGCGTGCAAAAGAATTAAACCTAAACATTTACAGTTTCCCCGAATATATTTACGAACAAAGTAAGAATAAAATACGCGTAGCCGTTTGTGGAAGTCATGGTAAAACAACCATCACATCCATGATTATGCATGTTTTAAAAGATCAGAAACTGGATTTTGATTATCTTGTTGGAGCTCAACTTGCAGGCTTTGAAACTATGGTGCAAATTAGTGATGCACCACTAATGATTATTGAGGGAGATGAATATTTTGCCTCTCCACTTGATAAACGTCCTAAATTTTTACATTACAAAGCGCAAATAACGCTCATCAGCGGAATTGCATGGGATCATTTTAATGTTTTCCCCACCTTTGAGAATTACACCAATCAATTTAAAATTTTAATGGAAAGTTTATCCCCTCAACAATTATTGATATTAAACGAAGAGGATCAGAATATAAACTCACTGTTAAATAATTCGAAGGTAAAAGCGGAAATAAAAAAATATTCTACTCCTGATTATTTTTTAGAAAATAATGCTTTTCATCTTCAATTTGAAAATAAAGTTTACATTTTCGAAATTTTCGGTAAACACAATATGCAAAATATGGAAGCTGCGCGATTGGTTTGCAATGCATTAAATATTGAAAATGATGTTTTTTATTCTGCAATGGAAAGTTTCAAGGGTGCCGCAAAAAGATTGGAAATTTTATATAAAAATGATTCCGGAATTGTATTTCGCGATTTTGCACATGCTCCATCTAAAGTACAGGCCACTGTTGATGCTGTTAAAGAACAATATCCCAAAAGAAAATTAATTGCGTGTCTGGAACTCCACACCTTTAGCAGCCTGAACAAAACATTTATCGCTCACTATAAAAACACCATGAACAAAGCTGATGTAAGGATCGTTTATTTTAATCCGCATACAGTGCAATTAAAAAAATTGCCTGAACTGTTGCCGGAGGAAGTAAAACATTTTTTTAACGACGACTCACTGCATGTAATTAATAATTCTGCACAGCTTTCAGAACTGCTAAAAATGTTAAAGAGTGTGAATACCAATTTTCTTTTAATGAGTTCCGGAAATTTTGATAACCTTGAATTTACTATTTTAACATAAATTTGCCGATATATATGTTAAAACTTGATAAACCTTTAGCTTTTATTGACCTTGAAACAACAGGAATAAACCTAAGCAGCGACCGAATTGTAGAGATAAGTATCCTGAAAATACTGCCCGACGGGAGTCAGCAGAGCAAAACCATGCGGATAAATCCGGAGATGCATATCCCGGAAGCCTCCTCCGTTTTTCACGGAATTTTTGATGCAGATGTTAAAGATTCCCCAAAATTTAAGGATGTGGCAATTGAACTGCGCGACTTTTTAAATAATTGTGATCTTGCAGGTTATAACTCCAATAAATTTGATATCCCTATGCTCGCAGAAGAATTTTTAAGAGCAGATACAGGTTTTGACGAAAACCGTCGTTATATAGATGTGATGCGTATTTTTACCTTAATGGAAAAAAGAACCCTGGAGGCTGCTTACAAGTTTTTTTGCAACAAGGAGTTAATTGATGCGCATAGTGCCGAAGCAGATGTTAAAGCAACTTATGAAGTATTGGTAGGCCAATTGGAAATGTATAAAGATCAATTGAAAAATGATGTTCAATCACTGCATGAATTTACTAAGGATGGCGACTTTGTTGATTTTGGCAGAAGGATGATCTTAAAAGATGGAATAGAATATTTTAATTTTGGAAAATACAACGGACAATCATGCGCAGAGGTTTATAAAAGAGAACCACAATATTTTGATTGGATCTACAAAAGTGATTTTTCACTCCACACCAAATTAAAATTAAAAATGATCGAATTCAAAATTAAAAATCCAAAAATAAATTAACGTTGCCCTCTTCACTTATCGTAATACCAACTTATAATGAGCAGGCAAATATTGCCGAAATGATACATGCCGTGTTATCGTTGCCGGAGCAATTGCATGTATTGATAATTGATGACAATTCACCCGATGGCACGGCAAAAGAAGTGGAACAATTAAAGGTAAAATATCCCGACAGACTATTTTTACAGTCCCGACCCGGAAAACTAGGTTTAGGCACAGCATATATAGCCGGATTTAAGTGGGCTTTAAAAAATAATTATGATTATATAGTGGAAATGGATGCCGATTTTTCTCACAAACCATCCGACCTGCCCAGGCTATTAAAAAGTTGCGCCGATGGTGCTGATGTTGTGATCGGTTCAAGATATGTAAAAAATGGAAATGTGGAGGATTGGCCTTTTAATAGAATTTTTATTTCCAAAGGTGCCTCCCTTTATGTAAGAATGATAACAGGAATGCCTGTAAAAGATACCACCGCCGGATTTGTTTGTTATAAAAGAAAGGTGTTGGAAACAATAGATCTGGATAAGATCAAATTTATTGGATATGCATTTCAGATCGAATTAAAATTTGCGGCGTGGAAATGTGGATTTACATTAATGGAAATTCCAATTACCTTTAAGGACCGAGAAAAAGGAATATCCAAAATGAGTAGTGGTATATTTAAGGAGGCGGTTTATGGTGTGATAAAAATGAAATGGAAGAGTATCGGAAATTCCTATAAAAAACAGATCGCACATGAATGAATCCAACAAAAAACCGGTAACCGGTCATTTAAAAAAAACCACACACCGACGTAAATCAGGTTTACCTCCCGGCACTCCTGTTTACACCGGTAATAAACGGCATACTGAAATTGGCGTAAGTATAATTAATTACAATGAAACTGCATATACAGAAGAACAATTTGCTGAAGGTGGAAATTATTTAGTAAAACAACCTAAAGATTATATTTCCTGGATAAATGTAAATGGTTTACATAATGAAAAATTAATCGGTGAGATCGGTGCATTTTACAAATTGCACAATCTTATTCAGGAAGATATTCTAAATGTATTTCAACTGCCTAAGGTTGATGAATACACAGAAGATGATATTATTTATGTTACACTGAATGAATTTTATTTTGAAAATGATCATTTACAGCGCGATCAGATCAGTTTGATTCTTGGTAATGGATTTGTTTTAACTTTTCAGGAGGATGAAGGTGATTATTTTGAAGTTTTGCGCGACAGAATACGAACAGGAAAAGGAAGAATGCGCAAAAAAGGATCCGATTATCTTATGTACGCATTAATTGATGCTATTGTTGACAGCTACTTTATTGTGCTCGATCATTATTCTGCGGAACTGGATAAAATTGAAAATAATATTTTTGTTCAGAAAAATAAAAACCATTTAACCGACATTCATAATATTGGCAAAGATTTTATTTATTTACGACGAAGTATAGCGCCTCTTCGGGAAGTGATATTTAAATTGATGAAGGAGGACATTATTTTAATTGAACCTGATTCTAAACATTTCCTGCGCGATTTGCAGGATCATGTTAACCAGGTAGTGAATCAGATCGATACCGACCGCGAATACCTGGCCGGTCTTGTGCAAACAAATATGGCCAATATGAACAGCCATATGAATGAGATCATAAAAGTGCTCACCTTGATTTCCGCCATTTTTATCCCTTTAACCTTTCTTGTAGGTGTTTATGGCATGAACTTTGAAAATTTGCCGGAACTCACATGGCGATATGGTTATGCGGGTGTTTGGGCTGTTATGATCATCATTACGATCATTCAGTTCATCATTTACAAGAAAAAAAAGTGGTTATAACACATTCATTTATTATTTAATTTTACAATTATGAAAAAACTTACACTCTCTGTTGTTTTTGTATGCACAGCCTTTTCCCTCATGGCACAAACTACTCACCCGGTTAAAAAATCGGCAGTATTTTTTGGATTGAACTTCGATCTGGGTATTCCAATGAACGATTTTAAAACTTACAACGACGAAGTTGCCGTTGGCGGTGGATTTAACTTGTTTTTCCAACCATCGGTAAAAATTCCGGTATTAGTGGGTTTTGACCTTGCATTTATGAATAATGGTTTTAAAACCGAGGACAAAACACTTACCGCCGATATAGTTGTTGATGGAATAGTTATCGATCAATTGTTATTCCCCATGCGTATCGAAACCTCTAATACTATTTCTACCGGTCATTTGAATTTAAGAGTGCAATCGCCAACTAAATTTTTTAAACCTTATGTGGATGGTATTCTTGGATTTAACAATTTTTCCACTAAAACTTCTATTTACGACGAATCGGAAGAATATTATCTGAGTGAAGAAGATAATCCGCTGATCACCAGTTCCAAACAAAATTCCGACTGGACCTTTAGTTATGGAGGTGCTGCCGGTTTAATGATAGAACTGAATGAAAATATGTTGATCGATCTTAGGGTTGCCTATTCGCTGGGTGGAAATGCTTCATATTTTGTGGAAGATGATATCGATGAATGGGAGGTGGTATTTAACACCATTCCTACCAGTCAGGAAGAAGTTGATGAAGAGGATATTTCCATTGCCGCTTTCCCAAAAGAATCAAAAACCGATATGATCCTTGGAACAGTGGGAATAACTTTTAAATTCTGACAAAAAATGATATTTGTAAAAGGCCGCCAATTAAGGTGGCCTTTTTTATTAAATATGGATTGCAATTTCATCTATACCAATAAATTAGGTAGATTCGTTAGATTATTGAAGCATGATCACAAGTAAACATCCCGCAACAAGAAATTTAAATATTGTATATACAATTATAGTTGTGTTATGTCTGGCAATAGCATTATTTATTCTGCAGGCATTAAATTTAGTTTTTCCCGACAATTTAAAATTCAAGGTAGGAACTCCCATTGATTCTTTAAATCATGTAGTGGTTTATTATAACGGAGAAACTTCCAATGTAACTGCAAAAAATATTTCAAAAGATGGATATAATATCGGATTACAATGGCAATGTGTGGAATTTGTAAAAAGATATTATTACGAACATTTTAATCATGTAATGCCGGTGCCGGGAGGTAATGCAAAAGATATTTTCGATCGCAATTTACCCGATGCATCCTATAATGAAAAACGCGATCTCGTTCAATATTCCAATGCCAGTTTAAAAAAACCTTCCGTAGATGATATTTTAGTTTTTGATGGTCATCTCGGAAATAAATACGGACATATTGCAATTATTTCCAAAGTATCAGAAAACTCCATCGAGATCATTCAACAAAATGCCGGCCCCGATGCCCCAAGCAGAGAAGAATTAAAATTAGTTCTGATAAATGATAGGTGGAAGGTGATGAATAGAAGGGTGCTTGGATGGATGAGGATAGAGTAAGATTCGAAGGGAGAAGATTCGAAGAATCGAAGGGGAAGTCCTTGAAGATTCGAAGGGAGAAGATTCGAAGAGTCGAAGAGGAAGGTTCTAAGATTGAAAAAGGAAGGAAGGTTGGGGAAAGGATAAAAAAGGTGTATCCTAATTAATTGAAAATTTTACATTTAAACGCTAACTTTTAGTTAGAAATAAAATTTATCACTTTAAATCCATTCAAGTCCTATATCACATTTCCACTGTCCTATGTCTGTCCTATGTCGTATGTCCTATGTCGTATGTCCTATGTCCTATGTCCCACCCCCAAAAACCCCTACAATCCCACTCAACTTCAACACGCACTCCTCATACTCTTTCTCTGCTACCGAATCAAAAACGATTGCCCCTCCTACCTGAACGGAAATATATTGTTGCAATGCATCATATATTATACTTCTAATTACCACATTAAAATCAAAATCACCTTCAGGCGAAATATATCCGAAGGCGCCGGAAAATAATCCGCGTTTTGATTCTTCGTAATTTTCGATTAGTTCCATAGCCATCACTTTTGGTGCGCCGGTCATGGAGCCCATTGGGAAAGTATTTTTTAAAATATCTGAAATTAAAATATCCTCTTTTACATTTGCCGAAATGGTAGAAACCATTTGATGCACTTGTTCAAAAGAATAAATTCCGAATAATTCATCAACCTTAATTGTTCCGGTTTTTCCAATGCGTGCAAGGTCGTTGCGCACAAGATCCACTATCATCACATTTTCTGCGCGGTCTTTTTCGCTGTTGTAGAGTTCAGTTTTTAATTGTGCATCAACCAAAGGATCGGAGCTGCGTTTTGATGTTCCTTTAATAGGTTGAGAAACAATTGTATCGCCCTTCTTTTGTAAAAACCGCTCCGGACTCGCGGAGATCAAATATTTATTTTCCCATCGAAATAAAACGGAAAAGGGAGCTTTGGATTTTTTGCATAATTCCTGAAAAACAATAAGTGGTTCTATGTTAACATTTTCACTATAAAATTCCTGACAAAAAGTTAATTCATATACATCACCGTCGATAATATTTTTGCGGATCTTATTTATTTTTTCGAGATAATCTTTTTTCGGTATCCGAGGTAATAAATTAATATTATTGCGTTCAAAATTTATATCACTTTTTTCCTCACAAATATTATTAAAAATTTCTTCACCAGTGGAAGTTATGGAACTTTCTAAAAGAATTGAAACTTTAACTTCCCCATTTTTTACCCTTACAATAATCTCCGGAATAAAAAACAACATATCCGGAAACGCGATCCTGTCTTGGTTTTTAGACGATAATTTTTCACTCTCATTTTTCAGATCATACCCCAGATAACCGAAACACCACTCCTTATAGGTATCTATAAATTGCTGTAATTCCGCAAAAGCATTTCCGGCATTTGCAATTAAACTTGCATAATTTCCCGCCGCAAATAAATAATCAAATTCCGTCTCCCCATACACCGCATTATCACAAGAATCCAAAAAAACAAAATGTTCAAACCCTGAAGAATAATTTAGCAGTTGATTGCGAAATGATTGATTATCTTTTACACTAAAAACATTTTCGATCCGCATATCATTTTTTTTTGCCACTAAGGCGCTAAGGACGCAAAGTTACGCGAAGTAATTACAGTAATATAAAACTTAAATTTCTCATATGAATTTCATTATCATGCCTGAGAAACATTATAAAGTTAAAAGTATAAAAAAACTTTAATTGATTGAAAAATTAAAATTCGGAGGAACATTCATCAATGTTACAAACTGCCCACTGCCCACTGTTGACTGCCAACTCTTAACTACCACTGCTAACTGTTAACTCTCGATCTTCCAATTAGTTCTACTCGAAGGAACATTCATCAATGATACAAACTGCCCACTGCCCACTGTTGACTGCCCACTCTTAACTGCCTCTGCCAACTGTTAACTCTCGATCTTCCAATTAGTTCTACTCGAAGGAACATTCATCAATGTTACAAACTGCCCACTGCCCACTGTTGACTGCCCACTCTTAACTACCACTGCCAACTGTTAACTCTCGATCTTCCAATTAGTTCTACTCGAAGGAACAATTATCACTTTTACAAACTGCCCACTGCCACTGCCTACTGCCACTGCCCACTGTGACTCCCTTTTTCCAATCCGACTATATGCTCGACCCCTTCCTAAATTTCCATCCTCACAATATAATTAACTTCTCCCTCTCCGGCCCCGCCGACAACATCGACACCTTCACCTTCAATTCCCATTCTAAAAACTGAATATAATTTTTTAGCTCGAGTGGAAGCGAATCTTTTGTTTTACAATTATCAAGATCACAATTCCACCCTTTAAACGTTTCATACACAGGTTCAATTTCTTCGTCCACAATTCCGTATGGTAATTTATCCGTTATCTCGCCATTGATTTTATAGGCAACACATGCTTTAATTTCTGAAAAAGTATTTAACACATCAATTTTCGTAATTGCAATTTGTGTAACACCATTAATAATTATTGCATATTTCAACGCCGGTATATCTATCCAACCACAACGTCTTGGTCGCCCTGTGGTTGCACCGAATTCATTTCCTAATTTGCGTAATTCTTCTCCCGTTTCATCAAATAATTCGGTAGGAAATGGTCCTGATCCAACGCGAGTGCAATATGCTTTTGATATACCAATAACTTCCTTAATTTTTTGCGGAGCCACCCCTAAACCTGTACATACTCCGGCGGTAATGGTATTGCTCGATGTAACAAAAGGATAAGTGCCATGATCCACATCCAACATCGAACCTTGCGCACCTTCCGCAAGAATTCTTTTTCCCGCAACAATTTGATCCTGCAAAAAATATTCACCATCAACAAAAGGAATGTCCTGCAAATGTTTTATCGCATCCATCCACTCCGTTTCGTTCGGAACTTCAATAGATACACCATCATAATTTTTCAACAACTGAAAATGTTTTTCCTTCAGTTTATTGTATTTATCCAAAAAATTCGGACTCTCAATATCGCCAACCCTAAGCCCGTTTCTACCGGTTTTATCCATGTATGCCGGACCAATTCCCTTCAATGTGGAACCAATTTTCTCCAGGCCTTTAGAAGCCTCGCTGGCTGCGTCGAGCATTTTGTGGGTAGGAAGTATCAAATGCGCCTTCCGGCTTATCAGGAGCCTGTTAGCCACCGAAACACCCGCTGCCTCCAGTTTTTTTATCTCCATCCGGAAGGTTATAGGGTCGATTACCACCCCTGCGCCTATCAGGTTGATACAATTTTCCAAAAAGATACCGCTGGGAATAGTGTGCAAAACGAATTTCTCACCGTTGTTCAAAATAAGGGTATGTCCGGCATTCGGTCCGCCCTGAAAGCGCGCCACCACATCATATTGTTCCGCAAGATAGTCCACCACCTTGCCCTTCCCCTCATCACCCCACTGCAGCCCTAATAATACATCTACATTCATAATAGGAATTAAGGTGCGAATTAAAAGAAGATTGGGCGAATTTTAGAATTTAGTTTTCAACGTTGGGGGGACAGGGGAATCGGAAAACAAATGATGGAAAAAAAGGGGGAACGCGGATGACGCTGATAGGGCGGATTTAAAGGGATAAAAAAAGGTATGATTTAGCAAAATTTCAGAATGAAATTTAAACTCCTTTCTCCTTTCTCCTCTCTCCTTTTTCCGGTTTCCCAAATTTTCCTTTGGATCTATAATACTCCAATGTTACAAACTGCCAACTGCCACTGCCAACTGAGACTGCGACTGTGACTGCTACTGCCAACTGCCCTTGCCAACTCCTCATGGCGTGCCCCTGCGGGTCAGGCTTTCCGCTGCAACTCCTCGCCTCGTGCCTCGGCTGTGGGGTTTCCGCTACAATCCTTCACGCGGACGTTTTCTACCAACAAAATGTTTATTTACCCCAATTTTTCTGGGAACCCAATAATTTGGCATACAAAAAATGCAGAAAAACGAGGTTTTAATGAAAAATTTGTAAAAAGATTAGGGAGAGAGCATTGTTCTTAATAATATTTTATTCAGTATTTAGAATACGGAAATAATTTTTATTGGCTTTACGAATATGTGTTAAGCGGTTAAAGCGGATTGAAGGTTGAATATGTTGGGATTTAAGGGGTGGTGGAAATTTTGTAGTTTCGTATATTAATTGTTATAGGATATGCTTTTGCAATATTCATCATCTCTTCAGGACAACAAAACCTTTGACTTTGACAGTTCCTAATTGATTCGATTTGATACTTATTTTTCGCTTACTTTACAGACACATTTAATTCAATTACTATGAAAATCATTTTTACTGCATTGCACTTGCAGACTCTTTTACTTTCTATTTTAATATTGACAAATATTTCATTTTTGATTAAATTTGATGACCGAAATACAATTGTTAAACAATTTGTAAAACAATGAATGAAAGCATTTAAATTTAATTTAATTCAATACTCAGCACTATCAGCTTGTTTCCTGGCATTACACCAAAATGCCAGGGGACAGGCTGTTTATACAGATATGGATCCGGATATTGTGTTAGATAGTGATAATGAATCCGCTGGAATTGATATGGACATTAGTGGGACAAATGATTTTGCCTTCAT
Source organism: Bacteroidota bacterium (assembly GCA_016706865.1). Taxonomy (NCBI): domain Bacteria; kingdom Pseudomonadati; phylum Bacteroidota; species Bacteroidota bacterium. The sequence goes on along the minus strand of JADJIS010000003.1, from coordinate 24,313 downwards.
TAATAGAACTGGGTCATTTTCAACTTATTCTTCAAATTATGTTTCTTTTTTCGAAGTAATAAATGTTGGTCCTCTTTCCCCTAATAATTCAATTGCCGGACAAATTCATATCATAAGCCCATCTTATGGAGGTTCATGGATATATTTGCCTTATGCACTAGCTGAAGGTAGTTTATTGAATAATAACCTTTTATTTTATAATGAAGGTTATCAGGTAATGGCATATCGATATATTCAAGCTGATGGCGATTATTTTCCAAAAGGCGGCATCTGGTACCCTGAAGTTTTGGATCATTTTTTAGGTGTTCGTTTTATAGACACCTCGGATTGTTTGCATTATGGTTGGATTAGATGTGATATAAAGGACAATGGCAGAACACTCGTAATTAAAGATTATGCATATGAAATAAAGTGCAATACCGGTATTTTGGCAGGAGACACTATTGGAGACACGTCAACAGTTAACCTAGAGGAAATTAATCTCTTCAATGTCAATATTTATTCATTTAACAGCGATGTCTTCATTCAATTTCAGGAAATTTCTGAAAATTATTCGTATAAAATATTAAATTTATCAGGAGCAAAAATATCTTCAGGAATTTTGTCAGGCAAGAATAGTATTATTTATAAGAGCATTAAACCAAAAGGATATTATTTTGTAGAAATTTATAAGGGACGCCAGACATTTGTAACGAAAAAAATATTTATTAATTAAATTAAATGGTTTTGAATTTCCAATTATTGAAATCTTTACCCGCCGCACATCCTATAACAAAAGCTTTGCAAAATGACTGCGTGAATCGTAAACCTGAAACTTTTATTTCCATTTGATAATTTTAGTAATCATGAATCATTGCGCTTCAAATACCGCCACTTCGCAAAGCCCGGAACGTTCTGAGTCATTAACCTAAACTATTTTAAACATGAACAAACTTTTCATAATCCTAATCATCTTTTCCTTTCAGGCCGGAAAAGCGCAAACGTTAAAATGTACAGAAATGCATACAGGTAAATTTGAATTGAAACATGATAATTCACCGGCTGTGTCAATAATTGAACGAACAGACACACTTCAAATTGAGACAAATGAGTATCTGAAGGTTAAAAGATCATATAAGGTTATATGGATCGACGATTGTACTTTTGAGTTACATGACAGAAAAGTGTTAGAAGGGGAAACGCCCATTAACGGTAAACCGACAGATGTTTTAACAATTGAAATTATAAAAATTGATGGCCAAAATGTATACATCAGATTATCTTCAAATTATTCTGATATGGTGCGTGAAACCGTTATGACTAAAATTAATTAATGACGGTTTAAAAGGCACTTGTGCAAGCTGGGTGACGACTTTCTAAGATCATATTAAATTGTAATAGCAATATAAAACAAACCTACCATGAGACATTTTACAACATTAATATTTCTGTTTTTTTTCGGATTGATAGCAAAAAGTCAAGTGGTTATTGATAATGGAGCATTTTTTACAGAGAAGGAAGTGTCTGATTTGGAGGATAGGTTGCAAATTTTAAAGGATAAAAGCACTGTTGAAACCTTGATTTATACAACTATCGATTTAGCCGGAAAAACTTCATTGGATTATGCAAAGGAATTATTTCATAAATATCCGGCAGGAGTAAAAGGGATCAATAACGGCATAATTATTCTTCTTTCAAAAAATGATAAAAGACTTCAGATTCTAGTTGGTTTAGGATTAGAGTGGGTACTTTCCGATAGTGAATGCCAACTGATTCTTGACCAAATGATACCCTTTTTCGAAAAAGATGAATATCATAATGGACTAAATAAAGGAATCGACCTAATTAACCAAAAGGTAATTGATATTGAATGGGAAGCTCATAAATTTAAGAAGATCTCGGATAAAAAAAATGGCAAGATCTTTAAAATTGAATATTCAAATAAGACTGAAAATTCAAAATATAAATACGCAATTGACACTGATCCTCAATTTTCTGATGAATTTAAAATAATACTGACTATTAACGATAAAGAATATAATTTATATTACACAAAATATATGAATGACCTGATTGCAAAAATACTTACTAGTGATAAGATTACAGTGTATTTTAGATTGAGTGATTTTGAAAACAACAAACTTGAACTTATAGGAATTGAATAATTTATGGCGCCTCACACGAGAAATATTGGATAATAACAAAATCCGCAAACCGTCACTGGCCAACTACCTATAATATTATTGGCAACCTTATGTTTAGACTACTAACTCTTATACTATTATTTTCATATTCTTTCACGACGAATGGTCAAGAGAATATTTATGGTAAATATTGCTATTGGCATATCGTTCATGGACACTGCCTCGAGATCAAATCAAATAACAACTTTGTTTTAACGGAAAGCGGTAATGTGTATCCCACTCCAACTTGGACAGGAAAATGGACAACTTATGGAGATACAATTATTTTGACATTTGACTCCAACTCAATGGGGACATTTACACATATTATTGAAAGCGAATATTTGATACGAACAAATTTGAAAAAGAGTATCCTGGTCAAAGACACCTTTCAGCTTGAACCACCTGGTTATCTCTATAAGAAAACCGGTTATTATAATGATGGAACGATTAGATGCGAATTAAATTGGCGAGATATTTCAACTTTTAATTTTATACCAACTCCCTCTGGACAATGGAAGTTTTATTTTTCAAATGGAACATTACAGAGAACTGAAAATTACAAAAAAGGTAAACTTAATGGTGAAATTATCAATTATGACAATGAAGGAAACTGTATAACAATAGAAAAGTGGAAGAATGGTAATCTCAAGAAAACGAAAGGATGCCCGAAACAGACTTTGCCTACAAACTTAAAAGAGAACAAAAATGGCTGACAGAATAGAACTATTTTAGCGGAAACACAACAATTTGGCATGCAAAAAATGCAGAAAAATGAGGTTTTAATGAAAAATTTGCAAAAAGACTTACATGACAGAAAAATATTAGAAGCTGATACACCCATTAACGGTAAACCGACAGATATTTTAAAAATTGAAATTATAAAAATTGATGGCCAAAATGTACACATGGGTATCTTCAAATTATTCTGATATGGTGCGAGAGACTGTCATGACAAAAATTAATTAATTGCAGTTTATAGCGTATTTGTGTAAGTTACGCAACGACCTTCCTACATTAGATTCCGATAAAATAAAATATCATTTTTTTTAATAAAGTTTCCGATTAGTTAACTCTGCAAAATAGCCGGATCATGATTTATACCGTATAATTTATTATAAAATTTCCATTTTTATTAATAATTTTTTGATTACCTTAACCGCCATTGAAAATTGTTAATTATAAATCGTTATGCTGACTGCTCCAAATAAACTGTACAAATAATTCCACACAAAATACCCGGAATTTATTTGTAAATGCGTTTTATTTTTGCCTCAGCCAAATAAACACTATTAAATTATGACAACAGCCATCCTAATAATTATAATTGGAGTTTTCATCTTTTGGGGGCATTACCTGAGCGGAATGTTTGAACGCAAAAGTATTCCGGATGTGTTGGGGCTAATGTTACTTGGTATGTTGTTAGGCCCGGTGTTTAAATTTGTTGACCCGGATTCCTTTGGAAAAATGGGTCCTTTGTTTAGTAATCTGGTGCTGATATTTATTTTGTTTGAAAGTGGAACTGATTTAAAGATATCAGAAATAAAATCTTCGTTCAAGGAATCAGCGGGTATTACAACTTTGAGTTTCCTGATAACATGGCTTGCAGGGTTTATTTTAAGTATAATTATTTTCGACCTGTCCTGGGTGAGTTGTCTTTTTATTGGAGCTACCCTTGGAGGAACATCCTCTGCGGTTGTAGTAGGATTGGTAAAAAAAATAGCGGTGAAACCTAAAACTGCAACCACACTAATCATGGAATCTGCAGAATCTGATGTATTCACACTTGCTATTCCCCTTGGAATCCTGGGTTTCATGATAACAGGGGAAATGGAGGCCAGTGCCATTATTTCTCAATTCATTTCTTCTCTTGTACTTGCATTAATTATTGGAATTGGAGGTGCATTTTTATGGTCTTTTATTATCAGCAAAATTCCCACATTAAAAACTACGAGTTTTTCTACCCCTGCTTTTTTATTTATTCTATATGGGGTAGCGGAATATTTGAAATTCAGCGGACCGTTAACAGCCTTATCCTTTGGAATTGCAATTGGCAATCTTCAATATTTTGAACCCAAAATTTTGGAAAATATTATTCCGAATAAGAGTATAATGTTACCGCAGAAGGAAAGAGATTTTTTTAGCGAAATAGTTTTTCTTTTGAGAATATTCTTTTTTGTTTATATCGGAATCAAAATGCAGATCGACAGGATTGATTTATTATTGTGGGGAGCATTTATAACACTTATTCTTTTTGCAGTAAGAATAATTGCAGTAAAAATTGTAGCTGCCAATGATTCACCCATGTTAGATAAAGCGGTAATGTCAATAATGATTCCTAAAGGATTAGGAGCTGCGGTTATTGCAACATTGCCCTTGCAGGAGGGACATACAGATGGTATTATAATACAATCCATCTGCTTTTCAGTGATTCTTTTCAGCACACTGTATTGTGTTGGGTTATTTTTTATGATAAAAACCGGTGTGAGTTTACCGTTTTATGCCAGGCTGTTTGGGAAAAATAAAGTTGCTGAAGAATGAAGTGGAACGCAAAGATCATTCGCCAATGCCCGAGAAGTGGAAATCGAGGAGTTTATTTTTTCAGAAAAGATGTTTAACCTATAATTTGATCCTTATGCACCTAAAAATCATTACAATTCTGTTAATTTTTACTTTCCCAATTATGTTTTCAAGTTGCGACCCATATTATTTAATTACAGTTACAAACACCACGAATGATACTACCACCATTTTAGTTAAAGAAACTGTTGATTTTAAGACTGAAAAAAACAAAATACGTACAACGGAAGATGGATTCGATGTTTATCAGTTAGAACCCAAAGAACAGATAATGGTTGGGTCGGCAATAGCAGAAATTGATAACGAGATCCCATTTGAAGTGATTATAATTGCAAAAAACAGAGACACAATTTTAGCGGATAATGTTGAGGAAATAATCGATCTATTTGATCGGAATCTATTTGGGGGACTTAAAACTCCTTATAATATCTCTATACAATGAAGAAATTCTAGGGCAACCATTATCAACCGCATTTTCTCTATAAGATAGGTTAGATTCCATATAAATCAAAACTTCGTATTTTTATTATCGATTTTTCAATATCCTTCCCTATTCGATGAAGGTTAACGACTATCGCGATATTACAAAAGTTGCACAGGCAATAAAAACCAAGTAACCAAAAAACCATAAATCATGACCGAAGTAAAAAAAAATCTCCCGAAATGGATACTTATCATATCCGGAATATTTGCAATTCTGGAACTTATGGTAAGTATACAGTTATGCTTTTCGCCGCAATCGGTTATGGAAAATGCCGACCTTAAAGCAGAAGGAGTAAAATATCTGATTTATATGTGGGCTGCCCGGCAATTTGCACTTGGATTTATACTCGCTTTTGCAACAATAAAAAGGTCGGCTCCCATGCTGATTTTAGCATATATTTTCCTTTTGGTTATGTTTATTGGGGACCTTTTAATTGGAATTTCCCAAAAAGAAAATACACTTACCATTGCTGCGGTTGTAATGATCATCGTATCATCGGCAATGATATTTGCTATAAATAAACGTAAATAAATTATAGTCATTTAAAAAGTTATCAAATGAATATATTATCCACCATTCTACTGGTAATAGCGGGAATAATAATTCTGTTGTTGATCATAGCGTTATTTATGAAAAAGCATCATTACGTAAAACGCGAAATTGTGATAAATGCACCTCTTCAAAAGGTATTTGGCTTTTTAAAATTGCTTAAAAACCAGGATCAATTCAATAAATGGGCAACTACCGACAAATTAAACAGGAAGGAAGAATTTAAAGGAACAGACGGAACAATTGGATTTATTTATTCCTGGAGTGGAAATAAAAATGCCGGTCAGGGTGAAAAGGAAATTAAGAACATTGTAGAAGGAAAAAAAATTGAAACAGAAATTCGTTTTATAAAACCAATGCGGGTTACTTCTTATACAATTATGGAAACAGAATTCCTATCCGATAATGAGACCAAAGTATATCTTATAAATGGCGGCAAATTAAAATATCCGATTAATTTAATGATACCAATGGCAGAAAAGAATTTTGCGAGGGATATGGATGAAAGTTTGAACAAACTGAAAGTTATACTCGAAAAATAAACTTACTATAACCTGATTTATCTTTAAAATTAATTTTTGTATTTTTAATAAAGTTTACAAAACCACAAACAAGGAAAATTGGGCATAGGGTTGCAACAATATTAAATTGAACAATTTGAAAAATACTCTCTTTACACGAACATTTATAATCCTATTTAGCATTGCATGCAGTTCCTGCAACGCTCAGGTTAAAACAAACGACCCACAAAGTACTGATATAAAGCCTAAATTAATTAAAAATCACTTCATCCCCGACCTGGCTGAAGAATTTATGTTTGTGCAAAGCGGGTTGCAGGATCGTTTGGGTAATATGTGGTTCGGTACAGCAGGCAACGGAATTTATGTTTATGATGGCACTTCCTTTGTTAATTTTACTCATAAGTCTTTTATTAATTTCTCCCTGAAAGAAGATCTCAATCACAATGATATTCTAAGTTGCCTGGAAGATAAATCAGGCAACATCTGGTTTGGTACACGCAGAGGTTTGATCAGATATAAACCGGGTGAAGGAAAACCCGAGGCTAAAGATTTTAACTTATACCTGATTCCACAAAACACTATAAACAGTTCTACTGGAAAACGATCACCCTATGTGTTTCAAACCGGCGATAATTTTGTATGGAGTATAATGCAGGACAAATCCGGAAAAATTTGGTTCGGAACAAGTAAAGGAATATATATTCATGATCCAACTAAAGATTATGATAAAGATGAACCTCTTTTTAGATATTTTTTAGATAATGATTCACTTATAAATAATAATAATTTGAAATTAATGGATATCTCCGCAATGTTACAGGACAGGTATGGAAATATTTGGCTCTCTTCAGCTTGGTCGAAAGGAGAAGGCATTGTTGTGTTTGATGGAAAATCTCTCAATAATTTTACCCCGGATAGTATCAATTCATTTCGGTCAATTATTGAAAAAAACAACGGAGATTTGTTATTTCTAAGCCCAACTCACGGCATTTATGAATATAATGGTAAATCATTTTCGAATTTGAATGAAAAAATTGGAATTAATGGTGAGATGCTTGTATGTTTTTTGGAGGATGAAAATGAAAACCTTTGGATTGCACATAATAACGGAAATATGCAAAATGAAGGAGATGGTGGTTTATGGCGATTTGATGGCAAATCGAAAGAACTTTTTACGACAAAAAATGGGTTAAATCATAACCATGTTTATACCATAGTAAAGGATAGAAATGGAAACATTTGGTTTGGCACAAGAAATACCGGTTTATGCAAATACGATGGAAAAACATTTACTGATTTTACGGAATAAAGATTTTAGGGATAATATTAAATGAAAATTTTGTTTACCTTAGTTTTAGCAAATATGTTTTAATTAAAATGTTAAAAATAAATATTATCTAAAAAACTATGAACCAGGATATTAAAACCTACAACGACCAACAAACCCCAGAAGACAAAAAGATCTGCAACCTTCTAGCAGAGATCATTGATCGAGAATTACCCGAAGCAGAAAACAAAATTTGGCATGCACATCCGGTTTGGTTTTTGGATGGGAATCCAATTGTTGGATATAACAAACAAAAAACCGGGTTGCGTTTAATGTTTTGGAGTGGCGCTGATTTTGATGTGGAAGAATTAAATGTGGTAGGCAAAAAATTTAAAGACGCTTCCATTTTCTATACGAATGTGGAACAAATAAATAAAAAAGAACTTGTGCGTTGGCTTAAAAAATCAAAAGAAATTCAGTGGGATTACAAAAATATTGTGAAAAGAAAAGGACAATTAACAAGATTAAAATAATTTCGATCTGATATAAAAATAAATTATGAAGACCACCATACATCACGATGCACGAATTGCAAATATGACATTCTCTTCAGTTTATCCTCTCTATATCACTAAAGTAGAGAGAAAAGGCAGAACAAAAAAAGAATTGGATCAGGTAATAGAATGGTTAACCGGTTTCAATGAAAAAAAGCTGAAAGAACTCATTGATAAAAAAGTAACTTTTGAAACATTCTTCCAGCAGGCAAAATTAAATGAAAATGCTCACCTGATAACAGGTGCAATTTGTGGTTATCGCGTGGAGGAAATTGAAAATCCCTTAACCCAAAAAGTAAGGTATTTGGATAAATTGGTGGATGAATTGGCAAAAGGTCGCAAAATGGAGAAAATTTTGCGTGCATAGGTCATATGAACCATCCGAACAATTCATTCCTTGATCTCCTTAAATTAAATTGTATAAACATCCTTCCGTCAATTACCCATTCCCATTGCTACCACCATCACCCACCCACTCGTTTTTCCCAACCTACTCACATACTCAACCTCTCACCTTCTCACCACTCTCCTCCTCAAACCCTTAAATGTTAAAGTTTCTAAACAGTTGATCCATCCCTTGCAAATCTGTTGAGAGCACCTTAACTTTGCAATTCAAAGCACTTTTAAACCTTAAATTAGATCAATTATGAAAAACTTACATCTTTCCATCATTTTATCCATAGTTGCAGTTATACTCCTTATTCCACTTGTTGCCATGCAGTTCTCCCTGGGGTTCGACTGGAACACCTTTGATTTTATAATAGCAGGTATTTTGCTGACTGGAACAGGCCTTATTGTGGAATTTGTTTTGCGAAAAATTAAAAAAATGGAATATCGCATAGTGTTGTGTTTAGCGATCTTCGCCATTCTGTTCCTTGTATGGGCTGAGCTCGCAGTGGGCATCTTCGGCAGTCCTATCGCAGGATCATAATAGGAATAGAATAAACGCGAATTAGAAGTGATTCCTGACTTATCTTTGCGGCGTGAAACAAAGTCTTAAAACAATTGGCGTATTGCAATTTTTGCTGCTTTATAGCATTGTAATTGTTTTAAACAGTGGTTTTTCTAAAACGGTTGATACAAAGGAACATGGTTTTGGATCCGACAAGGGTAATTATGAAAGCAGTTTCAGTATAGATGAAATTTCTGACCGCCTTTATCACACAAATCAAAACGAAAACTTCTCCGGGCTTATTAATATTACGCCTGTTCCGGCAATTAATAATAACATTGATTTAATTTTTAATTCTTCCGCTAAGGAGCAACAAATTTATATTGCAACCTATACTGCATATGAATTTATAGCATCGAAACTTCTTTTGCGATTAAGGCAAACAGATATTATATTTCCTTTCCATTATTTCTGGTAAAAACAGAACAATCTCACTTTTTTATTTACGGAGATATGGCCTCCAATTTTATTTTCCGGTTTAACACTACAAAGTGGTAAATACGGATAACATTTTATTATTAAATTAAAAATTGACAAATAATGGATTCAGGATCATTAATTACAGGAGGAATAATTTTACTTATTTTAATTATTCCCTTTATTTTTTTAGGCAGTAGTGTTAAAAAAAGAAAGAAAAAAATTCTTTCCGCACTAGAAGGCCTTGCGCAGAAAAATAATTGCAATATTACTAAATACGATGTCTGGAACGACACTGCAATTGGCATGGATGAAACAGTAAAAGCTATTTTCTTTTACAAAAAAATTAAAATGAACGAGATATTTATTCCGATAATGCCCGATCAATTTCAAAAAAGTCGTGTAGCCAACAGCAGCAGGGTCATTAAAAATGAAGCCGGAAATTACACTGTTATCGACCGATTGGAACTCGTTTTAACACCCCGTGAAAAAGGTGTTCCGGAAACTATACTGGAATTTTTTAATGCGGGATCAGATTTTTCTTCACTTTCGGAGGAACTGGAATTGAGCAGTACTTGGAATGAGACGATAAACAATTGTATCAGGAAATAAATAAATTCGAAATATGTGCTTCGTCCCTCCGTGTTTATTGAACATGGAGGGATGTTTTTTTTAGTTTATTTGAAGGTAAACAGATTACATTACTTTATGACTTTTTGTAACTTTGAACTGAATAAGATCAAAGCCTAAACCCTATGTTTTCATTCTTTAAGTCGAAAAAAACCACAATTCCTGCTCCTGACTGGGCCTTCTTTTTTGATGATGCAGAGTATACAAAATTTATCACTGAAATTGAAAATTATTTTAAATCTCAGAGGCTTCAATTTGAGATATCAGATGGTATCGTATGTAAATAAAAATGAATTTGGATTTGAAAATCTAGGTTTATCCAATGTTGCTCAGGTTTGTAAACAACATGGTGTAAACCACTAATCAATAAATATTTTCTTTGAATACTTTTTACTGTCTGAAGATAAATTGATAATGTAATATCCAGTTGGTTGATTTAATTTAATAGAAAAAATTCTATCCGTCATTATTTTGGAATAGATCAATCTGCCTGTAAGGTCATAAATATCAATTTCTAGTTCTTTAGGCAATTCCTCTACAGTTATATACACAGTGTTCTCGAAACTATAAACTGTGGCATTTAATTTATCTAACTCATTAATTCCAACAGTCGTTGTATCACCTATAAGATCGCCTGCCAAAATTCCAATACTGCATTTTGTTTCATAGGCAAAATCCTTAATTACAAGCTCTTTGCCTTCGTTCTTTACATCACAACGTATCCATCCATAATGGTAACAATCTTCGCTATCTTTAAAATATACTCCTAAATGGTGATCATTGCTTTCGGGGTACCAATCTCCGCCATGTTTAACGTAAGAACTATATTGTCCGCGATATCGAAACGCTAAAATTTGAAAGCCATCGTCCTGAAAACTCAAAATATCATCAATCATTTCTCCGGCATCCAGAGCATAAGGAAAATAAACAAGAAAAGAACCTGCCGCAGAAGAGCCGCCCCAAACTTCAGTGAATCCTGCTATTTTATTTCCTACCGCCTGAGGACCAGCAGAAAGTGCACTCAAGTGAGACGTTATATATCCTGAATAATAGGTGGTTTCCAAAAATGAAAATGATCTTCTTATAACAGCAAAATCAATAATCTCATCGCCATTCATATCAATATCAAATGTTTCATTATTGTAATTTATCAGCGTATCAGGAATGTCAGTATAAACAGCTTCTGCTGCCGCTTCCTCATGCACAAGCAAAAAGCAGACAGCAAAAGCCGAATAATTTTGGATGCTAAATTCCGTTTTTTCACTGCTTAACGAGTTTTTTGACAACAAGTGTCTGATCATCAAATTTAACCATTATTTGATAAACCCCAACACTCAAATCTGGAATTGAGCAGCACTTGGAATGAGACAATAAACAATTGTATCAGGAAATAAATAAATTCGAAATTTAGGCTTCGTCCCTCCCTGTTTACTGAACATGGAGGGATGTTTTTTAGTTTAATTGTAGGTAAACAGGATTACATTACTTTATGACTTTTTGTAACTTTGAACTGAATAAGATCAAAGCCTAAACCCTATGTTTTCATTCTTTAATTCGAAAAAAACCACAATTCCTGCTCCCGATTGGGCATTCTTTTTGATGATGCAGAGTATACAAAATTTATCACTGAAATTGAAACTTATTTTAAATCTCAGAGGCATCAATTTGAGATATCAGATGGTATCATACGTAAATAAAAATGAATTTGGATTTGAAAATCTAGGTTTATCCAATGTTGCACAGGTTTGTAAACAACATGGTGTAAACCATTAATCTATAAATATTTTCTTTGAATACTTTTTACTGTCTGAAGATAAATTGATAATGTAATATCCAGTTGGTTGATTTAATTTAATAGAAAAAATTCTATCCGTCATTATTTTGGAATAGATCAATCTGCCTGTAAGGTCATAAATATCAATTTCGAGTTTTTGTAATTCACTTACATTTATATAGATGGTATTCTCGAAACTATAAACTACAGCATCCAATTTATTTTCATCTTCGACATCAACATAACTGATTGTATCATAGGCTACTATCGGATGATCGCACTCCGTTTCGTATGCAAAATCTTTTATGACCAATTCACGACCAGAATCTTTTACGTCCAATCGAATCCAACCATAATGATAACAATTCATGGTATCTTTAAAATATATTCCTAAATAGTGGTCTAGCACCTCAGGAAACCAATTCCCTCCATTATCTGCATAGGAACTGTATTCACCTCTATAAACATAGGCCAATTCTTGATACCCAGCAAATTGGAAATCTAAATCCTCATTTATTAGTACATCCTCTGCAAGTGCATATGGATGATATACCGTAAAGCCACCGTAAGAAGGGCTTAATATAACTCTCTTACCTGCGATCATGTTTCCAAAGACTTGGGGGCCTGCATAAAATATACATAAGTGAGAAGTGATATAACTTGACCAATAAGTAGTTTCAAGAAATGAAAAGGATCTCTTTAAAAGCGCAAAATCAACAACCCCATCATTATTCATATCAATACCAAATGTTTCCCAATCGAAATCTATTAAGGTATCAGGAATAATGTCGGAGTAAACAGCTTCAGCTGATGATTCTGTTTGTAATAACAAAAAACATACAGCAAAAGCTGAATATTCCTCTATATGAAATTTTGTTCTCTTCAATTATTGTTTAATTAACTTTCCAACGGCTATATTGCCATCCTCAAATTTAATGATTATTTGGTAAACTCCATAACTCAAACTTGATATGTCAAGTTGTTGTCCACTTATAATGTCAGTTTCCATACAAGTGCTACCAGTAACGTTAATCATTTTGACTTCTAATTTTCCTTGAATGGCAAAATTGTCTTGTAGCCCGATGACTGAAACCGTATTGTTTGCGGGGTTTGGATAGAGCTTCATATCATATTGACTTTTAACTTCATCAACCCTGAGAGGGTAATAAGCCCGGATAGGAACTTTAAAATATCCATATGAATATGCAGGAGCGGTCAACGTTAATAGTGAATCACCCCAAGGTACGTTTATATACATAATAATATTTTTAATTTCAATCGGATATAGTTCATTGCAAGTTGTATCTTCTGGCTAAAGCATATGTCTCATTTAATCGGTATAAAGTGCCGTTACCTTTTCCCGAAGTAGAATATGGTTTCAATGCATCTATACAGAAGAGTTCTGCAGTATCAGACACTCGAATTTTTCCACCATCAACATATACGCCGAATGTCCCTGCGGTATTAATTAAATATTCCTGGATAGTATCACGGATGTTACTGTAGTATATATAAAGGAAATTCTGCTCGGGATTTATAAATACTGAAGGTTGCACATTAACACTTCTAGTTGCCATAGTGTAATTTGTTTGCAAATATTTTAAACCATTTTTTGTTATTTCACTTAACAAATCAAATGAATGAAATGTTGTTCGTTTCATTAAATAATTTCTAGCTTCTGGATCTGTAGCTTTTGGAGTGATGTCATAAGGTGGATAGTTCTTACCTAATGTATCAAGTTCTTCATTGGATGCAGGATGAATCATTGCATTTGTTGCCCCGCCTCCAAAATTATGGAAAGTCGAAAGAGTGTGAAATCCAGTTTGGTAATCAGAATCATAATTAAGTTTAATGTCTTTCAAAAACCATTCAAAAACAATATACCCATGCATAAATCCATGAGAAACAACACCAATTCTATTTAATTGACCATCTCTGTAATTACCTTGATCTTTAAAATTCCATTCTGTTACCCATAAATCTTTTTGGTGTGGCACTCCAGGGTAAAATAATAAAGTGTCTCGATGGACGTCATACGATTCTTTATATCGGGTTTGTAGAAATTTTCTAAAATTGATTCCAATAGTATCAAATGTTACTTCTAACCGTTCATCATAAGTATCAAAAAGCCTCTCATCATTCGTTGAAATCGTGTCATCTAAATTGCATTCGTAGGTGGAATCCAGATTATTCAGAGGGATATGTTCCCAATTATGTCCGTCATAAATGCGGATGCAGAATAACCGCATCAAATGCATACCGTTTAGCAAATGGCACACCAGTAATATTCTCTTTTGCACTATACTTTTCTCTCAGCTTTGAATTCCAATCTTCATCTATGCTTCTGGTTCCATCGTCTATTCCATTTGGAGAAAAGAGAGCGTATTCTGAATCTTTCAAATTTTCGGCAGGTATTCCAATGGGGCAATGAAAAAATTGATTATTTTTAAATGCACCTATAAAATCATGATTATTCCATACTGAATCTCCTAATACATATTCAAAAATTGTGTCAACACTATTAATTCCATTGAGATAATCCCAGTAATCTTCAAAGGATTCCCACCCCATCATTAATTGAGCATAGTCAAAATATGGTTCGTTACCCATTTCTACGCCGATCACATTAACAGGATAAATATGATTGATAGACGAATCTCGTAAATATTTTACAATATCCGCACATTGAGTGGATATTCCAACCAAACAGACCCCACTTCTGCAATCTAAACTGACCCCTCAAAGTTGCCTCTCATTTTTGATTTATTAATAATTGTTTTTTGCAATGTTTGGCTAAGTTAGTTTTAATTTTTTAAATCAAATTTTTCTTCCGCTTCCAGGTGTCTTTTTTTCTTAATGATTCACCTTTCATTTCAACCCGATGTGCATCGTGCACGATCCGATCTAAAATTGCATCTGCAATGGTTTGTTCGCCGATGATATCATGCCAGCCACTTACCGGCACTTGTGATGTTATGATTACTGATGATTTTCCGTGCCTATCCTCAATGATTTCCATTAATGCTGACCTGCTTTGCGCATCAAGTGGTTGTATTCCAAAATCATCTATCAATAATAATTGTTGTTTTTCCATTTTAGACAGCTCTTTTAAATAAGACCCGTCTGCTTTTGCTATTTTCATTCGTGCAAAGAGTTTCGCACTGTGTTGATACAGAACCCGATAACCCATTGAACATGCCTGATGACCAATTGCTGATGCTAAATAACTTTTTCCGATACCTGATGCGGTAATAATAATATTTTCATGGCGTTTAATAAAATTACAATCAGCCAATCGGTGTATTTGGTTTTTATCTACCCGATTATCATCAAAAGTAATTTGTTCGATGCTTGCTTTATAACGGAACCGGGCATCTTTCACTGTCCGATTCATTTTTCTGTTATGTCTATCGTCCCATTCCGATTCAATCAGATGAGTGACCATTTCATCCGAGGTAAACTTTTCGTTCTTACCTGATTCCATTGATAATTGGAAGGCTTGTGCCATTCCCAGAAGGCGCATGGACTTCATTTTGGTTAACATTTCCTGCATTGTTTTTTTGTTTTTTGATTTGATTAAATAAATAATTTTGATTTTTTATTTGCATTATTTTTATTGATAATAATCGCCACCGCGTATGTTTTCATGCTGTGGCATATTATCGGGGCCGGGTTCATCTGTATAGTCATCCATATTATTTTTCAATATATCATCAATGATCCCATAGTTGTAATAACCCACCTCTATTGCACGTCTGCATGCATTTATTAATCTTGCAGGTCCTACTCGTTTTGCAAATGATAAGATACCCGAACATGACTTATAGGATTGTTCAGGGTGTTGTCTTTTGGCAAGTACTTGCTCAATATATTTTTCCACAATTGGATCTATTGCTCGTGCTTGATCTAAAAAAAAAGTTGGATTCCATTCTGTCAGATATCTGTGTTCGGGTGAGAGGTGTTTTGGATCAGTTGTGTATCGATGTGGGTTCAGCACTCTTTTGTGTGTTGCAATAAGTTCGTATTGTTGAAAGATTTCCACTAATGAACGGGAGTATTGCAACCTTAATTTTTCCCGATCAATTCAAACGGTGCACTATAGTAATGCTGGTCTTCAGCAAGCCTTACATGACCATTCTTTGCCACAGTAACCTGGATCATTTTTCGCATTTCGTATCTGGAAGTGTTCAGCGGATCCAGTGTTGTTTTTTCAAAAGTCCATTGTTCTGTTCTTGAATAATTTTTTCCGGTAAGCAATCCATTATTTAAATCAGTGAGATAGATCCGGATCTGTTCATTGAGCAGGGGCAAAGGCAAAATACCGGTTTCATAAATACGGGTATAAATATCTTTATATACAATTTTAACCATATTCTCCACATGTGCTTTGTCCTGTGGCTTTCGGGAGCGTGCAGGCAAGTACCCGTAAATCCATAATGATTTGCAAAGGATTTAAAATTTGCATTTAATTCCGGTTCGTATTTATCTGTTTTAATTACTGCTGCTTTCAGATTATCTGGCACCAGTGCAGAAGGAACTCCATTAAAATAAATCAATGCATTTTCGCAAGCCAAAATAAATTCCTCACTTGTTTGATCCTGCATTGCTTCCACATATACAAACTGGCTCCAACCTAAAATAGCAACGAATATTTCAGCTTGTTTTATCTCTCCGGTTTCTGTATCAACATAAGGTAATTTAACTCCTGCAAAATCAACATAAGCCTTATCTCCGGGCTTGTGTTCAATATGCATACTGGATTTGCTTTTTTTTGATATTGCCTGTAATAGAAGTAAAATCGTGACTCTTTATAGGTATCGGGATGTTCCTCCAAAAATCGACGTGCATGGATAGCAATGGTCATACCCCGCTTGCGTAACTGCTTTTCCATAATTGGAAAAAAATCGTACACCTGCTGTAATTTATTACTTGCAATAACCTCTTGTACGGGATTGAATATTTTATTTAACTCGTAGTCCGTCAAAAGAGAAAGCTCCTCCCAGGGCCTTTGTAATCGATGATAGGCATCGATATACAGCTTTACTGTGTTCTTGGAAATAGATAATCGGCCTCCGATCTTCTTTTTGCCCATTCGTTGCGAATAAAGCTTCATTATTTGTCTGATTGTGTTCATACTAATTGTTTTATTCGCCATGATTTATTAAGTTTACAGAATCGTCATAATACGATAATGCAAACAGTAAAAAATCACCGTGCTAAAACAGTATAATCAAATCAAAAATGCAGGGCCTGTCCAACATGAAACAGGTGGGGCCAGTTTGGATTGCAGAGATGGGGTCAGTTTGCTCCGCAGAAGTGGGGTCAGTTTAAATTGCTCAGGTGGGGTCAGTTTGACTGGAATTTCCACATTGAGTAGCTGAATTACTAAATATATTTAGGCAGTAAACTACCTTAACAGTTATACCGTTTTCAACTTCAATTTTTTTGACCATTTCTATGAAATCATCAATAAACTTGTGTGTCGAATCAAGATTTTGCTGCTCATTCCAAGATTCCTTGAATTTTTTATAATCGTCCACGTAATTTCCTGCAGGAGTTACCCAATTATCAATAGAATCTTCGATTGAAGCATCATCTAAAACATCAGCTAAAGTCGGATAATCCAAAATGCTATCGGTCATATCAAAATAGCGTACAATTGTTTGTAGGTCATATCCGTAACCTGGTCCACTTAGTACATCCATAAACTTACTATCAGCTCCTCCGGGAAAGCGAAGCACTTGAGGTTGAATATCGCTAATCCACTGCCACTGATCTAAACTAGAAGAGTCGTTAGGCATTTGCAACCTTTGAAAAATACCTGCAGTTGCAAATCCGAATAAACTTTTAGTGACTGTTTTTTAGTTGAACCCAAATTTATCGTTATTATAGAATCTAGGATTCCAAGTTTAAATTCTTCAAATTCCGTTGTTATAGTGTCATATCCTAAATACCAGACCGTATCTATTCCATCTACTACCGTTTCCTGAACAAGTCCATTTGTGTCTGGCATTCCTTCCTCAACAGGCGGAATTGTATCATCGTAAATAAACATACCTTTAAAACCATCAGAAAAAATAAACGTGGTTACATTATTCATACTAAGTAAATAACTTACTGTAAACATACATACCACTAAATAGGTAAGTTTGTGGAGATGGCGTGATTCGTTGGGTTTAGAATTCATATTGTTACATTTTAAGTTATAAA
The DNA here is from genome assembly GCA_016706865.1 of Bacteroidota bacterium. Classification (NCBI taxonomy): domain Bacteria; kingdom Pseudomonadati; phylum Bacteroidota; species Bacteroidota bacterium. The sequence continues at coordinate 6,213 of JADJIS010000003.1, read as the reverse complement.
AATTATTGATTTCAAAATTTGTTTCAAATATGTATAAAAAGAAATGGATGTTAGGCATTAAATTATTCCAAAATAGAGGCACTGATATATCCGGATGTATGAATGCTAAATCTCACGCCTTGACTTTAGCAATTAGTGTTCCTACATCCTAATAAAAATTACCAGTTTTCTTATGTAGAGCAACCAAACACTAATTTTTAATAGTCATTTCTTTTTATATCTGATACGAATTTAAACCTTTTATCGTAATAAGGCACAATCTGCTATTAAGGTCAATGTTTGATTCCAATGCGGCGCTGGTTTTTTACTTTATATCATCGGATTTCAAGTTACTTTCTTGTAATAGCGGTTGCGGACGTGGATGTTAGGGCTGTGGTGGTAGTGGTTGCGCTGCATTTGAGACCCTTTTTTGGCCCAAATTATGTTTTAATCCCCGTTTTTGCCTATATTTATGAAAACTTAGCTCTTTTACCCTTAGTGACATGTATGTTTTGACCTGAAGTGCCTCCTTACACCCAGCCTGCTACATTTGTTCGAGCTATAGACACGAACACTTAACCACCAAGAATGACCGACAAGAATCAACAGATAAAATCACTGATAGAGCACAACGACGAACTCGAAAATTATTTCCGCAATACCATTATACCTCAATTGTTTATTGACGGCAACCTCAAATTACAGAAATTTACACCGCCGGCAATGAAACAGTTCAACCTTGCCAAAACTGATATTGGCAGGCCAATTGACGACATAAAAGACAACTTCCGTTTTCCTTCTATCATCGAAAATATTCAGCAAGTAATTGATAGCAACGAAATTCTGGAGAAGGAGATCCAAACCACAGATCTGCGTTGGTATCAGATGAATATTATTCCTTATGTGAAAATGCGCGACAACAAGACCGATGGGGTAATTATCACTTTTGTGGAGATCACCATGCGCATAAAAAACCTGAAGGAACAGGAAAAACTGATAGCTGACCACGAAATTCTGTTGGATACCATTTCGCACGATATCAAAATCCTCTATCCAACCTTGTAATAGCAATTGAGCTGTTTAAAATATAACTCCGGAGGATGAACAGGAGTTCAAATCGCTTCTAAAAATTGTAGACAGCTCTCTCACAAAAAATGCATCTCCTGATAAGTGAGCTCACCGAAACCCGCAAAACCGAACATAAATACAAAGCCGAAATAGAACTGCTCAATTTTGAACATATCTTAGAAGATGTGCGCCTCACGCTCAACGACAATATCAGTGCAATTGGTGTGAAAATAAAAAGCGATATACAGGTATCAGAGATCACCTACTCACGCCGGAAACTGCGATCTGTAGTGTATAATCTGGTGAATAACGCCATCAAATTCAGAGCTCCCGACCGAAGACCCGAGATTTTGATCACCACCACACGCAACGATAACTTTATTGTTATTTCTGTAAAAGACAACGGAATAGGAATAGACCCCACCAAACAGGAAGCCATTTTCTCCAAATACTATCGCCTCGAAAATGAAATAGAGGGTTCGGGCATAGGATTGTATCTCGTTAAAGAAATTGTTAACAGCACCGGAGGCAAAATTCTGGTGCAAAGCACTCCAAATGAAGGGACGGAATTTAGGTGTTTTTAAAGATAGATCATTAGAATAAATAAATATTTTTTTAATTATCACTTTTTATGCAGAACATAAAACCAATAAAAAGAAATGAATTTCTTGCACCGCTTAGCCGCGAGCATCATCAGGCTCTCCTGCTCTGCTGGAAAATTAAAACAGGATTTTCAAAAGGTATTGATGTGCAAAGAATAAAAATTATTGCGATTGGTTTTACCAAACACATTTGATTCAACATTTCGAATTGGAAGAAAATTAGTTTTTCCAATTTTAGGGAATCAGCATCAGCATGTTCTAGATGCACTAGATCAACACCGCCAACTTAAAGAATTATTTAACGATACACCAAATGTTTTATCCCTTCAAAAATTCAGATCGAATTGGAAAAACATATACGTTTTGAGGAGAGAATACTTTTAATGAAGTTCAGGATATTGCAACTCCCCAGCAACTGGAAAACATTCAGACCATTCACAAGGAAGAAGCTTTTGTGAAAATGAGTTGGATGTATTTTGGAAATGAAATAACTTAATTTTTCCTGACAGGTTTTTTAATTTTTCCATCCACCATGTGTCGAAACGGATGATTTCGTAGCCATCAGGATCCCAACGGTAATCGCTTTCACCTTTTTTTAGTAAGTTGAGATTTTCCTTTTGCAAATTAGTAACTGCCTTGAAATCGTAATTCTCTTTTATTAAGGCCTTGAGTAATTTTAAAATTATTTTAGGCCTAGCTATGTTTTTTGTTCGAACAGCTCAACAATTTTCTAAATGTTTCAGTTCTATATTCTAACCAGTCATAATTCTTCAATTCAATTATGCAAAGCATTTCTAGAATTTTATATCCTAACCACCACCCTGCTTTATCTTTAGTTAAGGTGGTCTGTTTCTGTAAAATGGCTAATGATTCACTAAAATTGTTTAAAGCAAATTCATAATTTGCACGAAAAAACATCCACCTAGAGTGAAATACATTACCAGTTTTAACGATTTTAAATGAGGTTACGATCTTAATTTGAGCTTCTGCTTTAATAAATTCCTTCGTAGTCAAATATGCTACAAATAAATTTTCATATAATCCAACTTGATTTGGACTACCATGATAGAAATAGTCCATATGATCTACTGCATATCTTATTGAGTCATCAAATTTATATAATTGCAGACTTATGTTTGATAAATATAATCCCGCAGAACCCATAGCATCTTTTGAATGAACCGCAGGGCTATTTTTTATTAGATCTGCATATTTTAGTGCAACCTTTAAACCTTCAACATAATCACTAGTTAAGTGATAAAAAACTATTTGACTTCGGTAGTAATATGCTAAAATATTTGCATTGGGATTTCTATCTACTAATTCTTTTAAAAGTTTATTTGCCTCTCTTGATTTTTCTATATAGCTTAAATCCTTATTCGCAGCATACAAATTCGGCATAATTATTTGACGCTGATAATCTGCTGCCATTAATTTGTCTTTTATATCATCTATATGAAGCACTTTGTCCTTGGAAAGTTGAAGGTATTTTGGAAGAGTTCGAGATAGTCCTCTTCTTGTTTGTTTTAAATCCTTTAACAATAACAATTCTTCATCTAATTCATATTTATTGGCAATTTTTTCGGCTTTAACTAAAACATCTCGTGCACTTGTAATTAATTGCCTATCAAGTAAAATGTCCGCTTCCATAATCATCATCCTAACTTGATATCTACTTTCGTAAAATTTAGATTTAAATCGTTTTGAGCCTTCACCCCAGAACAATATTTTTAATGCATCGTTATAAAGTCTTTTCTTTAACATAGAAAAGGCCGCACCAGGTTTTGTATCCATAAATTGGCGGCTTCCTTGTCACTTTTAGGGCTATTTTTTGAGAGTTATTTCAAATAGTTTATTTCTTAATATGGTGTCCTGTCTGCTATTTATCGCATAGTATTTACGCAAACTGCTGATCTCAGTAGGTGAAAATGTTTGTATAAGTTGAGTTATTTTTTTCATAATTTTGTTACTTATGGCAGAATAAACAGACTTTACTTTTTGTCACTAATTACTACCTGTTAGCATACACACAGCAGTTTTGTTTACTACCCTTATCGTATCTGTCAGCATACTTGTTAGCCCTTAACACCATGTATTTGCATGTAACAGACTTTTTATTCAGTTTTAATAATACAAATAACAGCTAAATTAACTTAACCTTCTAAATTTAACATTATGGCAATCCTTTTTTCTATTCTTATGTCTTTGGGTATCTTTCTAACCCTTCAAACAACAATGGTAACATCCAAATGAACGATGCACAGCATCATAATTCAAATGTAAATGCAAGAGGCAACGTTTGGGACACTGAAATAGGTGGATAATTAGCCGGATTTCATTAGTCTAACTAGGCTTAGCTTACCTTCCAATTTTTAAAGGAGGGCAATAATCCTCTATGTTAATTTTACTCACGTATTATTTCGATAATTGCTTGATTATCAAAATGATATGATATTGCTATGTAAACCCTCTGTTGAATTGACCTGATTTTTTCTTGCCTGTATTTTTTTCGAGTGACCTTGCACCCTGTAATCAGAAACCAAAAAATTTACGGGTATATGCTTCACACACTTTTAAAAAACGAGCCTTTAAAAAGCGAAATGTTGGTCCCGATCAAATCGTCGCTTGAACACATGTATTGTCACCACGACGGTTGGAAATTGTACAACAAATACAACTGGACGAACAAGTGTTTTGATTTTCTTCTGCAGAAGGACCAAACCGGAGTAGAGCGGGTTGTAAGTGTAAACTTAGATAACCAGGTAACACGACACCATTAACAATTTGCAAAACTGTCGAAACGCTTAAGGCACCACGGCGGCAAGTCACCCGTTAAAGATTTTAGTATTCGACAATCCCGTAGCATTTGAAGCCGCACCCGCGGATGAGCTGATCTCAGTGAACGAATTGCTGAATGTAAGTTACGGCCACGGAACCAAAGCTTGTTGCTTGATTTAACCCTTAAAGGATTTCGTGGCCCATTTTATCCCTCTTGGTTAGGAGGTAAGACTCATTGTGAGAGTTAGGGCAATCTCTATCTTGATATTGTCCATAATTTCTAACCCGTAACCCTTAAAGCTACCCGCTTTTTGGGTTATTCGTTATTAGTTTCAGTTTTCGAATTCCAAGGTCGCGTGGAATTTGAGCACCTACACCATAATCGCGCTGGTCCATGGTGAAACCGAGTTCTAAATTTGCTTCCACATTATCCATTCCTTTCTTGCAATTTATAGGCTTTGAGTTTATTTAATAATCCAATTCCCCTTCCCTCCTGCTGCATATATAATAATACACTTTGGTTCCGCTTTTCCATCATTTTCATTGCGGCATGTACTGATCGCCACAATCGCAAACGTGCAAGAACCAGATATCGCCTGTTGCACAGGAAGAGTGCACACGAACCATCACTGCATCATCCCTTATCTCCAGACTATCTTTTACTGTGCCAAGGTGCACTTCACCGGTTACTGTTGCTTGGGTGTAGGCAGTAATTCAACATTTCCTAGTCTGAGGGCAAGGTAACTGCAACTTCTTTTGTGATGAGCGTTTCTTTTGAAGACGATATTCAACTGGGTCTTTTTAGAGAATAATTTTCAGCTTATGTTTTCTGCAACCTCGGATAAGGTCGGGCAGCCGCGCCATGGTTCCATCCTCATTCGATCTCCACTAAAACTCCCGCTGGTTCAAACCTGCATAACGGGCGAGATCTAGCCGCTTCTGTGTGACCTGTCCTTCTTAATACACCACCTTTTTGCACCTAATGGAAATATATGTCCGGGCGAGCTGATCTTTAGCTGTTATTTCAGGGTTAATTAATGCTTTAACAATAAGTGACCGATCGATGGAACTGATACCTATTGTGCCGCCATGTCCGATAAGATCCACCGAAACAGAGAATGGTGCGGAATGCAATGCAGCATTATCATCCAAATTATTAAACTCAATCCCACTCTCATAACGATCTTCAATAGGTGGCAAGATCAATCCTCTGGAGCGGCAAGTTCGCCATAAAATTGATGATCTCTGTGTGTGGTATTGTGTGCTGCAGTGATGAAATCGCCTTCATTTTCGCGGTTTTCATCATCTACAACAATAATCAATTTGCCATTTTTTATATCTTCTATCGCTTCCCGGATAGTGTTTAATTTTATTTCGTCCATGTCGTTTTTTAGTATTTATTCTACGTTTCGCTGTGTGGGATTCCGGGTAAGGTCTTTATCTTCTAACCCATTTGACAAAATCCTAACAACAATGCCAGGTTCATCATATAAAAATAGGCTACCGGGCTGAGTGCAAAGTTATGGATATTTAAGCTGCTGGAACAGCCTGTCGATAAGGGGAAATAAATCCCAGCAATTGCAAAAAGAACAGAATTTTATAAAATATGTTTGCCCATTAAAAAAGGCAGTGGAAATGAGGGCAACTATCAGAAAGAACGGGCCTTTCCACCGCAAAACCTTGTAGGGATAAAAACTGAATCCGGCTCCGCCGAAAGGATTTTTGGCAGCCCGCACAAACACCGAGATTCTGAAAATTTCCGGCAGAAATGCGGATTTTTCTTTAA